>DATBWH010000066.1:0-13433 GCA_036514895.1 Candidatus Humimicrobiaceae bacterium
CGAAATGTTGACCGCAGATGTTCCTTTCAGGGGCGGTAGCTCCATTGACATCAGTCTTAAACACATATACGAAAAGCCTTTAAGGCCATCAAAGTTGATTGAAAATATACCGGAGAAACTGGAAAAAATCATAATGCATTGTCTGGAAAAAAATCCTGCGGATCGCTATCCAAATATAAAAGAACTTATAGGGGACCTCCAAAAATATGGAACCGACAAGCCCTTGAGTTTTGACCTTAAAAGACGAAGGAAAAATAAAGCAAGTGCATTTGCAGAAAAGTTAAGATTGAATAAGGTAAGTACCATTATCCCTATTATAATGTCGATCTTTATTCTTGCATTCCTGACTCTTTTTATAGTCTATAGTTCCAGATATTATAGGGAAACAGCTTCCAACTCTATGGCAGCGGTTCCCCCGGTCGAAAATATCCCGGCAGAAAATGCGGAAGTCCTGCTTTCACTTTATGACCTGAATATGGTCATAAAAGATGAAATATATGATTCCGAGATTCCCGAAGGATTTATTATAGAGCAGACTCCGGAATCAGGAAAAAATATCCCGGTAGGAGGCAACATAGAAGTAACTATAAGCCGAGGTCCTGAAGTCACTTTTATTTTAGTTCCCAATCTGGTTGGTCTGAGTCAGGAAGAAGCCCTGCAGGCACTGGAAGATCATGGCCTTGCGCGCGGCAGTATCTCCGGAGAATACTCCGATGCTTTTGAAGAAAATCACATCATAAACCAGGATCCGGAGTTCAATGAAGAACTCGACCCGGGAGGATCAGTAAATCTCACGATAAGCAGGGGTAAAGAAATAATTCTTATTCCCAATATCATTGGCCGCGATTTTATAGAAGCTTCGAGCTACCTTGAGTCTCTTGGACTCTTAGTAAAAAGCAGCAAGGCCCCAATCACAGAAACAAGTTCCATAAGAGAACCCGGAAAAATCATGGATACGATCCCATCCCCGGGTTCCGAAGTGCAGGCGAACAGTATGGTGGAACTGATAATTTCTACGAACGAACTCCTTTTACCGGTCCCGGATCTTATGCGTCTAAGTCTGGAGCAGGCCGCAAGTAAGCTTGATTCCGCTGGTATCAATTATGAAATAAGTTATGTAAATACGGATTATTCGACACAGATTGGAATGGTCCTGGGGCAGAATCCCGAAGCAGGAAGCTACATTTCCCCCGTTTCCAGTGTTATTTTGTTTATAGGAAATTAGCCAATAGTCTTCAATTGAAAAAATTCATTAAAGAAGACACTTACAGCGAAATTTTTTATTCCTTATTGAAAAACCCCATAGATTCGAATTTATGGACTTTTGCGGATTTTAACTCATCTCCCGAAAAACGGGTATATTTTTCAAGTGCACCGGTGACATATCTCTTTACGATTTTTACCATTCTCCCGGGTGCATTCTGAGCACCACCCAGCGGTTCGGGGATAATCCTATCTATTACCTTTAACCTTAACAGATCTCCTGAGGTCAATCTTAGTTCCCTCGCAGCCAGCTTGGTACCGGAGGGATTCTTCCACAGAATAGCGGCACATCCTTCAGGTGAAATAACCGAATAGGTTGAATTTTCGAGCATTGCCACTTCATTTCCAATAGCCAGTGCCAGTGCCCCGCCGCTTCCACCTTCACCAATAAGGACGACTATGATGGGGACCTTGACTTCGAACATCACAGAAATACTTTTTGCGATGGCGCTGGCCTGCCCGTCATCTTCGGCTTCAATTGCAGGATAAGCTCCGGGTGTATCTATAAAAGTCACAATGGGGAACCCAAATCTGTCGGCAAGTTCCATGATCCTCTGGGATTTTCTATACCCCTGCGGTATGCTCATGCCGAAGTTATATATCATCCTCTCTTTTATATCCCGGCCCTTATTATGTCCGATGGCAGCAACGGTCTTTCCGTTGATTTTACCCAGACCGGCAATGATGGATTTATCTTCACCTGTAAGCCTGTCGCCGGAAAGGTCCACAAAATCTTCGAAAATACCTTTTATATAATCCTTACACTGGGGCCTGTTCTCATTCCTTGAAAGTTCTACGATTTTCCAAACTCTTCTGGCATCTCTTTCGACACTTTTATAAGTCTCGATCTTTCTGGCAAGAGCTCTTTCCGCATCTTTGAAATGGATGCCGGTGAAAAAGGGTATCTTTTTTAATTTTTCAAGCTTGGACAGTGATCCTAAAATCTCTTTAAGATAACTCTTTGGAATTTCTTCCAGTTTTTTTAGATCCATATCATCCTCTGAACAATCTTAACAGATTGGCCAGTGTGTCCTTAAGATCGCTTCTGTTAACGATTATATCCACCTGGCCGTTTTTTAAATTTCTCTCCGCGCTTCCGAAATCCGAAGGCAGGTTCTTTTTTATGGTCTGTTTTATAACCCTGGGTCCGGCAAAGAAAAAGAGTGCGCCGGGTTCCGCTATGATGATGTCGGCAACGGTAGCAAAACTTGCGCTGACCCCTCCGGAAGTAGGATTAGTTATTACTGTCATATAAGGAATCCTGTTTTCCTTTACCCTGCCTACGCTGGATACCGTCTTTGCCATCTGCATCAGGGATATCACACCTTCCTGCATCCTGGCTCCTCCGGATGTACAGAATATAATGAGAGGGATATTTTTTTCGATGCTGTGATTGGATAATATCTTTATTTTCTCTCCTACCACGCTTCCCATGCTTCCACCCATAAAACCAAAATCCATAATACCAAGTGCCACATCATTACCTTCTATCTGTGCATCACCTACTATAATTGCATCATCCAGGCTGGCTTTTAGTCTGGTCTCTTTAAGCCTCTCACCGTAAGACTTGACGTCATAAAAGTTTAAAAAATCAACCGAACTTATATTTTTACCCAGTTCGTTAAAACTATTACTGTCTGCTGTGATCTGGAGCCTGTCTCTTGCACCTATGGTATAGTGATAATTGCAATACGGACACACCCAGAGATTCAAAATAAAAATCTCGTTTTCGATATCTTTATTACAATTCTTACACTTGATCTTTTCCATATATCTTTACCTATCGAATATATTTTTTAAAACCAAGGGTCACATTATGGCCGCCAAAACCCATTGAATTGGAAATAGCGATATTTACTTCTCTCTTCTGGCTTACCTTTGCCGTATAATTCAAATCGCACTTTTCATCCGGATTATCAAGGTTGATGGTTGGGGGAATAATACCGTTCCCTATAGTCAACACTACCGCAGCGGCTTCGATTGCACCCGAAGCTCCCAGACAGTGACCGGTCATGGATTTAGTCGAGTTTATATTTATATTATAAGCATGCCCGCCAAAACATCTTTTGATGGCAGCGGTTTCGATAACATCGTTTAAAGGAGTCGAGGTCCCGTGAGCATTGATATAGTCCACTTCTTTCAGGTCAACACCACCTTCATCCAGACAATTTTTCATGCACCTTGCTACATTCGCACCCGATTCCTCCGGTGCAGTTATATGATAGGCTTCTCCGGAAAGACCATATCCAAAAACCTCGCAATATATTCTGGCATTCCTTTTAAGTGCACGGCTCAATTCTTCCAAAATCAATATACCACAGCCCTCGCCCATTACAAATCCATCCCTATCCCTGTCAAAGGGTCGGGATGCTTTTTCCGGCTCATCATTTCTTTTGGAAAGAGCCTGCATATTGGAAAATCCCGCCATTCCCAGAGGAGTGATAGCTGCTTCGGTTCCACCGGCAATCATGACATCCGCAGCTCCCCTTTTGATTATCTCGAATGCATCTCCTATTGCATTCGATCCTGCAGCACATGCAGTGGCTGTAGCGCTCACCGGTCCTTTGGCTCCGCTCATAATGGATACCTGAGCTGCCGCCATATTGGATATCATCATTGGAATAATGAAAGGACTCACCTTATCGGCGCCTTTATGGAGCAATCTTTCATGCTGCTGCTCCAGAGTTGCAAGTCCGCCCACTCCGCTTCCGACATAAACTCCCACTTCATTTTCATTTGAAGAATCGATCTTAAGACCGCTGTCATTTATGGCATCCCGCGCCGTAGCAACCGCAAATTGTGCAAATCTATCCATTCTTTTAGCCAGCTTGAAGTCCATATAGTTTTCAGGCTCAAAATCTTTTATCTGCGCGGCAATTTTGGAAGCAATCTTTTCGACATCAAAGCGATCGATTCTCGAGACGCCTGATTTTCCTGAAATCAGGTTATTCCAAAACTTATCGGTTTCCAGCCCCAATGCCGACATTACTCCCAATCCGGTCACTACAACCCTTCTTTTATTGATCTCTTTTATCAATTGCAAATCCTTTTCTCTAATCAAAATTCTAATACTACTTTTTACCTGTCAAATACCCATCCCACCGTCCAGATTTATCACGGTGCCTGTTATATAATTTGAATCATCACTTGCCAGAAAGAGTGCTGTTTTGGCAACATCGTCCACACTTCCCAGCCTCCCGGTCGGAATCTGCTCTATTAGCTTTTGCTTTATATTGTCGCTAAGCTTTTCTGTCATCTCCGTTTCTATATAGCCTGGCGCTATAGCATTTACCAGTATGTTTCTACTGGCAAGTTCCCTGGCAAGAGTCTTCGTAAGCCCTATTATTCCTGCCTTTGATGAGGAATAATTGCTCTGACCTGCATTACCGTGAACTCCCACTATCGATGAAATATTTATTATTTTTCCGCTTCTATTCTTTACCATATATCTAACCGTGTGTTTGGAGCATATAAATGCTCCGGTAAGGTTTATGTCGATTACCTTTTTCCAATCTTCAAGACTCATCCTCAGTATAAGATTGTCCCTGGTGATTCCGGCATTATTGACCAGGATATCTATTTTACTTTCAGCTTCTATGATTTTTACGATTGCCTGCTCGACGCTTTTCTCATCGGTTATATTAACCTCGGAAAAAAACACTCTTCCATTTTTATAGGCAGACCGGAATTCATCCACTGTCCTATTTCCTTCTTCCTGGTTGACATCGAAAATATATACGGATGCACCTTCTTGCAAAAAAGTCTCACATATCTTCTTCCCGATACCCCTGGCGCCTCCGGTTACAATGGCCACTCTATCTTTAAGCCTCATTTATGATTCCTTCCTTTTCTAACACGCTTTTTAAATTCTCTATATCCTCCATCCGGTCGGTTTTAAGTATAGTAACAACCCTGCCGCTCTTCTTTGCAATCCTTCCAACCAATCCAGTCAAGATTGATCCCGGCCCCACTTCTATAAATATATCAGTTCCATTTTCCAGCAGATACCCGATACTGTCAATCCATCTTATTGGACCTACAAGCTGTCCGGTCAGGGTCCTTTTTAAATCGTCCTTACTACGGTAAGTGACTTCGGTTGTGGAAAAGAAAGGAAACCTCATATCCATAAAAACGATATTTTGCTCAATGTATTTTCCTAGTTCATTAGAAACCTGTTTCATCAAAGGAGAATGCGAAGCAATGCCCACTTTAAGCGGTATTATTTTTTTTGCGCCCTTTGATTTCAGTTTCTCAATTGCTTCTGTCACTGCACCTTCGTATCCGCTTATTACTATCTGCGAATAATCATTATAATTTGCAATAAATACCCTGTCTGTAAAATTTTCGAGAACATCTTTGATCGCATTTATCTCTGTCCCCAGGATAGCGGCCATCATTCCTCTTTCATTTCGGTTGGCCCCGCTCATAATCATACCACGGTATCCCACGAGTACCGCTCCCTGTCTGAAATCATAGGCACCGCTGCTGTAAAGGGCACTGTATTCTCCCAGGCTGTGTCCCAGAACCGTATGTATATAATTACTCTTTATAGAAAGATCATTCAAAATATAATCATTCAGGGCACAGCTCAATGTGTAAATAGAAATCTGGCTGAATCGGGTGTCATCGAGTGCATTATCTTTGCTTCTGCCGCGTATTATTTCTAAGATATCTTTTCCAATTACTTCGCTCGAAATATCAAAATATTTCCTGTAGCTGTCATTTGCATCCAGAAATTCATTACCCATACCGATATATTGCGATCCCTGGCCGGGGAACATAAGAGCAATATTTTTTGAAATTCCACAATCATCTTTTTTACTCTTCAATTAAAAACCTTCCTATGTCAGGTAAAATAAAATCTCTGTGATACAGACAAGTTCATTTCCCACCATTGCCTTGCCTACTGCCCGCCCAATATTTTTCCTGGAATTTTTAAGTTCGAGTTCTATCGTAAGCTCATCTCCGGGCTTTACTATCCTTTTGAACCTGGCCTTATCTATACCGGCAAATAATACCAGCTTGCCTTTATTTTCAGGTATCATGAGCATGAGTACCGCTCCCGCCTGTGCAATAGCTTCGATAATGAGAACTCCTGGCATGATGGGTCTGCCGGGAAAATGCCCCTTGAAAAAAGGTTCATCTTCTTTTAGGTATTTTATAGCTGTGATTCTTTTTCCATAATCGACTTTAACGACCTTATCCAATAGAAGAAAGGGATCTCTATGGGGAATAATGCTTTCGATATCTTTTCGGCTCATTTCCATTATTATTTATACCCTCCAATAAATTATTTCTTTTAAAATAAAACATTTTCCTCATATGGGAAAAATATCGCCGGTAAATATTAGAATTAATCTTTGTAACTTTTTAGATAGACGGAGCTATATTTTTATGGTTTCATCCCTGACATCGAATAGACACAATTGCTAGCTCTGTTTTTTTATTATTTATTTTTTATTTTTGTATATAATATAATCATAATATTTAATATCTTAAAAAGGAGCGAAGTTGAAAGAAGTAAATTGGACCCTTACACTTGTAATGTCTATTGTTTTTGGCAGTCTCGGTGTGGATAGGTTCATCATGGGCCATGTAGGACTGGGTATTTTAAAACTTATAACCTTTGGAGGTTTTGGTGTATGGTGGCTCGTCGATGTTATTTTAATCGCCACGAAATATAATTTCAGCAATGTAAAATGGGTTGACTAGACCCCTTAAAACATTAAATGATAAATTTTGATTTAGACCGGTATAATAAATACCTTGAGACTGATCATATCGGGAAAAATATCATTTATCTAAAAAAAGTAGATTCAACCAACAATTTTGCCTCGCAACTTATAAAAAGTAAAAAAGAAAAATGTGAAAATCTCGACGGGACCATCGTACTTGCCGAAACTCAGGAAAAAGGCAGGGGCAGATTGGAAAGAATCTGGTTATCTCCCTCCGGAGGCCTGTGGTTCACTATAATACTTCGGACCGCACTCAAAGAAAAAGAACTTCCTGAAGTGACTCTTATTGCCGCTTATTCTGTCGCATCGGTTATATATAGAGAATACGGCATCAACGCAATCATAAAATGGCCCAATGACATTTACTTCAGACAATCGAAGCTAGGGGGAATACTTACAGAAGTCGAAAAAATAAATGACATCGTCTTTTTAATAATAGGAATCGGAATAAATGCAAACCTTGATGTAGCGGACATCGCACCTCTTATCAAAGAATCGACATCCATTAAAATCATATCCGGAAAAGATATAGAAAGAGAACAGCTGCTGTCAAAAATCCTGCTTGATTTTGAAAGGAATTATGGCTACTATGCGCGGACAACAGACTTTAAAACCATTTTCAAGAAAATAGAAAAGATTCTGACTTATGCCTGAACTCCGGCTTTCATTGCTCTTTTATTCATGATCATACTTTTCTCGGCCTGGCTTATGATCAAATTGATATCCTGTGATTTTTTATTTTTAATGGCTTTTCCAAAAGAAATACTTATAGGAAAGCTGAATTCGTTCGCAAGTTTACAATCTTCACATATTCTATCTATAATATCGTCCACAATCTTTTCATCCGTATTGGGAAGTACGATTATAAACTCATCGCCTCCCCACCTTGCAACTATATCTTCGGTTCTAAAGCTGCCTCTCAAGATATCCGCAACCTTGCAGAGCAACTGATCTCCTTTGTCATAACCATGATTATCGTTCATTACTTTGAGCCCATTGACATCACAAAAGATAACACTCAAAGGAAGCTGTCGTCTGGTATCGAGTCTTTTCAATTCTTCTTCGAAATAAGCACGGTTATAAAGATCTGTCAATTTGTCATGACATGACAGATACCAGATCTTTTCTTCCGCCTTTTTTTGCTCAGTTATATCCCTGAAATTCCATACCCTTCCGATAATCTCTTTATCCTGCTTCAGAGGGCAGGAATATCGTTCAAGAATCTTTCCGTTTTTAAAGTGAATGATATCGATACTTTCACTATTCGATCTATTAAGTTTATGGACTTTTTTCATAAATGACTGCGGTTCTGCAAGCTGGTCAATAACAAAATCAAGCAATACCTGGTCCGAGTCCGTATTGATAAGTTTTTTGGGAATTTCCCATAATTCAAGAAATTTTTTGTTATACATAAGGATTTTTCCGTTTTTATCCGTTGCATAGAGGCCGTCGGCCGTACAATGAAGTATTGCTTCTATTTTGGATCTGCTTTCTTTGAGTTCTTCTTCCCCTTTCTTCCTATCGGTTATGTCCCTGGTGATTCCAAAAGTGCCCATAATTTTACCCTTCTTATTGTAAAGGGGCATTTTTGTCGTATAGGTCCACTTGTCTGCTTTATCTTCAAAAGTTTCTTTTTCTTCAAAACCTATTATCGGCTTGCCGGTTTTAATTATATTCTGCTCATCTTCATATGCCTGTTTTGCATGCTCTTCACTAAAGAAATCAAAATCAGTCTTACTTTTTGCTTCTACAATATTCTTTATCCCAAATTTATCCGCACATGCTTTATTGATTCGAATAAATCTACTTTTTAGATCTTTAAAAAATATGCTGTCAGGAATATATTCCATAAGAGCATTTATTATTACAGACCCGCTTATATTAGTTTTTATAATTTTTGTTTTTGCTAACATTTTAAATAATTATTTTAAATAAACAGATAAACAAATCTTGATTATTTATGATAATATATCATAAAATAATATATAATGTAAAATATTATACAATTATAATATTAATATTATAATTTAGTTTAAACTCCTGACATGGACCACCTGACTTTTTTATTTTAGGTATCATAAAACTTGCTTTGACAGGCTTAATTGTGATATAAAATTAAGATTATATATTGATTTGGCCGCAGCAGCGGGTAATATGACTTTAAGAATACCTAAGCAAAAAATATATGTTAAGATAAAAACCATTTCGTCGGTAATAACAGGTCATATCCATGTTATAACAGGCAGCAGGATCATCGATTATATCAACTCTCAGGTAAACAAGTTTATACCTGTAACAGATGCCGAAGTCCATCCTTTAAATAGTGAAATCGAACCAAGTTTAAATATTAGCGGAAAGAATGAAGTTATATTCCTGAATGTAGAGGATATCGAAATGATGACTGCTATTGAAGAAAAAAAAGATTAAAAAATAAAAGATTTTATTAATATTTATTCCCAGTGATATTTATTTTCCATTCTATATAATTTTTCAAGATCACATTTAAAACAAAGTCCATTGTGACATGATATAATCTCACCACACCCCGGACACTGCCATTTCTTTTTCTCGGATAACAGGAATTTTTCAATCCCTTTTTCTCTGATAAAAATTAAATTATCTATCATACTCATCCGGTATCGTTCTCTGTAGCGTTTATCTATAGTTTTCAATCTATGGCATGGAAAATCTTTACATTCATGACAATACTTTACTTTATCTTCCGACAGAAGCAGGCAGCTTTTCATTAAATAAGCACATCTTTTATTTCGGGGGCGGCAACCATCACAATAAGGTATCTTTATGCCTTTTTCTTTTACTTTATTTTTCTTTGCCAGATAACTGGCGCATATGGCACAATTCATACCGCAAGAGGCAATCAACTCGACATTGTTTTCCATAATTATTCTGCAGATGAATCTTAATGATTGTTAAACAGGCTATTTCATTGTGAAATTATTTTTTATTCTTAACAACTTCTTTCGCCCAACTGGTGGCATGTTCCGGTTCTCCTTCTTTTAGAGGACCTTTTGTGCCTGTGACATAAAAGCCTTGAGGAGACAGTACCGGAGTACCTCCATTTGCTTTAAGGCTATTGGCTATTTTCTCTGAAGCAAAACCAAACATCTTAACCCAATTTGCAGTCAATCTGGTATCGAACGCAGCTACACTGATATCCTTAAGAGAAGACGTGGGGACAGTATGTTTTAAGAAATCCAGCATTCCAGGTGTTGGTCTGCCGCCATAAGTCGGAGAACCCACTATAAGAAGATCTATCGAATTCAGATCAGAAGAACATACTGTGCCTACACTAAGAACCCTGACATCTTCCTTGATAGCCTCGCCAATAGCTTTTGCAATTTTTTCCGTATTTCCATTTATGGATTCATATACCACCAGAGTTTTCATTAAATACCTCCAAAATAATATTTAACATACAATCTTATAGTATATAATCTTTGCTTAAAGCTACAAGTTATTTTTGAATCCGGGAGCCTGAAAATTATGAGTATTATTATTTATGTATCGATTCTGTATTTATTTTCTCTCTTATTCTACTGATTTCATTTCCCATTTTTCCATAACCAATCAGTCCACCTGAAACTCCAGTCATTCCCCTGGTGAGCTCTAAATGAGTCATTCCGTCCTTATAAGTAATATTTACATTAAACTTATATCTATTTGCAAGCCCTCCAAACATAATCCGCATACCCATGCTTCCTTTTATATATCCACCCTTTTCAGGAGTTCCTTCTTCAAGTTTATACCCTTCACCCTCGAAGAATTCCTTAATATAATTTGCAAGTGTGCTTACATCTGTCTCAAATAAATAATTTGCACCTACATTAGTCTTTTCATAGGATTTTAATATTGCATTTATCATTTTTTCTCCTTTGGCCTGGTTTCTATGAGTGCTTTAATGAAAAAATCTTTATTCTCTTTCAACCGTTATGGAAGCTTTGGTAACTATTGCAGCAATGGCACCTATTGCGGCCCATACCGGGAGAAGGATTGCTCCAACTACTCCAAGGGTCAAAGGAATCTGAATCAGTGTTTTCCCTTCTTCGCTTTTGATGGTGATTCTCCTGATGTTTCCTTCCCTTATCAGCTCCTTGATCTTCTTAAGTAAATCTTCGCCTTTTACCTCGAACTCTTCCTTTTTTTCTTTGGCCATTTTTTTCACCTTTCTTTTAATTAAATTTGTTTTTTATAAAATTTTTTACTTCTTTTAAAAATTTAGTTGCTGACGAGATCGCATTCTTTGTATCCACTTCCGAAATAGACAAACCAGATCCATATATTAAATAGTGTCTAATTTTTCTCATTTTGTTAAATTTAAAAACTATTGTTGCAATTCCTTTTCCTAAAACCTTTTTTGAAAAATCTACTACTATTTTATGCGATCCCAAAGCTCTTGGGCGAAAGCCAAAAGAAAATACTAATGCTCTACCAGCAAGCAACATCGCTTCATACGCAAGTTGATAACTGCTTTCCTGGTCATCATCAATAAGCAATTTAGCACTCTTTATGCATCGTTGCGACTTCTCAAGTATATTTTTGATCTGGATAAAATCAATTTTATCATCCTTTTTGATGAGCCCTTTATCAATAAATTCCTGAAATGTTTTCATGGTCCTCAACTAAAGATATTGTAGGTTTTGATAAAATCCTTGAGATAAAAGAATCTTTTTCCTGTTTTCTTTTTATAAATTCCTTTTTACTGAAAATATGGTAATTTATTTCTCTTTCAAATTTACTTTCAAGATTGGAAATTATCTCTATTAAGGCATCTTCATTAATATCACCTACAATCATAATATCGATATCTGATAATGCATCCACTGTCCCATCTGCAAAAGATCCAAAGATGAAAGCTTTTTTGATACCATTAAAATTAGACAATGCAACTCTAAGTTGATTTTCTACTCCTATCGTCTTCGCTATGATGTTTTTAAGATCCTTAAAAATCGGTGACTCTGTATTCAGGAAATAATACACTTGATTACCGGATTTTTCTCTTTTAAAAATGCCAGTTTTTTCAAGTTTTAAAAGTTCTCTTCTAATATTTTGTACCGGAAAATGTAAAATTTTTTCCAACTCACGAAGGTAATACCTTTTTTCCGGGTGATTAAAATAAAGTTCCAGAATAGCTTTTCTTGTTTTTGATTTAGTTATATTCAAGATATCCATGTTGTAATCCTTTCGGATTACAATTGTAATCAATTTTGATTAAATAAGCAATTCCTTGCTTCTTTTATTTTTCTATCGATATCTTCCTGTTTGAACTTACCACTTTCGATTTTTTTTGTAACTCTATCCCAGAGGTTATCAACTATAGCAGCAAAGTCATTCTTTGCAGAATGAGCACCTACAAGTCCCCTTACTTTTTCACTTGATGTCTTGCCCTCGACTTTTGCAATTTTGGAAAACTTGTTTTTCAATTCTTCATCTATCCTTATGATTAGTTGTTTTTTCATAATGGTTAAGTTAATTTATGTCGCAATTGTTAATTAGATTAATTACATGCTTTTTTATATTGCATCTGCTATAAAAATTGTGTATGTATTATATAATTATTATCTTTTTTGCAAGTGGAATTAGTTTTTATCTAAAAAGTTATTCTATATATTTATCTATTATTTTTTCAGCTTTATATTTTGAAATATTAAAACTCTGCCAACTTTTTTGACTTTCAAGATCTAATTTTCTTTCATTAAAATATTCTATGATGTCTCCGGCAATTTGTTTTTCTTCTGAGTCCGATGAGCTTTTAACCGATATGAGAAGTCTCTGCATTTCAGGTATAGCATCATAGGATAGACTTTTTAAATAAACCATGTCGATTTGTCCAGTTTCAAAATAACGATTAATGTTATTTTTTGCTATTATGACATCTACATTTGCAAAATTCATTATTATATAGATTGCAAGTGTGATTATAAAATATGATTTAATTATTGGGAGCTTTGGATACCAAATATAAATAATATTAATAATAAACAAGAAAAACAGCATTATCATAAAAGTCTGAACAAATATTCTAAGATATGTAAATCCATATGCCTGTTCATAAACCAGCATTCTATAAAACGCTGATACTAGTAAAATAAAGGTAAAAATTACAAGTAGGGTAAGAAAAATTCTAATAGCGACAAAGATTCTTTTATTATCTTTTTTTACAAATGTGATACCGAAAAGTAGAATTCCAAAATTGATAATTGATACAAGAATCAGTTCTAAAAAACCTCTTCTTGCATATTCTGCATAAGTGTAAGAAGAAGGCAAAACAAAAGAACTTCCACCAAAAAGATATGTAAACTGAATAATAGAGAATATAGCATAAATTACATTTATTAAGACAAGTATAGTCAATAAAATTACAGGATCCAAAAATAATTTCCATTTTATTTTACTATATGTTGGCCTTTGTCCCTC
>DATBWH010000067.1:0-61392 GCA_036514895.1 Candidatus Humimicrobiaceae bacterium
AAACTTGCATTTCTATAAGTTGAAAAAATGTCTAAGTTCCTTATTAAAGAACTTGGTGAGTATAAGCCGAATTCTTTTAACAGCCTGAACTTAAATAAATTAAAAGAGTTCGTAATCGTTCCTTATTTTATAGACTGGTACAGGAGTAGGCAGTCAAATAAAATAAATCCGCTATTTATTCAGGAAATAGAATCTCTTAATCCAACACTTTTCAGAATACCCGGAATTATTAATAGAAATCCGTTTTTTGACCATACGCAAGTCAAGTTTTTTATTGCATATAACGACGGCAGGCCAGCCGGAAGAGTAATGTCTTTTATTGATTATAACTATAACGAAAAATATAATGACAGGTTTGGCTGGTTCGGATTATTTGAATCCATTGAAAATAAAGATCTGGCATTAACACTGCTTGATAAAGCAGTGGATTATTTAAAGAAAAATGGATGTAAAAAAATAATAGGTCCTGCAAAATTCAACGCAGGAGGTGAAATAGGGTTGCTTATAAACGGATTTGAAAATAAACCATATTTTCTGGAACCATATAATGCACCTTATTATAAGAATATCTTTGAAGAATATGGATTAGTCAAAGAAAATGATTGGTATAGTGTGGTCACTGACAGTGTTATTTCCAGAGAATATATGAACAGGATCGATAGGGTCCTGCTTAAGATTTCAAATAATGACCGGAAGACAATCAATCAGATAAAAATTAGAAACGTAAATTTTGAAGATTACAGAAATGAGATAAAAAAAATAAAAGAACTCTATAATGATATCTGGAATAGTGTAAACCATCCCCAGCAGGTCAGGATGACCGATGCAGAGTTTAATTTGCAGGCAATGAATATAAAAGCAATATCTATTGAAGACCTGATCTTCATTATAGAAAAAAACGATATACCCATAGGAATCTCGGTAAATTTTCCTGATATAAATGAAGTTATAGAAGATTTTGACAGCAAATGGCCCCATACACCTTCAGAACGTTTCTTTAATTTAAGAGATATGAAAAGAGACATTAAAATTTTCAATTTAATTCAGAAGAAACTTAAAACCAGCGAGTTTACCAGATTAAGAATTTTACTTTTGGGAATTAAAAAAGAGTTCAGGAAGACAGGTATCGAGTCTAAAATATTTTCCAAGATAAATAAAGATGCGGTTAAATTGGGATTTAAATATGCTTCGTGTTCACAGCTGGCTGATATAAACCTTGATATAATAAATCCTATTTTTAGATTGGGAAAAGTAGCTTTTACCTGGAGAGTTTATGGTCTTGATATTTAAAGATGATATAAAATTTAATTTATAAATATATAAAAATAAATCAAAAAGAAGGAGCAGCAGATGAAAAAAATAATGGTCATGATCCTGGCAATAATTCTCTTCCTGAGCCTGATTCCGGTTTCTTCTGCCTGTACAATAAAACAGGTATTCGAAAATATAGTAATTTCTTCGGGCATAGAGGAAGATACAAACGAACCCCTCAATGAAAATATTGAATTTGAGGCATCTGCAGAACATATATATGCAACAATAAAATTTACCGGTGTCAAAGGTGGAGATAATTGGAGGTTCAAATGGACAAATCTTGATACCGGAGAAACAGTTTTGGATAAGGAAGACCAATATAACAAGGATCAGGAAGAAAGATACGTGGAAGGTATTGTAGAAACCGATATCTTTCCTCTTGATACATCATCTCTTATCCCGGCCGGAGATTATAAAGTAGAATTTTATAACAACGGGGAACTTGTCAAAACCACAACCTTCAAGGTAAACAAGCCAGAGGTTAGCATAATAGAGGTCTTACTAGCAAATCAGGTTGATCAAAATTTTGTACCTGTTTCCATAACTCAGGAGTTCAAATCTAACGAAACCGTTTATGCCTGTGTGCAAGTCAATTATCAAACTGCCGGAAATTTTTTAAAGGCACAATGGAAATCAAGCGTGGACGAGCTTATATGGGAAGACAGTATTGAACTGGCAGAATTCTCCAGCCCATCATATATAACTTTTTGGTTCCCACCTGAAACAGAATCCATTACCGCAGGCAGTTACAAAGTCGAAATATATTTAAATGACATTTTATACGGTTCTTTTGATTTTGAGGTTACTGAAGAAGTTGCAGAAGCTACGGTTACATTTGATCAGGGAAACGAGTATTCAGCCACTGATTTTGGCTTTACGATAACGTTACCCGATAACTGGACCTATGAAGAAAACAAAACGGAACAAGAAGACATCGTGACTATTCTTCCCCCTTATCAGGATACACCTGTATGGCTGCAGTTCAGCGCGGTAGATCCTGAACTTTATGTGCCTTTCGGAGATTTTGCCGATAATGATTCGGCAGGTTTTGCAGAACAGCAGGACTGGACTTTTGTGGAAAAGATTGAATCCGATTCGACTTTACAAAATGGAGCTCCCTGCAAAGAATACTCTTACCTCTTTACGGATGATGATAATATCAACTGGATAATGGGCTACGGCTTTGCCGAAAATAATGGTACATTATACATCCTTATAGTCATTACAGATAAAATCAATAGCAGTATGGCTATAGATGCTTATGTTGGGATATTGAATTCATTAATCTTTGGTTAGAGTTAAGAATTAAAGACAATTATATATTTTTTACTATTCTCCTATAACCTGTATAAAAAGCTCTCGTGTACGTGGCCTGTTATCGTGATCAATGACGATTATTTGCTGCCAGGTACCAAGGATTAGTTTGCTATTGGAAAGAGGTATGGTTATACCGGGTCCCATAAATGTTGCCCGTAGATGCGAGAATCCGTTATCATCGCCCCATGTCTGAGAGTGCCGGGTTTGTTTGCTTGCCGGAATAAATTCCTCAAGCTGCTGCCGAAAATCTTCCGTAAGGGCAGGTTCATATTCCATTGTAGATACAGAAGCGGTAGAACCAATGACAGAAACATTAATGAGTCCATTCTTTATTCCGGAAAGAGAAATGATCTTTTTTACCTCACCGGTAATATCTTTAATATCCGAAAATCCTTTAGTGGATAAAGTGATTTTTTTACCGAATACCATGCCCCTACTCGGTTTCTCTTTTAATATTTTCGTTTTTTTCTACATGCATAAGTCCATACATAACACTATCTTCCAGAGCCTGCCAGCTGGCTTCGATTATATTTTCAGATACCCCTATCGTACCCCAGCTCTTCTCCCCGTCCGATGATTCGATCAGAACTCTTACCACAGCCCCGGTACCCTTCTTTTCGTTTAATACCCTTACCTTGAAGTCGGTAAGAGTGATTTTTGACAGTGCGGGATAACAGCTTTCAATCGCCTTTCTTAATGCGCTGTCAAGGGCGTTAACCGGACCGTTTCCTTCGGCTGTCTCGATTATCCTGTCACCATTAATCTCAACCTTGACCGTAGCTTCGGAAAGCATTCTTCCGTCTTCTTTTTTTTCATTTAAAACCCTGAAACTTTCCAGTTTGAAAAACTTCTTCTTCAGTCCCGTGATTTCTTTAACCAGCAGTTCAAAACTTCCGTCAGCAGCTTCGAACTGATAACCTTTATGCTCCAGGTTCTGAACTCTGTTCAGGATTTCGCTTACTTTCTTTAAATCATTTTCCAGATTTATGCCAAATTCCTTTGCCTTAAGGATTATGGATTTTTTGCCGGACAGTTCCGAGATCAATATTTCCCTTGTATTTCCAACTGCTTCCGGGTCAATGTGTTCAAACGCTTTTGGTATCTTGCTTACCCCGCTTACATGCATACCGCCCTTATGAGTAAAAGCATTACGTCCGACAAATGGCTGTCCGGGATTTGAAATCTGATTCGCGGTTTCGCTGACGAATCTTGAAAGGTTGGTCAGGTGTTTTAGGCTTCCTTCTTTTAGACAACTTTTTTTGAACTTTATTTCCAGATTGGGGATGATCTGACAAAGGTCCGCATTGCCGCATCTTTCGCCATAACCGTTTATTGTTCCATGGACCATCTTTATCCCTTTTTTTACAGCTATTAGAGTGTTGGCAACTGCGCAGCCGCTGTCATTGTGAAAATGTACGCCCAGAGTTGCTTTTACTCCCCTTTTTACCTTCTCTATTATTTCCGTAATATCATCCGGAAGCATTCCGCCATTCGTGTCACAGAGTACAAGGTAATCGGCTCCTGCTGTAAGGGCTGCCTTTAGTGTTTTAATTGCATACGGCGGATTCTCTTTGAAACCATCAAAGAAATGTTCCGCATCAAAAATCACTTCCGGAAAATATTTTTTCAAATATTCTATGGTGTCGAAAATCATGTTCAGGTTGTTTTCAAGAGTTGTCTCTATAACTTTTTCGGCATGAAGAGCCGATGATTTGCCTACGATACATACGCTGTCTGCGCCCGACTTGACGAGCTGTTTTATGTTCTCATCCTCTTCTGCTTTAATATTCTTATATCTTGTCATCCCGAATGCAATTATTTTCGAATAATCGAATTTCCTTCCTTTAAGCTTTTCGAATAATTCCATTTCCTTGGGATTGGAAGCAGGAAATCCGACTTCGATATAATCGATTCCGATATCATCAAATCTTTCGATAAGCTGTAACTTATCGCCTACCGAAAAAGAGATATCGGCTCTCTGCGCGCCATCCCTGAGGGTGGTATCCAGTATGTATACTTTATCTTTCACTTCATTGTCCATCTTATTTTATTAAAAAGTCATGGGGTTAGATCGATTATTTTTATAAACCTTCTTTTACAAAATTTATATATCCTCCGCTTTTTATTATAGCCTGGATAAATTCAGGTAACGGATTTATTTCGAAAAACCTATCTCTCGTGATATCTTTGATTTTACCGCCACTGAAATCCAGCTCGAGTTCATCCCCATCCTGGATGAATTCAGCTGCTTCCTTGCTTGAAATAACCGGAAGCCCTATATTTATCGAATTTCTAAAAAATATTCGCGAGAACGATACTGCAATTATTGCTTTGACCCCGCTCGTTTTTATAGAAAGAGGCGCATGTTCTCTCGATGATCCGCAGCCAAAGTTATTGCCGGCAACTATGATCTTTCTTTCTTTGACTTTCTCCTTGAAATCATTATCAAGTCCCTCGAAACAATGTGAGGCCAATTCCCTGTTATCTGAAGTATTTAAATATCTTGCAGGAATTATTACATCGGTGTCGACATTATCTCCGTATTTTATTGCTCTTTCCCTTATTATCATTATATGACCTCCTCAGGTGTGGCAATTCTTCCGGCAATTGCAGAGGCTGCAGCTACAGCCGGACCGCTCAGATATACCTCGCTTTTGGGATGTCCCATCCTTCCCACAAAATTTCTATTGGTTGTTGATACTGCCCTTTCACCTTCCGCAAGCACTCCCATGTGTCCCCCCAGGCAGGGCCCGCAGGTCGGGGTACTCACCACGCAGCCGGAATTTATAAAGGTCTCTATATAACCTTTTTTTAGTGCTTCAAGGTATATGTTTTGAGTAGCGGGGATTATTATGACCCTTATATTCTTGTCCACTTTCTTTTCCTTTAAGATCTCTGCCGAAATTTTTAGATCTTCTATCCTGCCATTCGTACAGGAACCTATGACTACCTGGTCTATGACTATACCGGTCAGATCTTCCGCATTTTTTACATTCGAAGGAAGGTGTGGCGCAGCCACCTGAAGTTTTATATCAGAGCAGTTTATTTCGTAAACCTTTTCATACTCGACATCGGAATCGCTTCTGAATATTTTATAATTTCCATCGGATCTTGATTTCAAAAACTCCTCTGTAACCTCATCGACCTCAAATATTCCAAACTTCCCGCCTGCTTCTATGGCCATATTGGACATAGTAAATCTTGAATCCATTGACAGCTTACTTACAGCCGGTCCGCTGAATTCCATGGATTTATAAAGTGCGCCTTCCACACCGATAAGACCAATGGTATGAAGTATAAGGTCCTTTCCCGTTATCCATTTTTTAAAATTACCGCTGTATGTGAATTTTATTGTTCCTGGTACCATAAACCATAGCTTTCCCGTAGCCATTGCAACGGCAACATCCGTGCTCCCTACACCGGTCGAAGCAGCTCCCAGAGCCCCATAAGTGCATGTGTGAGAGTCCGCCCCTACTATTAGATTACCGGGGAGCACCAGTCCGAGTTCGGGAAGCAGGACATGCTCTATACCCATTTTTCCGATTTCGAAATAATTCTTGATTTCCTGTTTCCTTGCAAATTCTCTCATGAACTTGCACTGCTGGGCTGATTTTATATCTTTATTGGGAGCAAAATGATCGGGTACCACGACTACCTTTTCCTTATCAAAAACTTTACCAGTCCCTATTTTATTGAACTCCTCTATTGCGATCGGAAGTGTGATATCATTACCGAGCACTATATCCACATCTGCATTTACAATCTCCCCTTCTGATACATGATCCCTGCCGCAGTGATAGGCAAGTATTTTTTGAGCCATTGTCTGAAATTTTGTTTTCTCGTTCAACTTTAAAAATCCTTTTTCTTTTTTTAAATATCGGTCAAGAATTCGGACAGCACATTTTTTAATCGTGAATTTCTACAATTCTATTCATCGCATCAATGTAAGCCTTAATGCTTGCTTCCACGATATCCGTGCTTATGCCGCTTCCCATCACTTCTGTTCCATTTGTACTTACAACTACTCTGACAGATCCAAGCGCATCTTTGCCTCCCGATACTGCTTCTATTTTATATTCCACCAGTTTTGCGTTTATTTTCGTTATCTTGTCTATAGCTTTAAATGAAGCATCTACCGGACCATCTCCTTCCGAAGAATCCTCATTGAGCTTGCCGTCTATTTCTAAACCTACTCTGGACGAGGCACGTATGTCCGAACCGCTTCTTACCTCGTAATATTTAAGCAGGAAATGCTCCGGAACTTCCCTCATTTCATTTTCTGCTATTGCCCGGATATCCTGGTCATTTATAGCTCCTTTTTTATCTGCAAGGTCCTTGAATCTTTCAAAAGCTTTTTCAAGGTCATTCTCATCAAGTCTGATCCCGAGATCTGTAAGTCTTTCCACAAATGCATGCCTGCCTGAATGTTTGCCAAGTACAAGTTTCGATGATTTCAGCCCTATGTCCTCGGGTTTTATGATTTCATAAGTCGATCTGTCCTTAAGCATTCCATCCTGATGTATTCCGGCTTCATGGCTGAATGCATTTTTTCCAACTATCGCCTTATTTGGTGCAACAACGTACCCGGTGAGCGATTTTACGATACTGCTCGTTCTCATGATTTCGCCAATTATAATATCGGTATATACTCCTAAATCTTTTTTTCTGGTGTCTATGATCATGGCAATCTCTTCCAGTGAAGCATTGCCAGCCCTTTCGCCAATACCATTGACGGCACATTCGATCTGCCTTACACCATGTTTCATTGCTACAAGCGAATTGGCAACAGCCAGACCCAGATCATTATGACAGTGGACACTTAATATCACATTTTCGATTCCGGCCGTATTTTCGAAAATAAAATCTATCATTTCTCCGAACTCGTCCGGGATAGCATATCCAACCGTATCCGGGATATTTATTATTCTGGCGCCGTTTTTGATTGCAAGTTCGAATATCCTGCATAAGAACTCCGGGTCAGTTCTGGTTGCGTCCATAGCCGAGAATTCGACCAGGTCGGTATATTTAAGGCTTCTTTTTACGGCTTCCCCTGCAAGCTCCAGCACTTCTTCTCTGCTTTTTTTTAATTGATACTTCAGGTGGATATCGGAAGAAGATATAAAAGTGTGTATTACCGGTTGTTCCGCGCCCTTAAGGGCTTCTCCGGCTGCATCTATATCCTTGAAATTTGCTCTGGCAAGAGCTGCGATTTTTCTATCCCTGATTTTGGCCGATACTTCTTTTACGGAATAAAAATCACCTTTTGAGGATATTGGAAAACCCGCTTCTATCGTATCTACATTTAACCTTGCAAGCTGCTGGGCTATCTCCAGTTTCTCCCTGGTGTTAAGGTGGATACCCGGCGCCTGTTCGCCATCCCGTAGTGTCGTATCGAATATATAAATCTTATTTTTCTTATTTTCCATATAAACCAACTCATCTTAGTAATATTAGAGTTCTTTTTGTAGGTCTTTCCAGAAACCTTTCCAAAATCTTTACTTATAAAGAAGTCTGCCTTTCGAGTCTTTTTAGTAAAGAGTAACTATCTTTATATTTTTAAAACCTGAAATTTTTTTAAATTCCTCAAGCATTTGAGGCGTAACCTCATTATCCAAATTTAAACCCATTACGGCATCTCCGCTCATCTTTTTTCTCCCAACATGCATCGATGCAATATTTACATTCAGTTGACCGAAAGCAGAGCCTATCTTTCCGATCTGACCGGGGATATCCTCATATCTTATAAATGCCATATACTTTGAAGGAACCATATCTATTTCAAACTTATCAAGAGCTATGAATCTTGGTGTGTCTTTCTTACCTGTCGTGGCACCGGAGATAGAAAGCTCGCTTTCCTTTCCTTTACCTTCCAGAGTGATAAGATTTATGAAATCTTTTGATTGACTGCTTTTTACTTCTTTTACTTTAAGCCCCATTCCTCTCGCCAGAAGATCGACATTTACAAGATTGACATTTTCCGCAGAATATTTTTCCAATATCTTTACCAGAATTATCGAAGTCAATACCCTGACATCATATTCGGATACCTTTCCGTAATAGCCTATCTTCAGACTGTCCAGGTTGCCTTCAAACAAATTTATAAATAGGCTTCCCAGGTTTTCGCATAACTCGAAGAAAGGAGATAGGATATCCATTAGCTCGGGCCTTACAGCAGGTGCGTTGACCGGGAAGGAGGCAGATTTTCCACCCAGGACATCTATTACCTGATCCGCAATAGTGATTCCCGCTCTATCCTGAGCTTCGGTGGTTGATGCTCCCAGATGGGGTGTACAGACTACTTCTTCAAGTTTAAAAACCGGAGAATCGGTACATGGTTCTGATTCGTAAACATCCAGCGCAGCACCGCCTATCTGTCCATCCTTGATTGCTTCTGCCAGATCTTTTTCCACAATAATACCGCCCCTTGCCACATTTAATATTATTGTTCCTTTTTTCATCTTATAAAACGCTGCCCTGTCAAACATTCCCAGAGTATCTTTGTTTTTGGGCAAATGTATCGAAATAAAATCGGCATCTTTATATATATCTTCAAGTTTTTCGGCTTTTTTTATTTCAAGCTGTTTAAATCTGTCTTCCGATACAAAAGGGTCATAGGCAATGACCTTCATACCCAGCCCTATTGCTTTCTTAGCTACCAGCCCGCCGATCTGTCCGAAACCCACGATACCAAGCGTTTTTCCTTCCAGCTCGATCCCCTTGAATTTTGACTTCTCCCATTTGCCGCTTTTTAGTGAAAGATTTGCGGCCGGGATTTTTCGTACCAGAGAAAGCATAAGAGCTATTGTATGCTCCGCAACGGTGACAGCATTACTTGTTGGAGCGTTTACCACTATGATACCTTTTTTAGTTGCTGCTCCGACATCCACGTTATCTACTCCTATACCTGCCCTTCCGATGATCTCAAGCTTATCTGATGCGTTAATAATATCTTCCGTTAGTTTTGTGGCGCTTCTTATTATTATGGCATTTACACCTTTAATCTCTTCTTTAAGCTTTTCAGGTGTAAGGCCTTTTTTCTCTTCGACAACAAAATGCTCCTCAAGCTTCTTTTTTGCATCGGCTGATATCCCATCGGTTATTAATATTTTTTTATTCATACTTGTTTCCTCTATGACTCATTTTATTACTCGTTTTTTATTAATCGTTTACTTTAGATAATTATTTTCCACAAATATTCTTTCAGCTTCTGATATGCCCGAACCTATCTCAAGTTTATAGCCCAGTTCATTTAAAGTCATTTCAAGAGCTGACAGCGCAACAACGATATCAAACATTCCGACATATCCCAGATGTCCGATCCTTACTATTTTCCCTGTAAGTTTACCCTGACCGCCTGCTATGGTCACTCCGTATTTTACCCTCATGGTCTTTGTAAGTGCTTTGGCATCTATTCCTTCGGGCACCATGATCGAAGTCACCGAAAAACCTCTCTTGGTTTCATCCTTCACCAAAAGCTGGAGTCCTATTTTTTCTACTGCCTTCTGTGTCGCCATTGCAAGTACCCTGTGCCTTTCAAATACATTTTCAAGACCCTCCTCAAATACCATATCCAGCGCTTTATTCATGGCTACGATTATCGATATCCCGGGAGTCCAGGGTGTCTGAGGCGGTGTTTTTTGTGAATAATTCTTAGCCGCAGCAAGATCAAAATAAAAGCGGGGAGTATCCGATTTTTCATTTAATTTCCAGGCTTTTTCACTTATACTTATGAATGCAGTCCCGGTAGGTGCACTCAGCCCTTTCTGAGATCCTCCTATCACAACATCCAGATCCCATTCATCTGTTCTGAAATCCGATGCCCCCAGTCCGCTTATTGCATCCACGATAAGGATTGCGGGGTAATTTTTTACAATATTTCCTATTGTCTTTATATCATTTATGACACCGGTTGACGTCTCGCTAAACTGAACCATAACCCCTTTGATATCGGGATTATTATCCAGAGCTTTCTTTATATCCTGGGGGTTTGCTGCATCTCCCCACTCATAATCAAGGGAAATGACTTCCAGACCGAACTTACCGCTTATTTTTTTGAACCTCTCTCCGAAATTTCCGACACTTGCAACAAGTACTTTTTCCCCCTTTGAAAAGAAGTTTGTAACTGCCGCTTCCATACCACCTGTACCTGAAGAAGTCAGTATAAAAAGATCACTGTTGGTTTTGAAAAGTTTTTTAAGCTTTTCCGTGACCTCTATAAAGATTTTTGAGAATTCAGGGGATCTATGATGCATAAGAGGTCGGGCGTGTTCCATCAGTACTTCCTCCGATATCGGAGTAGGACCCGGGGTCATTATATATCTTTTTACCATTTTTTAAGCTTCCCTTTCTAATAGTTTTATATTAAATATAATTTTTTAAAAATATTTACTATTTATATCATTATTATAAAATATTTTTTTATATTACTTTGATTAGTCTTTACTTCCCCTGCTGCAGGCAATTTTACCCGTTCTAACCAGTTCAAGTATCCCAAAGGGCCGCAGAAGATCTACCAGCGCTCTTACCTTAGTGCTGTTTCCAGTAATCTCGATCATCAGAGATTTCTTCGAAACATCCACGATATTTGCCCTGAAAACGCTTACTATTTCCAGTATTTCCGGTCTGGTTTTGGAATCAGCACTTACCTTTATCAAGACCAATTCTCGTTCAACAATGTTTAAAGGATCCAGTTCCTGGATCTTTATTACATTTATTAACTTATAAAGCTGTTTTATAATTTGTTCGATGCTGTGCTCTTCCGCATTCACTTCAAGGGTAACCCTTGAAATCTTTTCATCATCAGTAGGACCGACTGCCAGGCTTTCGATGTTGAATCCCCTTCTGCTGAAAAGTCCGGATATTTTTACCAGCACTCCTGCTTTATTCTCAACCAAAACTGATATTATATGGCTCATAATGCCCCACCTTTCATATGCTATACACCTTCTAACATCTCACTTTCTAACATTTCACTTATTGGAGAACCCGGTGCCACCATAGGGTAGACGTTTTCTTCTCTGTCTACCCAGAAATCTACCAGAACAAGATTATTTATCTTCAGAGCTTTTTTTATGGCACCCTCGACCTCTTCCTTCTTTTTAACTCTTATACCAACTCCGCCATATGCTTCCGCTAACTTTACAAAATCAACGCAATTATAGATGCAGGTCTGGGAATATCTCTTTTTAAAGAAAAATTCCTGCCATTGCCTGACCATGCCCAGATATCCGTTATTGAGAAGCATTATTTTTATATTTATTTTATTTGTAACCGCTGTGGAAAGTTCCTGTGACACCATCTGGATGCTGCCGTCCCCGGCTATATCTATTACAGTTTTATCCGGCCTACCGATTTTTGCACCTATTGCCGCAGGAAGTCCAAACCCCATGGTACCCAGTCCTCCCGATGAAACCAGTGTTCTGGGCTGGGTGAATTTATAAAATTGTGCTGCCCACATTTGATTCTGACCCACTTCGGTGCAGATGATCGCATCGCCTCCAGTCAGTTCATATATTTTTTCTACGACATAAGCGGGTTTTACCTTGCTGGAATTCCTGTCGTATCTAAGCGGATAGGCTTTCTTTAAATGTTTGATCCTTGACAGCCACTCTTTCCTGTCCGGAATTCCTTTCTTTTCGATAAAGCTTTCGTACTCGTTTTTTAAATCAGTAAGAACGACTTTTGCATCTCCCACAATGGGAATCAATACTCTGACATTCTTCCCAATTTCTGCAGGATCTATATCTATATGAATTATATCGGCATTCGGTGCAAATTCAGATAATTTTCCAGTAACTCTATCATCGAATCTGACCCCTACTGCAATAATGAGATCTGCTTCAGTAAACGCAAGATTCGCATATTTGGTTCCATGCATTCCGGCCATGCTTAATGACAGCTGATCTGTTTCAGGAAAAGAGCCCATTCCCAGAAGCGAAGTGATAACCGGAATTCTTGAAACCTTTACGAATTTTCTTAAAATATCACTTGCTCCCGAAGAGATGATCCCTCCTCCGGCAAAAATTACTGGTTTTTTGCTTTCGGCTATTTTTTTTGCTGCCTGTTTGACCTGTTTGAGATTACCTTTGACCGTAGGTTTATATCCGGGAAGATTTACTTCTGCCTTAAAGTTTTCATCTATAAGGTCAGTCGTTACATCAAGCGGAATATCTATCAGAACCGGACCCGGTCTGCCGGTAGAGGCAACTTTAAAGGCTTCTTTTATTGCTTTTGGCAATTCCCTGACATCTTTTACAAGATAATCGTGCTTTATTATAGGTGCGACTATACCAGTTATATCCGCTTCCTGGAAAGCATCGGTACCTATCTGGGCTCTGCTTACCTGCCCGGTTATAGCCACCATGGGTATCGAATCCATATATGCATTTGCAATACCGGTCACAAGATTAGTTGCTCCCGGACCGGAAGTGGCAATACAAACCCCGGTTTTCCCAGTAACTCTGGCATATCCGTCTGCTGCGTGTGCTGCTCCCTGCTCATGTCTTACAAGTATATGCCTTATATCACTGTCAAATAAGGCATCGTATAATGGAATTACCTTACCCCCGGGATATCCGAATATTACCTCTACCCCCTCTTCCTTTAAACATTTTATTATCATTTGCGCACCGGTAATCTTAGCCATCATGATCTCACTCCCTATATTTGTAACAACTTTATAACACTAAAAATGTTTGGATAATTATATCATTATTTTATTCTTTTTTAAAAAATAAAACTCTTAAAATTTTTAAAATTATTTTAATACGGCTCCTTCTGCCGCTGAAGTAACCAGCCTTGCATATCTGGCAAGATAACCTTCTTTTATTTTGGGTTCCGGAGGATTCCAGTTTTTCATTCTTTCTTTGATCTCCTCATCACTGACAAGAAGATTTATCTTTCTTTCAGGTATATTTATTTCAATCAGGTCTTCTTCTCTTACTATGCAAATCGGACCTCCTGCCTGAGCTTCCGGTGATATATGACCAATAGAAGCTCCCCTTGTAGCGCCGGAAAATCTTCCATCCGTAATCAGAGCAACTTCTTTATCCAGTCCGATCCCTGCTATGGCTGATGTAGGAGCAAGCATTTCTCTCATTCCCGGTCCCCCTTTAGGACCTTCATATCTTATCACTACCACATCTCCGGAATTTATTTTTCCGTTCATTATGGCTTCAAGAGATTCCTCTTCACTATCGAATACCCTGGCTTTTCCTTTATAATCGTACATCGAAGGATCCACTGCTGATTTTTTGACGACACACCCTTCCGGTGCAAGATTTCCCCGTAAAATTGCGATACCTCCATCTTTTATATAAGGATCCGAAACCTCTCTTATGACCTCCTTATTTAAAATATCTGCTCCGGATATATTCTCTTTTACTTTTTTACCGCTCACGGTCTCAAGGTCGCCATTTATCAGGTTATTTTTTAGCAGCTCGTTCATGACCGCTTCTACTCCGCCGGCACCATATAAATCTTCCATATGATGTTTGCCGGCAGGGCTTATTTTACATAAATTAGGAGTCCTGCCGCTTATTTCATTTACAAGATCCAGGGTAAATTCTATTCCTGCTTCATTTGCAATCGCAGGCAGATGCAGAATAGTATTTGTCGAGCAGCCAAGTGCCATGTCTACTGAAAGCGCATTTTTTACTGCATCCATTGTTATGATATCTCTGGGTTTTATATTATTATTCACAAGGTCCATAATCCTGATCCCTGCAGTTTTTGCCAGCCTCAATCTTTTTGAATAATAAGCTGGAATGGTTCCGTTTCCCGGCAGTGCTATCCCTATTGCTTCCGAAAGACAGTTCATTGAATTAGCCGTGAACATTCCTGCACAACTCCCGCAGGTAGGGCAGGCTTCCTCTTCTATTGACCTTATATCCTCCTCCGTGTATTTTCCTTTTTTATATTTTCCAATAGCTTCATAACAGGTACTATAATCAATGCCTTCACCCTTGAATTTACCCGCCAGCATAGGTCCTCCGCTTATCAAAATGGCAGGAATATTGACCCTCAGTGCTGCCATTATCATCCCGGGAACAATTTTGTCGCAGGAAGATATTAGTACCAGACCATCAAAAGGATGTGCCATGGATACTGCTTCTATGCTGTCTGCTATTATCTCTCTTGTTGCCAGGGAATACTTCATTCCAATATGACTCATCGCTACCCCATCGCATACGCCTATTGTTGAGAATTCCTGGGGTGTGCCTCCGCCAATCCTTATTCCTGCTTTTACTGCTTCCGCGATGCTGTCAAGGTGCATATGCCCGGGAATTAATTCATTTGCCGAACTGGCGACTCCGATTATAGGTTTCTCTATTTCTTCATCGGTAAATCCTAAAGATTTAAAAATTGATCTATGAGGCAGCCTTTCGACTCCTTTTTTCATAATATCGCTTCTCAATTTTCCTCCTGTTCTCTGAAATTTATTTAATATATTTAAGTATATAACCAATAATCTTAAGATTTATAAATGATATTACAGGATTATTAGGTCAAGGTAAATTAATATCCTGTAATCAGGATATAATACCGACCAGAATCAGCAGACTTATTAGAACTAAAATAATACAAACAGAAAGAGAAGTAATTTTTACTTTATTACCATTATTTACGGACTTTTTTTCAAGTTTTTTAGTAAAAATATTTTTGTTTGTATTCATAATGATCACCGAAAATTTATTTGAAAAAATATGATAACATAGAAATATCGCTAAAACAATTAAAAATTACAGGGCTCGAACTTTCTTGCCCGAACCCTGCAAATTAAATTATTATATTTTTAAATAATTATTCTAAATCCAGATAACCTATTCTTCAGAGGAAGCTCCTGGTTCTATTATTTTAACCTCGGTTCCCTCCTTGAATTCGACATCTTCGCCCTTATTTATAGCTTCCTGCGCCTTTGACCTGTATTCTTGAGCCAGGAGGTGTTTTTGATTTAGATTCAGTACGCTATTGAAGTGTTCTATAGCTTCCGTATAATATTTTAATCTGTACATAACAATCCCCTGCTTGAACTCTTCGTCTACTACTCCCAGTTTATTGGTAACGCCATTTCTGCTCAACATCTCTTTTATATCATTGCTGGGTCTCAAGTAATTATTGGTCTCATCTGTAAGCATTGTAAGTATTCCCACAACCTGGCCATCAGAATTCAGAACAGGTCCCCCACTGTTTCCCGGTCTGGCATCTCCCTGAACCTGAAGAACTTCCGTACCGCTCAGCATCAGCCTTCCGCTTATATTACCGCTCGTTATGGTAGGATTCAATACGTTATCCTGACCTATATCGGAAGTCCACGGATATCCTATTATTGTAAGATTATCCTGTATCTCCACCATCGAAGAATCCCCGACTATTGTACCTGAAAGAGCCTTCCCGGTCTGCGGTTGAATTCTTAGAAGGGCAATATCTCTCTGGTCCCAGCCGCTGAAATCTATTACTTCCGCTCTGATAAAAGTTTCGTCATCGGCGGGATTGTCGGGTATTCCTGAACTTGCAGTATTAAACTGTACGTAAACCTCTCTGTCATATGAACCGCCTTCAAATCCCTCGACTCTTATGTTCTCGTATGCCCAGTTCCAATCAGCATCCAACCAGCTATCCAGCTGGCTGCCATAAGTTTCGGTCAAATAAGTGTATATCAGATCATATTTAAAATCCGACTCGCTGATCTCTACCATATGACCTGCGGTGACTATATGGCCTGTATCGGGATTCACGCAAAAACCTGTGCCAACAAAAGCTTCATAATAAGCATCGCTCCATACGTTATCGTAGGGATCAAGAACATAACCCCAATAATAAGCAGTTATAAAACAAACCGAAGGTTGAGTTAAAATTACCTGATCCTGAGAAGTCAGTTCATATGAGACACCTTTTTCCTCACAGCCCATACCTAAAATACTAACCACCAAGACAAGAATGAAAAATAATAGCAGCCATTTAAATTTTTTACCCATTGTCACCCTATCCTTGTTATTAAAACCTAAATTTTTATTATTGTTTATATAATATATTTAATTATATTTTCTTTTCTTTAGTTAGTCAATAAATATATTAAATTATTATTATATTTTTAATAATACTTATTATAAAAAAATTTTATAATAAAATATATAAATAAATATTTTTAAGTAATAATTTTATTAGTCATTTAAAATTCTTTTATAATATTCAAGGTACTTCGGTACTATCAATTTACTATCAAAAAGTTTAGCTCTTTTTCTGGCTTCAATACCCATTTCTGATCGGATCTCCTTGCTTTTAATTATTTTGACGACTGCTTCGCTCATGGAATCGATATCTCCGGGATCAAAAAGGTAACCTGACTTTCCGTTTTCGATTACCTCTTTTAATCCCCCTACATTTGTTCCAATAACTGGAACCTCGCAGCTTAGTGCTTCCAATGCAGAGAGTCCGAAACCCTCGCTCTTCGAAGGCAGCATATAAACATCACTGATATTGAGAAGCGGGATTATGTTTTCCTGTATACCAAGAAAAAGCACACTATTTTCCAAATTGAGTTTATACACAAGGTCTCTGATCCTACATATATCGGGCCCATCGCCCACAAGAAGTAATTTACTTTTTACTACGCTGCTAACCTTCAGGAATACTTTTACAATATTTTCTATTCTCTTCACCGGTCTAAAATTGGAAATGTGGATAATCACTTTATCATCCGGGTCAACAAATTCCATATTTTCTCTGTTTTTTAAAGTCCTTTTATATTTTTCGGTATCCACAAAATTATAAATCACTTCCATTTCTTTATTTGTCTTGAAAATCTTTTTAGTCATTTCCTTCAGATAATTGGAGACACAGGTAACACCATCACTTTCATCTATACTGAATTTAGTAATACTATAAAAAGACTGCTGGTTTCCTACAAGTGTGATATCGGTTCCATGCAAAGTAGTTATAAACTTAATCCTATCCCCTATTATTTTCTTTGCCAGATAAGCCGAAGTCGCGTGAGGCATTGCGTAATGTACATGCAGAAGATCCAATTTTTCGGATTCTATGACTTCAGCCATTTTTGCACTCAATGAAAGACTGTAAGGAGGATACTTGAAAAGGGAGTATTCCATTGTTTCGACTTCATGAAAAAAAATATTCCTGTAGAATTTACTCAACCTGAATGGAAGACGATAGCTTATGAAATGTATATTATGTCCTCTTTTTGCCAGTTCGATGCCCAGTTCGGCAGCTACTGCTCCACTGCCTCCGTAAGTAGGATAACAGGTCATTCCTATGTTCATATAATCTTCTCGCTGTCTATTTAAGAGGTCACAGGTTTAAAAATACACCAGGCCTTGTATAGATATAAACCAGACTTATTTCTATACTTCTTATTTCAAGTACTTAAAAAATTCCAGAGGATCATCGATCCTTATATTGGATTCTATATAATATGGTTCTCCGTATTCTGCCCTTACTTTCAGCCCCGAGCATTGATGCCTGCTGTTTATTATATCGAAGAAATACTTGGAGGCTATATATGTGATTCCTTCTTTTGGAACATTACTGTAGAATTGGGATGCATAAGCAGCAACCGCACTGAATTTTTGTTTATAATACTGGCTTATATCGACTATGAAACTGGGCTTGAATTCGTAATGAAGCATATAACTGATCACTGCATACGGCCTGTGATTATCAAGTCCGGTCTCAAATTTCTTGAGTCCGGAAATAAAAATGGCATCTTTCAGCAGCTTATGGGAATTTTCATGATCCGGATGCCTGTCTCTCCAGAAAGGTATGAGCACAAGGTCCGGCCTGTACTTCCTTATGGAATTTATCACTTTCAACCTGCTTTCGGGATCGTTTATGATATTTCCGTCTTCAAGTTTTAGGTTTTCTCTGATATCCAGTCCCAGGATCTTGGATGCCTCTCCTGTTTCTTTTTCTCTTGTCTCAAGATTACCATTAGTTGAAAGTTCGGCTCTTGTAAGGTCTATTATCCCTGTGCTGTAACCCTTATCTTTTAATTTTAAAAGTAGCCCCCCGCAGCCCATTTCTGCGTCATCAGGATGAGGACTGAAAGCAATTACATTTATTTTAATTTCTTTCTCCATTTATCTTCTAAATAATTTCCAAAAATTTATGTGAAAAGTCCAGCGGCTTGACAGCAGAGCCTACATCATCCAAAAACTCAAATCCATATTTATTAAGATAACTGAATATATTTATCTCACGCTCCTGTAAATTACCGCCCGGAAATATATTTGCATAGATCTTCTTTATGCTACCTGCAACAAATTCATCCTGTTTTTTTAATTCGGAATATAGTTTTTTATCAAGGACCTTAATCTCTTTTTTTAGATTTCTTTTAATTCTATCAAAAGAATCCGAAATATTCATTTCAATATCTAAAAAAACTTTTTCCAATTTCGCAAGTCTTTCACTGATGTCTTTTTCCAGACCCAGCATCGATCCTTCCAGATCGATATCCATTTTCTTCCTAATTATTTTTTTAATTATTTCTTCTTCGTCCGATACCAGCATCTCATCGGTGATTTTTAACTTATTAAAAAGTTTCTTTATTTTCTTTTCGATAATAGTTGCAGAAAATCTTGGATATATTATTGGCATTTTTAAACCATAAAGATCATACACCGGTTTGATCTGGGAAAAATAACTTATTTCCCCCGGTCCACAGATCGAACTTAAAACCGGCAGTAGACTATCCTGAAATAAAGGCCTCAATACCACATTCAGACTGATGCCTGCCGGACTGCTTTCTATTAAATCCCAGAATTCCTTTTTATCATATATCTTACCTTCTATCTCAAATGAATCTTTATCATCCGGATATATTCTTTTCCTTATGCCGTCCTCACAATAGAAAAAATCGAGTATTTCCGTTATGGAATTTAACTGGCTGTGGTAGCCGCTCTCATTTAGTTTTTCACCTTTTGAATTTATGAGGAGATTTATCTTCTTATGATTACTTACATCAAATTTAAGCAGGTCCTGAGTTAATTTCTTTAAATCAATATCGGCAGGATCTATGATGACAAGACCGTGATCCGAAAACAGCTTGGTAACCAAACCTGAAAAAAAGGCAGTAATATTTATCCTGCTGCCGTCATTCGAACAATTTTTCATGATATCCGATAGACTGTTTTTTAAAAAATCAATGATCCCCGGTTTGAAACCAGTTGGGTAAAGAATGTCCTCCAGTCTTTCGATCACATTTTTAAATCTGTCTTCTGTAAGATTAATATCTGAATATCTTATCTTTCGATCAAAACCTGAAAGATCAAGTTTAATATTTGAAATCTCACCATTTATTATATTAAGATTATCGACCTGATCGGCACTGTCATCATCAGATGCGTTCCAGAAACACGGAATCACTGGCATTTCTAATTCTCTTTGAAGGAAATTGCTTAATTTCAATATGGTCAGAATCTTGAATATCATAAACAGAGGACCGGTCAAAAAACCGGGCTGCTGTCCACCTATTACTACTGTTGATTTTTTACTTTTAAGTTTATCTATATTTTCCAAGGTTTTTTGACTGCAGCCAATCTTTTTATTGTAATTTTCTAAGATACTGCAAATTTTTAGCCTCTTTTTTTCATCATAGTCCGCTTCGAGATCAAAGACTCTTTTTTTATAACTTTCTATATCTCTATAATCATATCCATAAAAATTACTGATTTTTTTAAAATCAAAAATATAGTCCATGAAAAGACTATTATAATAAAACTTCCTTGTTCTTATTTCTCTTGACTCGATCATTTATATATAAAGACTTATTAAATAAAAACTAATCTGTATAATATTTTATATAATATCGTATAATTATCCGGGCAACAAATAGTTATCATAAGAGATTTGAACTCGAATTTAACATTACATTTTAAAAAACCATTTAATGTCGGAGAAATATCTCATTCTGACGCTTCGGGCAGCAGCGGAGGAATCAATTGCCCAGGATACATAAAACTAACATCAAGAATAGATAAAAATATAATCAGCGATATAAAGTTTAAAGCATTTGGCTGTAATTATACCATTGCCGCAGCTAGTTATCTTACTAATCTCATCAAAAACAAGGATATTCTTCAGTCCACTTTTATAACCGGAAAAGAATTGGAAAAACACCTTGGAAAATTTCCGGCAGGCAAAAAATATGTACTTAATATAACTATAAATGCTCTTAACAACCTGATCAGCGATTATATTTCAAAATCTCATAACGGGAATATTTATGAAAAAAACATCAAAAGAGTCGTAGTGGCCATGAGTGGAGGAATCGACAGCTCCATGGCTGCCAGGTTTTTAAAAGACGATGGATGGGAAGTAATCGGTGTCACAATGAAATTGCTTCCCGATGATTTCGACCGGAAGAATAATACAAAGACCTGTTGTTCCCTTAAAGACATAGAAACAGCAAGAAAAGTATCTCTCAAACTCGATATCCCGCATATTGTAATAAATTTTGTCAGTCCATTTGAGAAAAAAATAATAAATCAGTTCTGTAAGGAATATCAAAAGGGATGTACTCCCAACCCCTGCGTGGAGTGTAATAAATACATCAAATTCGGAGCACTTCTAGAAAAAATAAAAACTCTTGGTGCAAGTTACCTTGCTACAGGTCATCACTGCAGAATCGAAAAATCATCTTACAGCGGACTATTTGAAGTTAAAAAAGGAGTTGATAAGAACAAAGACCAGAGTTATATATTATGGAAACTCAGCCAGGATCAGCTATCCTTGATCAAAACGCCAATCGGGATGTTCTCAAAAGACCATATAAAAAAAGAAGCAGAAAAGATTTTTCCTTTTTTAAAAAATAAAAGCGAGAGTCAGGACATTTGCTTTATACCTGAAAATAATTATCATTCATTTCTGGCATCAAGACTCCGGAAAATAGAAAAAGGGAATATTTTAAATACCAGGGGCGAGATCATTGGGACACATAAAGGATATCCTTTTTATACTGTAGGCCAAAGAAAAGGTCTGGGCATAAGTCATTCGAAACCTCTTTATGTAAAAGAGATAATACCTGAAAAAAATATTATTATAGCAGGTGAAGAACAAGATATTTTACAGGGATCCTTTAGAGTCAAAAATATCAATTTTATTGCCGGCAGTCCCCCTGGAAAAAATTTCAGGGCAATGGTTAAAATAAGATACAACTTTAAAGAGACCCCTGCTGAGATAAGAATCGAAGATAAAAAAACAGTCACTGTTATATTCGATACTCCTCAAAAAGCTGTCACGCCCGGGCAATCGGCAGTTTTTTATATCGATGATACCCTGATAGGAGGAGGTATAATCATAAAAACTTAAAAATCCTAGTCTTCTATCCCCCAGTATTCTTCTGCTTCTTCCTCCATCTTCGTGAGTCTGTCGTAGTAATCCGGAAATTCATTTAAATGGGCCAGTGCGATTTTTCCCGTCATCAATGGATCGTCATCAGAAACATTTGTATTGGGATCAACTTTTCCATGCTCCAATTCAACATCCATTCCTGCTCTGAATTGCTCTATGTCGAATTTGGACCAATCGATTCCAAGTTCCTCACCAATCTTCATTGCTTCTTCGGCAGTAAAATTCTTCTTTTCGTTCATATTCTATTCCTCCCTAATCTCTAAGTTTATAATGGATAAATCAAAATCCTTTTATAAATTATAAAATACCTGATTTTAATTTCAAGATTTTTAAAAATTCTTCAAAAATATCGAAATATCTATTGACATACGGAGTGCCATTTGCTATATTGAAAACACCCTTAAAGCAGGAGGTAACTTTCAGAAGTAGCTGAAATCTACAGACGAAAGAATGTAAAAAGTAAGTTACTTTCTAAAAAGAACCTAAGAAAAGTTTTAAGGGAGTGACCCCAAGATGTTGAGTAGCCTAAGGCGCGAGCTAAGGTAAAAGGTAACTTGGGGTTTCTTTTTTGCCTCAATTCAGATTTCGAATTGATTGAGCATACCGGATGTAAACCAAAGTAAATAATAATTATTTTTTTAATTTGACCCCTTCATAATTTGACACCTTCTTTATAATTTCTTTAAATTATGAAAATACTCTTGTTTCTTTTTAGATAAAGCATCGTCATTTACAAACTATAATTGCAAAAAAAACTTAAAATAAGTAAAATATTAAAAATTAAAATCTATAAAAGAGGGATTTATGGACAACCCCAGGTTCGCTTTCTTTGAAGGTAAAATAGTTCCTATAAAACAGGCCAAAGTAGATATAAGGACAAATGCGCTGCAGTATGGTACCGGAATTTTTGAAGGTATCAGATGTTACTGGAATGAAAAAAATAAATCAAATTATATTTTCAGAATGGAAGACCACTACAAAAGATTTATGTCTAATTCCAGAATAATGATGATAGATATAAAATATTCCATAAAAGAACTCTGTGACATAACTGTAGAACTGCTAAAAAAAGAAGAATATAATGAGGACTGTTACGTAAGGCCATTTGCTTATAACAGCGGATTAAATATAGGACCCAAATTAGTAGGAAATAAACAGGATCTTTTCATATATACCATACCGCTTGGAGAATATCTGGATATAAGCAAACCAATAAGTGTCTGCATTTCTTCATGGGATCGCATACCTGATAATTCCATACCTCCGCGTGCAAAAATATCCGGATCATATGTAAATGCAGCATTTCAAAAAACGGAAGCATTATTAAACGGTTATGATGAAGCACTCGTCCTGACAGCTAATAGTAAACATGTCAGTGAAGGAAGCGCCATGAATGTTTTTATGGTCAAGAACGGTAATTTGATAACTCCCCCGGTAACCGATGAAATATTAGAAGGAATCACCAGAGATACGGTAATAAAACTTGCCAAAGACAACGAAAATATAGATGTCATTGAAAGATCGATAGACAGAACAGAGCTTTACACGGCTAATGAATTATTTTTCTGTGGGACCGGTGCTCAGATTTCTCCAATAGGAAGTGTGGATAAACGTCCTGTTGGAAACGGTGAGATGGGTCCGATTACAAAAAAACTCCAGGAACTTTATTTCCGAGTGGTAAAAAATGAAATCAGCAAATACTCCGATTGGTGTAAGAAAGTTTGACAGGACATCAGTTATTTGGCATTTATTTGCTTTAATTCAATAAGTATCTCTTTTAATAGAGTCAGCTGGAGCCTTCTGAAATCAACATCGCTTGAGAGTTTTGCCCACTTTCTGGGATTTTCTTCAGGGATATATTTATCAAGTTCCGATAATATGTCTGCCATGTTCCACTTCCTTTCATAAATGGAGCGGACTACGGGAGTCGAACCCGCCTCTTGAGCTTGGGAAGCTCATGTACTACCGATATACTAAGCCCGCTTTACCAAATCAATACTTTTTAGAATAAATCCAATCTTATTTTTATTCTTCAACCTTAATTCCGCTATTTAACCTTGATCCCAGAGTAAATCATATTCCTATATGTTCCGGCTACTTGTCATTCTCTTCTGTTTCAATAATTCCCTCTTCTTCTGCCGGTGCTGCTTCAGCCGCTTTTTCTTTTATGTCTTTCTTCACCGGTTTTTTCCCTTTTTCTCCTGAAACAAGACCAACAATGGTAAGATTTGTTTTTATGACTTTAATACCCAGCTTACCGGATACTATACCGGCAGCTCCGCTTATTATTTCCTGCATCTTTTCGGGAATATTTGCATCATCGCTTAATTTGGAATTCATATCTATTATTATACCTGTTGGCTTTGGAATTATTTTTACCCTGACATCCTCTACCCCATCTATTTTTGCCACTTCGTTTTTAACCTGTCCTGCCACCGTTTCGAGTGTTACCATGGCATTTCCTGTTTTAGAACTGGATATATTGGCTGCTCTTGTTCTTTTTCTATAGAATTCCAAAATCAGAATAAATACACTGATTGCAAATACAGCCACTAAAGCAAGAAATGCAACAAATGCATTAATACTATTTTCAGGATTAAAAATTCGCAGTGCCAGATCTGACCATTCAAAATATTCTGCAAAGACATTTATCATAGATACGAGTGAGATAGCGATTATAAATACAAGCGTCAGTATGACCACTATTTTGTTAAATATATTCATTTGATACCTCCGTAATCCTTTATTTTTAAAAAACATTTAAAGATTATAATAGGCACTATAAAAAGTCAATAAATCGGGACCATACAGAAAATGGAACAGCCTTTAAAATTATTAAAACAATTATTTCAAAAAACAGTCCAATAAAATGTAGATTTTACAATGTTTTTCTGGATTGATTCATTAATCATCAGGTATAATGTCTGATGTTTATTATATTTAACTAACAGGATAAAAAACATGAAAACACTTATAGTTTTAAACCCTTCTTCTGCAAAAGGAAAAGCTCTGGGAATAAGAGAGCTTATCGAATCGGAATTCAAAAAACTTGAATTGGACTATCGTATCCATATTAGTAAAAGTTCACAGGACATTATGGATACTGTAAAAAGTAACCTAAAAAATGATTTCTCTAATTTTGTAGCCGTGGGGGGCGATGGCACCGTTCACTATATGGCAAATGCCCTGGCGGGAACCGATAAAAAGCTGGGTGTAATACCTACCGGTTCCGGAAATGATATCTCGACAAGCCTGGGTATTCCTTCCGATATTATAAAATGCTGCCAGATAATAAAAAAAGGTAAAACAAAAAGATTGGATCTTGGCCTAATAAATGATAAATACTATTACGTTTGCGTTGCAGGTTCCGGTTTTGATTCGCAGGTAAACGATCTTGCAAATAATACCCGCCTGCCCCTAAAGGGACCGATAAAATATACTTATGCAGTTTATAAAACCCTGATCACGTTTAAATCAAAGAGATTGTTTATAGATTATGATAGCAATCGGAGAGAGATTTACGGAATGATGATCGCTGCCGCTAATATGCCCATGTATGGAGGCGGTATGAAAATAACCCCTGCAGCCGATCCGCAGGACGGGCTATTTGATATATGTATAATAAAAAGAATGAGTAAATTACACTTTATAAAAATTTTCCCAAAAGTCTACGAGGGAAAACACGTCGGAGATATTCATGTCGAGATTTTCAAAACCAACAGTTGTTTGATTGACAGTGAATACCGGTTCAGTGTTTTTGCCGATGGAGAATATATCTGTAAATTACCAGCCAATTTCAAGATAGTGCCAAAAACATTGAATTTTATTGTCGGGAATTAATATCTTACCCATGCACCGTCTTTTACTACGAAGACTGTCGATAACGGGCTTATTCTATCGCCAATAGAATCGAATTCAATGTGTCCCACAATTCCGTCAAAAGAAATAGTTCTGAGTTCGTCTATATAATCTTGAGGTAAAATAGAGTTGGACTGTTTCATAGCCTCGATAATCACGAAAACAGAATCATAACTGTAAGGAGCATATGTTCCCGGTCCCTCAATACTGATATCCTGATCATCCAGCTGATTTAAATAATTATTAAAATCATACCAGAAACTTACTGCTTTAGGATCTTGAGAATAATCGGCCAGAGAAGGAGGTTCGGGAATCACTGCAATCAAACCCTCAAGGTACTGAGCATCTTCCAATACAAAAATGTTATCATCCATTCCCATTGTTTCTGTAATGAAGTTTGTCTCCAGACCAATTTCTCTTACCCTGGATATAAGAGTTGCCACCTCACTATAGGTTGCACAATAAAATATCGTATCAGGACCTTCTATCAATAAGTTCTCTGCAATAATTCCTGCATCCTCTTCATTTATTTTTATTGACATCGGCTGAAGAGTTTCAATGCCATTATCGGATAATACCTCCCTCAGGTAATCTACCAGTCCTATCGAATATTCCTCCTGGTTGTTTATAAGTATAATTTTCTGTGGATTGATTTCATTTATAATAAAATCCGCAATATTTTCTACTTTCTGTTCATTATTCATTACCATTCTGAAAAAAACATCTCCGGTCCCCGAGATCTCCGGATCCTGGGCGGACGGAGAAATTATAGGTATACCAAATTCATCGTAGACAGGTACGGAAGCTATAGTGGTTCCATCAAATGTCGATCCTATTACTCCGGCTACACCCTCGTCTACCATCTCCTGGGCAATCAGAAAAGCTTTTTCCGGATTGCCTTCATCGTCTTTGGTAACAATTTCAATTTCATAGTCGAATCCGCCTATTCTTACCGGAGATAATTTTGAAGCAGCAAGTTTTACACTGACCAGCTGATCTTCTCCGAAAGATCTATATTCACCGGAAAGAACTGATTGATTACCGATCTTGATCACTCTCTGTCCTGATTCGCATGCCTGAAGATTTATAAGTAAGAAAATCGATAAAAAAATGATTAAAATCAGAAAAGAAAATTTAAAAACAGGAGTTGAAAACATTCTTTTTGAATTCATTTATTCGCTCCAGAATATAAAAAATCAAAATTAAGATAAAAAATAATAGGAAGATTATATAGGATTATAGCAAAAAAAACCAAAATAATAATTATTTTTGGTAAAAGTATGCTAAAATTCACAAAATAATACCTGTTAGTCAACCCGGAACATCTTTTTTTTGTATGAGTAAACCAATTTTTCAAATAAACAAAAGACTTAAAGAAACATATGACTACCTGTGCACATTTGATATACCTCAAAGAGTCGATTTTGGATTGATACTTGGGTCATTCCTTGAAAAATGTATAGAATTTTTACCCCTGCAAGATAAGATAACTCTTGAAATGGTCAATGTACCTCATATGCTTGTTCCAAAAATACCCGGACATGGCCGAACCATCGTTTGTGGGAAGCTGGAAAATAAAACTATTCTGATATTCTGCGGAAGACTTCACCTGTATGAAGGGTATGATATGAGAGAAGTGGTGTACCCTGTAAGTCTATTATCACATCTGTCAGCCGCTAATTTAATAGTCACCAATTCGGCAGGAGGAATAAATCCGGAATTTGCCGAAGACGATATAATGATCATAAAAGACCATATAAATCTAATGGCTGATAATCCTTTCTTTGGCAGTAAGTATGATACCCGGCATGATTATTTTATAGACATGAGCTGTCCTTATGATAAAAGACTAACGGATATAGCAATTAAATCAGAAAAAGATACCGGTTTAAGATTAAAGCAAGGTATATACGCAGGTGTAAAAGGACCGGTTCTTGAGACTAATGCCGAAATAAATGTTATGCGTAAACTGGGAATAGACGCAGTAGGAATGTCAACTGTTCCGGAGGTCATAATGGCAAATTTTCTAAAAATAAAGGTGCTGGGCCTATCACATATAAGAAACATGGCAGGACGTAAGCACTCTGCCTCCGGGAATGATATGAAATTCAGCCATTTTGAAGGTTATAAAAAAGAAATCTTCATAGGCGAAAAGATTGCTAAATTAATTGAAAATATTTTAAAAAAAGCATAAATTATAATAATTAGTAATCAATAAAGGAGGTAAAATGAGCAAAGTGGCAATAATTACCGATAGTACTTCTGACTTACCGGTGGAATTGGCTAAAGAATTGGACATAAAGATTATTCCGCTTACGGTAATCTTCGGGGAGGAAAGTTTTCTGGATGATGGAAAAGATATAACAATAAATGATTTTTATAAGAAAATCAGAACATCCGAAAAACTGCCCACTACAACCCAGCCCACCCCAAAAGACTTTATAGAAGCGTATACGGATATCCTTAAAAAAAGTGAAAGCATAATATCTATTCATATTTCCAAAAAGATGTCCGGTACCATAAATTCCGTAGAAATGGCAAAAAAAGATATGCCCGATAGGGATATAGAATTAATTGATTCCGGGTATGTTAGTATGGCTCTGGGTTTTTTAGTATTAAAGGCGGCTCAGATGGCAAAGGAAGGCAAATCAAAAGAAGAGATTTTAAAAAGTATATATGATCTAAAGCCAAAGATTAAAGTATTATTTGTACCCAGCACGCTGGAATATTTAAAAAAGGGCGGGAGAATAGGAAAGGCAAAAGGTCTTATCGCCTCACTTCTGGAAATAAAACCAATACTTACTATTCATGACGGTGAGGTATCTCAATTTAAAACTGCAAGAAGATGGAACCAGGCCAAAACAGAATTAATAAATTCCATGAAAACTATGGTAAAAAATCCTCAAAACCTCATAGTATCGGTAGGAGATTCCGACGCAAAAGAAGATGCGGCCGAAATGTATGAAAAGATAAAAGAGACGTTCAACCCAAAAAAAATATTCAGGGTGGATATTGGTGCCGTAGTTGGAACACATCTGGGACCAGGGGGTTTATGCATAATTTTCTATGAAGAATAACAATAGACCAACACAAACCGGTTTCTATAAAAAAGAACTTAGAAAAATAATTCAAAATAGAAGAGATAGCATGCAGATCCGGTATAGAAAGAAAATAAGCAAAATAATAGCAGCTAAATTTCTTGATACGGTTAATTATAAAAATTCAGGTAATATTTTAATTTACTATCCCTTCAGAAGCGAAATTGATACAACCATAGTCATAAAAAAAGCTCTGAAGGATGGTAAAAATATCATACTTCCACAGGTCAGTGATCAGCAATTAGAACTCTTTTATGTAAATGATCCGAAAAAGCAGCTAAAAAAAGGGGCTTACGGGATCCTGGAACCCAATACTGTCTTATGCAGAAAAGCAAAAATCTCCGATATAGATCTGGCTATTGTCCCGGGGGTAGGTTTTGATAAAAACCTTAACCGTCTGGGATATGGCGGCGGCTTTTATGACAAACTTCTCCTGCGTATTCCGAAGGGAGTAAAAAAAATAGCATTATGTTTTGATATACAGGTAATCGACAGTATCCCTGTATCAAAAGATGATATCAAAGTCGATCTTTTGATAACTGATACCGGAATTTATCATCCTTGAAATATTTTTATGTTGTATAGATTATAGACTCCGGTAAGATGAAAAGAATAATAATAACCGTGTAACAGAAGACAAAATAAAAATAAATGAATGATCACAATAATGCCGGTATTGCAATTCTTATTCCGGCCTATAATGAAGAGAAGTATATTGGAGCGGTAATCAAAGGTTGTCTTGGGTATAACCTTGATATAATCGTAGTCGATGATGGTTCAACCGACAATACCATTAAGATTATAGAATCAATAAAAACTCCGGAAAATATTAAAATAATACCAATCAAACATATTATAAATAAAGGAAAGGGACAGTCGCTTAAAACAGGTTTCAATCATATTATCAAGGACAATTATTCGGGGGTTATAACCATCGATGCTGACGGACAGCATGATACCCGTGAAATAAAGAATTTCCTGGAAGTTATAGAAAAAGAAAAACCGGATTTGATAATCGGAAACCGGCTTGATAATACTAAAAATATGCCCTTTATAAGATTGGCCACAAATGTCTTTACTTCCTGGATCATTTCCAATATTGCAGATAGGAAAATCAGTGATGTCCAGTCCGGGTTCAGATACATAAGCACGAGAGTTTTAAAAAATATCAAACTGGAAACCAGGAACTTCGATACCGAACCGGAAATTGTGATCAAGGCCAGCTGGCTGGGATATAATATCAAAAATATACCTATCACAACTATATATCATAAAGACTTCGTCAGTTATGTGAATCCCGTTACCGATACCATTAAATTCTTCAAACTGGTATTCAACAGTCTTAAATGGAAGAGCAAATTTAATAAGAAATCGCAGACAATCCTTTAAAAAATCTGATATAACTCATAAAAAACTGCAGAAACAAGCATTGCGAATATGATGACCATGGAAGAAATCGGAATAGCTTTATTCTTGAATTTATTTCTATTTATGTATTCACCCGTGGTCATAGCCATGACCCGGTAAAACATTTCAATGGAAAAAAGTATTATTACTTCTCCCGGGATAGAAGTCCCGTGTCTTATGGTTCCTGAAAACAGAAAAATAATGGTAAAAACACCGGTGACAAAGCTTAAAGGAAGAGCAGCCTTCAAGTAACCCAGACCAAAATATCCTAAAGTGGATAAAAGATTTCCCAGAAAAATAGCCACCAATATATAATTGAAGGACATGCCTTCCCGGTATTCACGTATTCCAAAAACACCCTGCAGTATTTTGAATTTATCCGTTATGAACACACTGGCATTCTTGAAAAAATAAAAAAATATAAAACCCAGAGCGGCTCCCGCAAGTAAAACGAGCAGGCATTTTAAAAAGATTGAAAAATACTGTTTTAACATTCTAAAGGATTTTCTTCTTTTATTATCTCTATCATTATGCCGCTTATTTTTCTATCGAAGTCCTTATCGGCACATCTTTCCAGCTCTTTTATGGCTTTTTTCTGTGTCAACGCTTTTTTATAAGGCCTGTTGGAGGTCATTGCATCGTAAGCATCCGCTACTGTAAGTATTTTGGCAAAAAGAGGGATTTTATCTCCCTTTATCCCGTATGGATACCCGCCGCCATCAATTTTTTCATGATGATGCAGTATTGCTTTTGCCGAATTTTTTAAAAATACGATTTCTTTTACTATTTCATATCCTACTTCGGGATGCTTCTTCATCTCTACCCAATTAGCATCATCATACTTCCCCGGTTTGTTTAGGATGCTTAAATCTATCTGCACCTTACCTATATCGTGTAAATTCGCAAGATTTGTCAATATGTCGACATCGTATTCGTTGAGCCTTAACTTCCTGGCAATCTTTTCGGTATATTCGGCTACCCTTATAGAGTGCCCTGCAGTATATGGATCTTTTGCATCTATTATCTTCACAATCTGCATAATGCTGTTTATTAGAGCCTTTCTTTCTTTGATTCTAAGCATATAAGCATATTGTGCAATTATTAATGGAAGAGACGTAAATATTACTGTTGGTGGCCCGTATAATTTATAGAGAAAAGATATAAAAATTGCCATTACGGCTAAAAAAAATATAAATGGGATTAACCATGCATAATTATAGATCCATATATTAATAAAATTTTTATTTTCACTTAAAGAGATAGCAATTGCTGTGAGTATTGTGTTTACAAGAAAGCCAATATATGCAGCTAAAAATAAAAAACTAATATTTGCAGGATTAAAAAAACTTATAGCAGTCCTATTGAATGTGCTTTCAAATATAATACTTGCAACACCCATTAATAAAAAATATTGTCCAGTATTAAATAGATGTTTATAGTAAGGAACTTTTTTGACAAATTCTTTTATGTTAAAAATTGAAAATGCAGTCACTAAAATAGCCGTAGATGGACCAAAAAGTATTAGACTGGCAAGAGAAATTGCAGGATTTACTGAAACGCTACCAGTTCGCGGAAGTGATGCCGATAGATTATCAGCCGTAAATGCCAGCAATCCGAACAGCACCACTCCAACTAATGATATATCCCTATATCTAAAAAGAATATAAGTAAATATAGATAGCCCTGCTAAAAATATAAAAAAAACGTATATATTTAAAACAAAGCTACTTTTCTTTTCTGTCAAAATTACTTGCTCCTATATTTTAGCTAAAATATAGAGCATTATACCAGAAAAAAAGAATTGTTATAATATTAATTTTGCCGCCAGATTACCATCTAACTTGACCAGCTATTCCAATAAGGGAAGCCAGTGCTATCAAAATTCTTACTAATTTTTTCATTATTTTCACCTCCTTAAAGAAAAATAAACCAACATTTACTAAATTTTACTTCTATACCAGTTCTTAAAAACTTCGATATAATTTTTTATTTCCTGGTTGAATATCAATAGAACTATAATAATTATCAAAATTACAATTACTGCTACCGCTACCTTCTCCCATACGGTAAATCTGGATTTATTTTCCTCGTTACCAACCATCACATTATAAATTTATATTGATTGCCTGGTCCTGCTTTCTATAAAATCATCCAGGCTGCTTGCAGGGATCCTCCAGGAACTTCTGCCTTCCCTTACCTTGAATCCTTTGAGCCTTCCTGTTTTAAGTAAATTCCAAATATTGTCTACCGATAATTTCAAGATTCTTGCAACCTGCTCGGCTGTATATAACACCGGTTCCCTGTAGTCCGGTTTTGCTTCCTCTGCGCCTATGAATTCTTTTAAAAACGCCTCAAGGTCATCTTCTTTTATTCTTATGGCTTTACCCATCCTTATAGCCGGCAGCTTCTTGAGCATAACCACTCTTATCACCTCTGCTTCGCTTATACCAACCAATTCCGATACTTCTTTTATGGTGTATAATTTTTTTTCTTCATCCATTATTAAAAGATGACTTTCTTTAGATCAGGCATACCTGTCTGCAAATCAAGAATATTGAAAGAATTTCTGCCGCTGGCTATAATCCTTCTTTTATCTTCGGGTATAAAAGATATCCGGTCATATACTGAAATACCCGAGACATCTCTCCATTCATCTATATATGTCATTTCATTCCGGTTGATCTTATTGAAAATGATCCCTTTTTTCTGTCCGGGTGGAAGAAATTTTTGAAAATTGATTACACGTGAAATCAGTTTTATATCAGGAGATAGGACCAGGATCGAGGTGGTTGAAAGATTCAGCATCTCCAGCGAAATATTGTCATATCGGAAAGGAACATCGGCTATTATTATGTCATATTTGTTCCTGGCAGAATAAATTATACTATCCAGCATATCTATATTGAATTTATCGCTCTGATATATAGACAATGGCGGCTGAAGGATATCTATCTTATCATTACCTGCCAGACTTATAATGGATTTATCAAAACAATCTTTCCCCTGGGTGATCTTTTCGATAAACACACTTAAATTCGGTGATAAATTCAAATCAAGATTAATAGCGAGATCCGATGGGCCCTCACAAAAATTCAAATCTATGATCAGTATTTTCCCTCTGACAATATCTTTCAAATACCAGGCGAAATTAAAGACTATGCTGGTTTTCCCGACTCCACCCTGAACGGAGTAGAAAGAAATCACCTGCTGCGGTATGAATCTATAACTATCTTTGTCTTTTGAATCCAATTTAGGATTCAAATTGTCTACGATCTCCAGTATCCTCTTCAGATCATCTATCTTCTCTATACTTCCGGTAAAAATATTTCCGGATAGAAGACCCTTCTTTTCCTTCGAATCGGTAATAATAAGCTCACTGCTGGTATTATTATTTATATAATCTGAAATTTCCTTATAATTCTTTAATTTTGCCGATAATACAATATATTTTGGCATATATTCTTCCAAATAATGCTTGATATAATTTGTATTGTTTAAAACCAATATATCGTGATTTTGCAGTTTTATCCGGGGTATATTTTTGGTGAGCTCTTTATTTTCTGTTATTATAAGGATTATTTCCATTTTTTTGGAACGCTGCGAAATTTATAATAAAAAAATTATAAAATATTTATAGATTAATAATAGAACTATAATATTCATTTGTCAACGGTTTTTTTGGCTAATGCACTGTTTGATACTGTTATTCTCTGCTGGAACTTTAAAAGATATGGAATTTTAAATTATTGTGGGGTTATATCGGATTATTATAGTTAATTTAGTTATATGATAAGAATGGGTAGGTTTTTTCTAGTTAAAATATACTTAAATGAGTCTTAATTTGAAAGGAGTTTTACAGCTAATTTTAAATCTTTATCCGATTTTACGCTGATTTCTTTATAAATCGATTTTTCACCGGCAATTATTTTTATATTTTTTTTGGGTACGCCAATCTTACCGGAAATAAAATTTATCAGTTCTTTATTTGCTTTCCCCTTCTCGGGTACAGCAGCAAGTTTTATTTTTATCCTGTCTCCGTAAATACCATTAATGCGGGTCACAGCGGAATTAGGTTTTATAAGCAATTTTATTGTTTCAGTCTTCATCGGTTTTAAAGAAATCATTGATTATATCCGGATTGGCTATATCTATTTTCTTTTTCACTCTCTTTGGTTTATATTCATAATCAATTTCTTCAGTCTCTTCGGATTCATAAATAATAGATTTCTTCTTTTTTCCCCCACCGGCTTCTTCCTCCTTTTCTTCTTCTTCTTTCTCCTCTTCACCAACTTTTTCTTGTTCTTCTTCTATTTCTTTTTCCTCCTCTACTTTTGAATTTTCTTTTCCTTCTTTCTCTTTGATACCTTCAAGTATATTTAATTCTTTTTCGGTAGGATATTCTGTTTTTTTACTTTCTTTATTATTCTTATCTTCATCAGTTCTATCAATATCAAACTCCTCATCTTTAATCTCAGAAATATCAAAATATTTTCCTTCTGCTACCTTTGAAGTACTTTTTTTGAGATCATCTGCCAGCTTTTCAATCTTACCTTTAAAGTCTTCATACTTCAGGCTCAGTTCCTTTATATCCCTTTCCAGTTCTGCTTTTCTGGTCAATAAATCCTTATATGCTTTTTCCTGCTCGGCTACTTTGGTTCTTATCAACTCCTCGGCTTCAAGTTCTGCCTTCTGTTTTATATCTTCTGCAATCTTATGAGCAGATACAAGTGCCTCCTGGATAACTCTTTTCATCTCACTTGATTCTTTGTTCCCCTCGTATTTTAGTTTTTCTATATTTTCCTGAAGCTCTTTTTGAGATCTTTGTAATTTATCGAACTCTACCGTAAGAATGTCCAAAAATTTATCGACCTCTTCAGGTTTGTATCCTTTAAATACAACATGAAATTCTTTTTTCTGGATATTCTCCGCATTTATATTCATTATTTCCTCCCCATACTCTTTTATCCGTATTATCTATATTTTATATAAAACCGCAAAAACACTGCAGCTTTTTAATCAAGCAGATTCTGCAATTCATTTGCTCTCTTTTTTGCACCTTCTACGGCTTCATAAACTATTTTATCAAGTTTATTTTTTTCAAATTCTTTAAGGGCTCTTTCGGTGGTGCCGCCCGGAGATGCAATTTTTTTGATTAAATCGTCAAGCTCCATTCCGGATTTATCAATGACAGTTCCTGCGCCATTCATTGTTCCAATGACTAATTTTTTTGATATTTCCGGATCCAGCCCATTTTTTATTCCGGATTTTATCAGATATTTACAGAAAAGAAAAAAATAGGCCGGTCCACTCCCATTTAAAGCAGCCGCCAGGTTCTGGTATTTATCATCGATTATTACATAATCTCCTGTACTCTTTATTAATTTCTCGGTAAAAGATAAATCCTCATCTCTTGTAAATCTGCCCTTGCTTATGGCTGACATACCCTTTTTAAACAAAGCAGGATAGTTGGGCATTACCCTTATAACTGAAGCATTTGAATCCAATGTCTTTTCTATATAATCTGTAGATATGCCGGCTGCAATGCTTATAATTGAATTTATCTTATTGTCGAAACAGGTCTTGATCTCCTTTAGTACTGTTTTTATATCTTTTGGTTTTACAGATAAAAGAACATATCTGCATTTTTTTATAACATCCGAAATTCCTCCGGCCTGATTCACCCTATAATTGGTTTCAATATATTCTCTACGGCAATCATCAATGTCATAAGACACAATTTCATCGTTGTTTAAAAAACCTGAATCCAGTATTCCTCCAAGTATTGCTTCACCCATATTTCCGCAGCCTATTATTCCGAGTTTATAACTGCACAAATAAATACCTTCTTTTCCTAAAAGTGATCATAAAAACCCTCTTCCCGCAGCAGTTCCTTTTCTTCGGAACTGACTTCTACATTAAAGGGGGTGATTAAAAAAACTTTTTCTGCTACCTTTTTAATATTCCCTTCCAGAGCATAAGTAAGCCCGCTGCAAAAATCGATCACTCTTTTACCTAATTCCTGATCAGCTTTCTGCAGGTTGATTATCACGGGAATATCATTCTTGAAATTATCAGCAATTACTTGTATCTCCTCGAATTCTTTGGGTTCTGCAACAAAAACCCTCGACTTGACTCCATCTCTTCCTGAACCAATCAATGAGATTTTTCTGGGTGGCCTTGAACCAAAAATATGACCCCTCCTTGGACTCTCTTTTTCATTAACAGAGTCTATTTTACCACTTTTATCCCTCAATGTTCTGACTTTTACTTTTTCTGTTTCCCTGCCTTCCATCTCGTCCAGATCTATTTCATCTTCATCGGATATGCCAAAAAAAGAAAGAGTCTTCTTAAAAAATCTGCTCATTTGCCCTCCTCTGTATGATTAAATGTTTATTTAAAAATGATAGAACCGATCCTTATCATAGTGGCACCTTCTTCGATCGCTAACCTGTAATCATTGCTCATTCCCATAGATAGTTCCCGTAGCATAATATTTTTAAAATCTTTATTCGACTTATCTCTGAGAGTCTTAAGTCTTTTAAAGATATCCCTCAGGTATTCGAAATCATCAGTCAGAGGTGCGACAGTCATCAATCCCGCTATCTCTATATTTCTGAAATTCAATGATTTTTCAATAAAACCATGCAGGTCGGCCTGATTTATACCAAATTTAGACTGTTCTCCCGAAATATTGACCTCTATTAATAATTTTTGAACTTTATCTAGTTTTCTGGCTTCATCATTCACTTTACTTAAAGTATTTATATCATCTATCGAATGTATGAATTCTACCAGAGGAACTACTATTTTTATTTTCCTGCTCTGGAGATGTCCAATAAAATGCCATACCGGACCTCCTTTAATCACATTATATTTTTCCTCCAGCTGGTCAGCCCTATTTTCGCCAAAATTTCTGATACCAAGATCATAGACCGATTTTACCTGCCCGGCAGAAGCATATTTCACAGCAGCTATGATTGTTATATCCCTGCTTTCTCTGCCGATTTTTTTACAGGTTAGCTCTATTTCTTCTTTTAGATTATCGATATTTCTTCTTAATCTATCAGGCTCTTTAATTGAATCAATACTATTTTCCATATTCAAATAACTATGATTACTTGATAATCGCTATTCCTGCCTGTCTTCCGGTTGCTTTGTTTCTCCGATATGAAAAAAAATCCTCGTTACAATGGGTACACTTCCCACAATCAAAAATATTTTCTTCATATATCCCTGATTTTTCCAACTGAATATGATTTAGTTTAACGAGGTCCAAATAAATATCATTGTTTTTCTTTGTAAAAAAACTCCCCGAACCAAATTTATCCGTAAAACTTTTTAACACACTACTGTCGATTTTATAACAGCATTTTCTTATACTGGGACCAAAAGCAACAAAGATATCTCTGCTTTTACTTCCGAAATTTTCCTTCATATATGAAATTACTTTTGCCGCCAATCCCTGTAAAGTTCCTTTCCACCCGGCATGAACGGCAGCAATCACTTTTTTGTTTGTATCTGCCATCAGTATTAGATTACAGTCCGCTCCCATCACCATAATCGGGATATCCTTCAAATCCGTAATCAGACAATCAGCTTCCTTCATGATTTTGTCCGATTCAAGATTCATATTTTTATCGATGTTCAATATATTTGTTCCGTGGACCTGTTTTACCGAATATATTTTTCTCATTTTTTTCAGTTCCAGTTTCTTTAAGATCATTTCCCTGTTCTTCCTGACATTTTCCTCATTCCCGCCGGCATAATAATCGAGATTAAAAGAATTAACTCCGTCGCTACCCGGTCCGCTGTTTCTTGTTGTAAAGCATAAAATTATTCCATGATTATTTTTTAAATAGTTTGATAAATATACTGGAAGGTTATGTGCCGATATATTTTCCATTCCTGTCATTTCAAACTTTCCGATCATTTGAGACTAGAACTATTTTTTATTTTTTCTCAAGAAAGTAGGTATATCAAGATAGTCGTCATCTTCCAAAGACTTGAAGTCATCTTCCGAAACTTTTTTGAAATCTTCTTTTTTACTTTTTCCGGACAGTATCTCTTTTTCAAATTCAAATAATTTTTTCTCTACTTCTTTTTTCCTCTTCTGACCCTCATCCAATTTTACTTTTTGAGCTTTTCGTGATTCAAATCCGGTGGCAATAATAGTGACCTTTACATTATCATTCATACTCTCATCGATTACCGCACCAAAGATAATATTAGCGTTTGGGCTGGAAGCATTTCTTATGATTTCCGCTGCCTGGTTGACCTCAAAAAGTTTTAAATCGGGCCCACCGGATATATTGAGAAGGATCCCGTTTGCTCCTTCTATTGAACTCTCGATCAAAGGACTGTTGATTGCATTCTGGGCAGCTTTGATAGCCCTGCTTTCACCGGATGCCATTCCATCCCCGAGTATTGCATTTCCCGCATTTTTGATAATCGATTTTACATCTGCGAAGTCCAGATTTATAAGCCCGGGCAGAGTTATCAAATCGGTGACCCCTCTTACACCTGCTCTCAGTACGTTATCTGCCAATCTAAACGCATTGAGAAGTGTTGTGTTATCATCGGAAATTTCGAGCAGCCTGTCATTTGGTATGATTATCAGAGTATCGACTTTATCTTTCAAATTGTCGACTCCCTCTTCAGCCTGACACATTCTTTTCCTGCCCTCAAAGGTGAATGGTTTTGTCACAACCGCGACCGTCAGACACCCTGCCTCTCTGGCAGCTGCTGCAATAATAGGAGCCGCACCGGTTCCCGTCCCACCGCCTTCGCCTACGGTCAAAAATATCATATCTGCATCTTTCACAACTTCTTTAATGGATTCTATAGATTTTTCAGCAGCTACTCTTCCTATTTCAGGGTTAGATCCTGCACCCAGTCCGCTTTCGCCTATCAGCACTTTCCTGTCGGCACTTGACATCATAAGTGCCTGGGCATCAGTATTTATTGCCACAAACTCGCATCCGCTCAAATTATCTTCCATCATCCTGTTTATGGCATTGCTGCCGCCTCCTCCTACCCCTATCACTCTTATGACTGCATAATAGCTTTTATCAAAATCCATGCTCACTGCTATCACCTACTTTCATTTTTTAAAATTTTTAAAATAAAATCTCTAAACCTGTTTAAAAAAGTATATTGTTCTTTTTTTTCTCCTATTTGATCCAGACTTCGATAATTCTTCATCTGGTAAGCATATTTTAGCAGGCCCACTCCTGTAGAATAGATAGGATCGCTTATGACTTCCGCAGGTCCTTCAGTATCACAGGGGATTCCCAATCTCACCGGTAAATTAAAAACAGCATTTGCGAGCGGGGCTATTCCCTTAAGCATGGAGGTCCCGCCCGTTATAACCAGCCCGCAGGGGACCTCGTGCATGAAGCTATAACCTTCAACCTTTTCTTTAACAAGACCCAGCAATTCCTTAACCCTGCAATTCACTATATTATACAATCTTATGTTTAAGGTTGTTTTATTACTATCTATCTTGATGTCACCTATATTTACTTTATTTAATGTATCATAGAAATTATAGTCAACATTGGCAAATTTCTTTTTGATTTCTTCTGCTTTTGGAAGTGTTATATTAAGACCGATGGAAATATCATTTGTTATCAAATCTCCTCCCACGGGCAGACAATATGTAAATACCATCTTCTTATCCTTATAAATCGCAACATCGGTCGTCCCCCCTCCTATATCAAGAAGTATCACTCCGCTTTCCTTTTCTTCCGGGGTAAGTACAGCTTCGCTTGAGGCCAGTGCTTCTATTATTATATCCTCGACTTCGACTTTAGCAGCCCTTACGCTATTTACAACATTATTTATAAGAGAAACAGTTCCATAAATAGCCAGCAGTTCAACAGATAATTTGTTTGCCGATAAACCTATCGGATCTACAATACCCTTTTCTTCGTCAATAACAAATTGTTTGATAAGAGTGTGTATGATCTCATATTGAGGAGACAAATTCACTTTATTTGCCGAAGAAATAAGTCTGTCTACATCTGCTTTTCTTATTATACTATTAGGAGAATTGATTTTTATGTCGGACCAGTTGCTTATGAAAGAAATGTGTTTGCCCGTCACTCCTATATAGGCACTATCGACAAATACCTTGGTGGTCCTTTCTGCCATTTCTATCGAATGAAGTATCGACTTTGTGGCTTCGTTGATATCCACAATAAGACCCTTCTTTATGCCATTGGAACCGGAAATCCCATAACCTTTTATCTTAAGTATATTGTTTTTTTCTACCTTTCCGATTAAAGTTGTGATTTTAGTAGTTCCTATATCGATACCTGCAATATATTCTTCATTTGCCGACAATTGAACCTCCGCAATCTTATCTTATCACAGGACTTTCCGGGCTTCTTAAATCTATTACGGTATAATCTGTTTCATCTTCCAATATCTGTTTCAATATTTCGATTTTTTTAACCGTATCGCTGCCGTCACCGAAAATGATTTCTTTTCCATCTTTAGTCTCGAATACTATGTCTCCTGAAATATTGTCTTCAAGCCTTGCTTCGTTTATTATAGATTTCATTTCACTGTCGAAAGCTTTATAAATATCTATACAGCTCAAAGCATTCTTTTTTGCAATTTTTTCACCTATACTTACATTATAACTGACTGCATTTTTTATCAGAAGCAAATCTTTGTAATTATTCAGATTTTTTTTATCGATCTTATCCAGGATCACACCTTCGCCATCCATAAGGAAATTATCATCCTTGTACACTATTATAAGTTCAGGTTTTCTTTCGACCAATTTTACTACGACTCTATCAGGAAAAATCTTACTGAGTTCAACTTCTTTTACCCAGGTCAACCCTCCCGTTATTGCATCTTCGACCGCTTTTTTATTGATTTCAAATATATTGGCCCCTATTACTTCTGGTATCAGATCCAGTATTTCTTCATTCTTATAATGTGTATTATCTTCGACATCTATATTCTTTACTTTGAAATATTCGCTGTTGTAGAAATAATTCAATCCCCAGACTGCCGATGCAAAGAACATGACAATAAGCAGTAATTTAATAAAGCTCCAGATTCTTCTCCGGAGAATTTTTCTTCTTCTGGCTAGTACAATATTTTCACTATTGTTAATTTTATCACCTGAGATTATACTTTCAAACTTGCCGAATCCAATATTATCTCTACTAACAGATCGAAATCAATCCCGACAGCTCCGGCCGCCTTGGGAACCAGACTTGTAGCTGTCATACCGGGCATGGTGTTTAATTCGAAAGCATAGGCATCGTTTTGGCAATCCAGTATGAAGTCCACCCTTGATATTCCGCTGCATTCCAGTACTTTATGGCACTTTACCGCTGTTTCCGATATATGCCGGGATAATTCACTACACAGCTCTGCAGGGACTATATACTCTGTCATTCCCTTTGTGTACTTTGCCTCATAATCATAGAAACCGCTCCTGGGTTTTATTTCAATTATCGGAAGAGCAACCGGATCTTTCCCTATTACACTTACTGTCAATTCCCGGCCACTTATATATTTTTCAATTAAAATATTATTATCATATTTTGACGCATCTTCGATAGCATGTTTCAATTGTTCGTCACTGTCCACAATATTGACTCCTATAGTTGAACCTTCACAATTCGGTTTGACTATTACCGGATAAGAAAGTTTTTCACTAATAAATAAACCTGTTCCCGCCGGATTTTTTTTACTATCGATATCCAGGGTAACGTACTGGGGAGTGAGTACATTTTCACATTTTAAAATCTTCTTTGTTAATATTTTATTGATTGCAATGGCGCTTCCAAGCACACCCGAACCGGTATATGGAATTTTCATAATCTCCATTAGCCCCTGGATAGTACCGTCTTCTCCATATCTTCCATGAAGAGCCAGAAATGCCAGATTGATTTTTTTTAAATCATTTAAAAAATCATTTTTTAAATCTATGAAGATAGCATCATATCCCGATTTCAGCAGTGACCTGTAAATATTCTCTCCGGTCAAAAGTGATATTTCTCTTTCAGAGGAAATACCACCAGCAATCACTCCGATTCTTAATGATTTTTTCTTTTTTCTGATCTTGAGATCCTTAAATTTTTCTAATAAATCCGACATACTAAAATCCGACTAACCTCACTTCATATTCCAATTTTATCCCAAACTTTTCCATAACCATATTCTTTACTATTTTGGAGAGGACGAATATATCTTTTGAGGTGGCATTATCAAAGTTTTCGATATAATTGGCATGCTTGCCCGATATCCTGGATCCGCCATAAATGAAACCTTTTAAACCGCAAGCTTCTATCAATTCTCCTGTTGCCCTGGAATCGTGAATGGGATTTTTAAAAAAACAGCCGGCACTTCTTGTATTGACCGGCTGGGTTGATTTTTTATTTTTAATCTTCTCTTTTATTTTTTTAAAAATATTGCTCTTATCGGATATTTTTGTTTTTAAAACTACGCCCGTAAGTACCACTAGATCCGGAATATAGAAATACCTGTAGTCAAAATCTCCCTTTTTCAAAACATCAGTTTCTTCTATGACATTTCCGTTTTTATTTGAGATATAGTTTATGCTCTCTATAAAATCACAAATCCCCGCATTTTTGCTCCCGCTGTTACCCATTACACCGCCGCCTACGGTACCGGGAATACCGGAAAATTCCGAAAAATCATACCCTCTATCCGCTGCGTTGTTAACGAATTTCGAAAGTTTATAAGCTGACCCGGCGATGATTTTATCTTCATCTTCAAATTCAAGATAATCAAAATCATTGCCCGGTTTTATGATCACAATATCGTTATATCCATCGTTAAATAAAATATTTGTACCATCCCCTACTACTATAAACTTAATTTGTTTTTTTATACAGGTATCTATAATTTTTATTAAATCTTTTATTTTGTCTGCCTTAAAATAACACAGAGCTTTCCCACCGGTCCTGATGGAAGTCAAAGAGGATGTATCAACATCGAAAAGAACATCATTAAATAAAGTATCCTTTATTTCCCTCTTGATTTCTTCTCTGGTCGTAACTTCCCCCTTCATTTCAATACTCCAAACTTAAGGTTTCAATATCTCATCTGTGACCCTGGTAATATCTCCTGCTCCCATCAACAGAATCATATCATTTTGCTTCATATTGATCTCAAGATATTCTGTTACATCCCCCAGTTTTGGAATATAGATTATTTTATTCTTAAAACCATTATCTATCAGGGTGTCGACTAAAGATTTACCTGTAATACCAGGTATTGGCTGTTCTCCCGAACCATATACGTCAGTAACTATAAGGATATCGCCTGCATCAAAACAACCATTGAATTTATCTTTTAAATTAGCCAGTCTGGAATATCTATGCGGCTGGAAGACTACGATTATTCTTTTATTTTTTTCCTGAATGGCAGCTTCCAGAGTTGCTTTTACTTCGGAAGGGTGATGCGCGTAATCATCGAAGATGATGGCACCTTTCTTTTCTCCCCTTTTTTCAAATCTCCTTTTTACACCCGTAAAATATTTCAATATATCGGAAGCCTTTTCCATGTCGAGGTCCATACCATAACATACGGCAAATGCTGCCAGACTATTCCTAATGTTATGGAGACCAGGTACATTCAGCTTTATTTTTATTCTCCCCGGTTTTTTGTCTTTATCGCGGATAACAAGGGTGTAAGATGAAGTAAGATCAGAAAATTTTATATTTTCGGCACAAATATGATTTTCAGGGTCAATCCCATAATATATAATTTTTTTATCATCAGATTTAAAGAAATCCCTGAGATATTCTTCATCACCGTTAAGAATTACCATCCCTCCGGACTTGGTATTGGTTATGAATTTCAAAAAGCTTTGTTTTATTTCTTCGATATTTTTATAGAAATCAAAATGATCACCTTCTATATTGGTGACCACGCTTAAAAAAGGTCTGTATTTCAAGAATGACCCATCGCTTTCGCATGCTTCTGCTACTACGTATTCACCCTTGCCGTGTCTTGCATTTGACCCCAGCTCATTTAGCTCTCCCCCTACCATTATAATGGGATCCATACCCAATCCACTTAATATCAGGGAAATCATAGAAGTCGTAGTAGTTTTACCATGAGTTCCGGAAATCGCAATACCTTTTTTACCGTTTAGGATCCATGCCAGTACATCAGATCGGGCAAGCAGTGGAATTTTTTTATCCGCAGCAGCTCGCATCTCCACATTATCTTCAGGTATCGCTGTAGAATAAATCACTATATCGGCACCCTCGATATTTTTTTGGTTGTGACCAATAAAAATTTTAATACCTTCATTTTTTAAAGCACTGGTATAGCGGGATTCTTTCATATCCGAACCCGATACCTCAAACTCCATACCGTGCAGTACATGAGCTATTGCGCTCATCCCTGCTCCGCCTATCCCGATAAGAAAGCACTTTTTACTCTTTTTTAAGACATCGTAATTATTTTCCAACTTTAGTTCTCCATCAGTTTTGAAGTGATAATCTTTGCACTATTTATTTGCCTATCTTTTATTTCCATATCTTTCATACCCTTATATTTTTTCAGGTCATCCTTCATAAGTGATTCTATAACTCCAGCCATTTTTCCGCTATCAAGATCCCTATCCTCAATCAGGACAGCTTTTCCTTTTTTTACCAGAAAATCTGCATTGTAAAATTGATGATTGGCCACTGCATCAGGATAAGGAATAAGTATCGAAGGTATGTTGTACTCGATTATTTCGGATATAGTATTTGCTCCCGCTCTGGAAATTATTAGATCTGAAATTCTATATATTTCCTGCATTTCGTGTATATATGGAAAAATATTTAAAATCAATTTTTCTTTGGATTTAAAAGACTTCTTTTTACTACTGACAAGTTTATCATAGAAACGACTGCCGCAAATAAGTAAGATTTGGATTTCATGATTATTTTTAAAATAATCGTATAAATCCATAATTGTACTATTTATTTTTTCGGCACCCAGACTTCCGCCGAATGCAACCACAGTGAATCTACCTGCTTCCAGGCCCCATTTTTTAAATTCCGGCTTAATATTTCTTGATTGTGTTATTGTTTTTCTTAATGGATTTCCGGTAAAGACTACCCTGTTTTTTTTAACTTTTAAATATTTTATTGTATCCTCAAAGCTAATAAAAACAAATTTAGCGAATCTCGAAAAAAAATTATTCAGCCTTCCGGGGATATAATTTTGCTCATGAAGGGCTATTTTTTTAAAATTAAAAATGCCTGCTGTAAGAACAGGAGCACAAATATAACCACCCATACCCAGTATTATATCAGGTTTAAACTTCAGTACTATCTTAAATGATTGAAAAAAACCCAGGGTAAACCAGTATAAAAATTTCATAATATTTAAAAATTTTCTAAATATATTTCCACTCAGAATCAAACCGCTGGATTTTATGTTTTTATAATTTATATTAAACCCGGGTATTAATTCTCTTCCCAATCCTTTATCGGACCCTATAAAAAAAAGCTCACATAAAGGATAATTTTCCTTGATATATTCTATTATAGCCAGGGCCGGATACAGATGTCCTCCGGTTCCTCCGCCGCATATTAATATTTTTTTTCTCATTGACTCCATATTTTAGATCATTCTATTTTAAGTATCCGGATAATTCAGGGTTCTTTGGAGGTAACGCATTTTGTCTGGATATATTTAAAAGCATACCCGCTGCTATCATGCTGACAAGAAGTGATGACCCGCCAAAACTGATAAAAGGCAATGTCAGACCGGTTATGGGAAGTAATCCGATGACCACGGAAATATTGATTATTGCAGGAATTATTATCATACTTGTAAGACCGACCGCCATTACTCTGCCAAAATAATCTCTGGCTTTTATACAGACCCTGATTCCAAAAATCAGGAAGAGGATAAATAAAATAACTACAAGAATAGTGCCCAATAGTCCCAATTCCTCACCGATAATTGCAAAGATAAAATCCGTATGTGCTTCCGGAAGATAAGAGTATTTTTGTATACTGTTACCGAGACCTACCCCTGTCAAATTTCCTGAACCCAGAGCGATCAAAGACTGGGAGATTTGAAAATTAACCTCTCCTATCTCACCCTTTCCATTTAATAGCCCTATTATCCTGCTGATAAAGGCTAAAAGCCTTTCTCTCTGATAATCCTCCGAAAATAAATATCCTACCGTTACAATAAACCCTATAAATCCAAGCCCAAATAAATGTTTAAGTCTCACCCCTCCAACAAATAAAACTATAAACATTATTAATCCTATTACTACCATCGAACCCAGATCGGGTTCAAGGAATATCAGGACAGCAACCACACATAATGCTAAAAACGATGGAAAAAGAATATTCTTGATATGTTTATTATCTTTATATCTTCGGTCAAGATTATCACAAAACAGAACGATCAGAGCTAATTTCACAAATTCGGAAGGCTGAATACTAAAAAACCAGAAATCCAGCCATCTTCTGTAACCATTTATCTCGATTCCAAAACCTGGTATAAAGACCAGTGCAAGTAACGCAATCGATATAAGGATCAGATAATTAGAAAATTTTCTATAATAACGGTAGTTTATTCTTGAGGCTAAGAGGAAAAAAACAAAAGATATTGCCCACCATATTACCTGTCTTCTTATAAACCAATAAGGATCGTTAAAGTATCTCTCGCCTATTGAGATAGAAGAACTTGATATCATGATGAGTCCGATTATTGATAGTATCAGAGTCAAAATAAACAGAAAATAATACTCTATATCGACTTTTAAAAAACTATATCTTCGAATATTGATTCTCTTTTCCATAACACTTCACTTTTCGGAAAATATCAAATTTTTAAACCTGTTCCCTCTATCTTTATAATCTTTAAACATATCCATACTTGCACATGCCGGAGAAAGCATTAAGACTTCTCTCGGGCCGGCAACTTCAAACCCCTTTTTTACGGCTGCCTCAAGTGTATCGCATTTATATACATTATAATCACAGGTGCTCTTCATAACCTCTTTATAGATGCTGGAAGAAGTTTCTCCTATCAGGATCAGGTTCTTCACTTTTTTATTCAAAACCGGTATTAATTCCGAGAAATCCATGTCTTTGTCCTTACCGCCCATAATCAATGTGATTTCTTTCCCAAAGTCATTAATAGCTACAATAGTCGCATCCGGATTGGTTGATTTGGAATCATTGAAACATCTTAAACCTCTTATATAACCCAGATATTCCAGTCTATGGTCAAGTGGTTTAAAACTGTTAATCGTTTTTTCCATGCTTTTTTTGTCTATTCCTATCAAGACTGCTGCTGCAACAGAGGCCATGATATTTGAAATATTATGTTTGCCTTTCAAAAGAATATTTTTTATATTGATCTCGCCATTGCTTTTTTCTATCCTGTAATAAATACGGTTATTTTCATAAAAAAGATTCATGCCCTCTTTTGTTTGCAGTCCAAATTTAATTATTTCCGGTAATTGGTTCCGGCTTTTTGAAATAGTCCTGATTTTTTCGTTTATATTCCGGTCATCTGCATTGACGATCGACCAGTCATTCTTATTCTGGTTTGCCAGCAATTTTAATTTCAAATCAACATAGTTTTCGAACGTTTCATGCCTGTCTATGTGATCGCTTGTAATATTTAAAATCACACTGATGTGCGGTTTGAAATCATAAATCCATTCCAGTTGAAAACTGCTGACTTCAATGACTCTGATTAAATCCCTCTGATAATGCTTATATTCATTTCCTGTATCTATGGTGTCTATCAATGGCAATCCGACATTTCCGCATACTGCGCAATTTTTCCCGGAGTCATCGAGAATTTTCCCTATCAGATTCACTACCGTCGTTTTCCCATTGGTACCGGTCACGGCTATAGTCCTATCTTTATCCTCAACACCTAATAGTCTCCATGCCAGTTCCAACTCACTCCAGATAGGAATTTTATATTTTGAAGCCAGTCTTATTATTGGAATACTTTCAGGAACACCGGGACTGATTATCACCAGATCCGTTTTTCTCAATATCTCTTTTCCTTCTGATATATTTTTACCCAGTATTATTTTCAGATTGCCGCGATCCGAATACCGGTATCCATCGAATGCATCCCCCACATTCAATGCCGGGTTGCTATCGATTCCGGTTATGGTTGCACATATATCAAGCAATTTTTTTATTACCGAAATTCCTGTCTTACCTAGACCAATCACCAGCAAATTTTTATTTTTAACAGTATCGAATCTATATGCCATTTTTTTAGTCTATGAATTTTAAATAATAAATAAAAAATCCCACTCCGCCAAACAAAGCGCTTACCAGCCAGAATCTTATTATAATCTTGATTTCCGGCCATCCCAGGAGTTCAAAATGATGGTGTATAGGAGCCATTTTAAAAACTCTTCTTTTGAAGATTTTAAACCATATAATCTGGATTATTACAGACAAAGTCTCGATGACAAAAATCCCTCCGATAACAATAAGCAAAAGTTCCTGCTTCAGGATTATTGCAACTGCCGCTATCAGCCCCCCTACTCCGAAAGATCCGGTATCCCCCATGAAAATTTCTGCAGGTGCCGTATTCCACCATAAAAAACCTATGCAGGCTGCAAGCGTCCCTCCACTTACTACCGCTATATCTATTCCATAAGAAACATCCAGTATGGACCACTCCAGAAATGCAATCAGGCAAAATATGGCCAGCACAATGGAAGAAGTTCCTGCAGCAAGACCGTCAAGTCCGTCGGTAAGATTAACCGCATTTGTGGTGCTTATAATGATAAGCACCACAATAACATAATACCAGTTTCCAAGTTCAAGTTTTATATTGGTAAAAGGTATTCCTATATAAGTGCTGGCATGCAGTATATATATTGAAAACAAGACAAAATATACACATACTATGGCAAGAAGAGATATCTTTACCCACCATCTTAAACCAAGAGATCTCTGTTTTTTTAGCGCCATATAATCATCAATAAATCCTATCAAGCTGCATAACAGCAGTATGGAGATGGCAAATATCCCCTCGATACTGTAGACTTCATGCCTGTAATATTTTATGAGCGTCACTATGGCAAATGCGGCCAGGGAAGATAAAACAAATATTACTCCGCCCATGGTGGGTGTTCCCATTTTAGTAGTATGAGATTTGGGACCGTCTACACGGATACTTTCACCGATTTTTTTATTCTTTTGAAATTTTATGAATAGAGGTGTTATCAGAAGTGAAACTATGCCTCCTATTATAATAGATAAAAATATCCAGGTCATATGTCAGTTCCAATCTATATTAAATTGATAATATCTTCCATCTTATTTGCTCTCGAACCTTTTACGAGTATCAAATCCCCGGGTTCCAGCAGATCATTGATTTTTACACTCAGTTCTTCTTTGTTTGAGAAATAAAAACATGAACTATCATTCTTGCTAAAACTACTTTTTCCCCTGAACCCTTCATATATTTTCCGGGCAAGAGTACCAACAGCAATGAGTACATCCACTTTTTTACCGGAGAGGTACTCCCCGATTTCCTGATGAAGCCTGTTTGAACTTCTGCCCAGTTCCAGCATATCACCCAATAAGGCCACGCTTCTCACATTTTTCTTTTTTGAAATTAAAACCAATGAGTCGATGGCACCTTTGACCGAGAGAGGATTTGCATTATAGCAATCATCTAAGATCATCCTGTCTTTTCTCTTTAAAATTTCCATTCTGGAGCCTTCTATAACAGCACCTTCGATCCCTTCTTTTATCGCCTTACTGCTTATGCCTGAATACAGACTTATGGCCGCTGCGCAGCACGCATTATATATATTATGATATCCGGAAATATTCAAACTTATATTTATGATCTTTTTATCATTTTTGAAAAAGTCAAAAGTAAATCTTCCAAGATCATCCATTTTTTCTTCTACGAAATTAAATGAGATATTACTATTTCTCCCAAATTTTTCAACTCTGCAATTGACACTTTTTTCTATAAAATTACCGTATCCGTCATCATTATTCAAAAACAATGTTCCATTGTTTTTATAAAGGATTTCGGCCACTTCAGCTTTTGCCATTGCTATTTCCCGCAGGTCTTTAAAAAAAGCCATATGTGACTGACCTACGACAGTAATGGCCCCCAGGTTCAAATTGCATATATCGGAAAGTATTTTTATCTGGCCTTTCCCTCTCATGCCTAATTCCGCAATAAAAAAATCGGTATTTTTACCAATTTCAAGGATCGATTTTGATACTCCTATTTCTGTATTATAGTTCCTGGGAGTAAAAACGACTCTGTGTTCTCTTCCTAGAATATTTGCCAGAAAATCTTTAGTGGTTGTCTTACCTGCACTTCCTGTAATTCCTATAACCACTGGCTTGAATTTTCGTATGTAATTATATGCGATACTTTTTAAGAAATCCAAAATACTCCCCGACTGCAGGATTACCAGATTCTTAAAATCTCCATTTCCAGCCTTTTTCTTCCACGACTCTATTTTTACCCTGTATGCTTTTTCAAATACAAAACCGCAGGCACCCTTATCCAGAGCTGATTCAATAAATTCGTGTCCATTATAATTTTCGCCTGTAAGCGGTACAAAGAAATTGCCTTTTTTTATAGTTCGTGAATCAGTCGATATATTAACAATATATTTTTCGATATCTCCTGAAACTATCTCACTATTTGTCCATGAAATAATATCATTGATTTTTATTTTTTCTTTCATTTTTCTTAAACAGCCATTCCTTTGCTACATCACGATCGTTGAAAGGTATCCTGTGATCCTTGAATTCCTGATAATCTTCATGACCCTTACCCGCAATGATAATCACATCATCTATATCCGCCCTTTCAAGAGCCATAAAAATTGCTTTCTTCCTATCAGCTTCTTTCATATATTCTTTACAGTCGGACCCGGTCAGACCTTCCTCTATCATGCGTATTATGGAATCAGGTTCTTCGGTCCTTGGATTGTCGGATGTCAATATCGTGAAATCTGCATATTTTCCCGAGATTGAACCCATGATCTTTCTTTTTTTTCTATCACGATCTCCCCCGCATCCAAAAACCGTTATTATTTTCCCTCCGGGTTTCAAAATTTGTTTTATTGTCGTAAGTACTTTCTCCAGACCATCCGGTGTATGTGCATAATCTACTATCACCGTAAACTTCTTATCGGAATCCAGCCTCTCGAATCTACCCCGTACCCCATGCAAGGATTTTATACCTTCCTGAATCGACTTATCATCAATACCCATATCGAGGCATACACTGACAGCAGCCAGAATATTATAGATATTGAAGTATCCGCATAATGGAGACGATATACCCAGTACTTTGCCATCCGGAGTATTTATATTCATCTCGATACCTGAAATAGAACTTTTTATATTACCTGCCCAGATGCTTTCTCTATCAGGCCTGAGCGAATAAGATATTTTTTTCAAGTCTGTTGATTGGAATATTTCCTTGCCATAACTGTCATCTATGTTTATTATGGCTTTCTTCCCTCCATATAGTTTTCTATATTCTTTTAGAAACAACTTCTTCTTTACATTAAAATACTCTGCCATATTTTTATGATAATCCAGATGATCCTGGGAAAGATTGGTAAATACAAAATAATCGAATTCAAGATAATCGATCCTGTGCAGATCTATAGAATGAGAGGAAATTTCCATACAGGCAGCTTCTATTTTCTCCTTCCTGCTTTTATCAAAAAAATCATTTAGATCCGGAGATTCCGGAGTTGTGCGCTCAAAAAATATCTTTTTTCCATCCAGAAAAGATTCGACTGTGGTAATAAGTGAAGTCTTCAGACTCGCCTTATTTAAAATAGAATTTATCAAATAACACGTGGTTGTTTTCCCATTGGTTCCCGTAATTCCGATCAATTTAAATGAACTACTTGGATTTCCATAAAAATTCCTGCATAAAATCGGCAATACTCCTCTTGTACTGCCTACCATGACCCAGGTCATGGACAGGGGTATACTCACTTTTTTCTGAACAATCGATGCTACCGCTCCATTAGAAGCAGCTTCTTTAATATAATCATGTCCATCGTGTTTAAAACCGTCTACAGCCACAAAAAGGCTATCCTTTATTTTATTTTTTGAATTTATGGAAAGATTCTTTATTTCGATATCAGTATTTCCATAAATTTCCTTATAATCTATTCCCTTTAGTAATTTATCTAGTATCATTTTTATTTATTATTATGAGAATTTAAGTCTCCTTAAAGAAAATTCCATTATATCCCTGAAAGCAGGAGCTGCTACAGTTCCTCCCCAGATAGTATTCTCTTCGCCCTGCGGTTCATCTACCACTACGATTATGGCGACTTCCGGGTCCTCATAAGGAGCAAACCCTATAAAAGAAGTTATCTGTCTTCCCTCACTGTAACCGACTCCGTTTATATTGGCTTTTTCAGCTGTACCCGTTTTCCCGCAGACTTTTATACCCTCTATCTGCGCCTTTGTCCCGGTCCCTTCTTCTACTGCGGAAAGCATCATCTCCTTAAGCGCATCAGCCGTCTCCGGACTTATAATTTTGTTCCCTTCTTCGGTACTTATATTATTATCTTCATCATTTTCCAATAATTTTATTTCCTTTACAATAGTGGGAGTGACAAGATAGCCCCCGTTTGCAACAGCGCAGACAGCCCTCAGTAACTGGAGAGGGGTTACCGAAATACTCTGTCCTATAGCCAGCGCTCCTATAGTCGATGCGGGCCATGTCTTATAATCATAAAAGAGTCCTTTTTCTTCTCCGGGCAATTCTATCCCTGTAAGTTCGCCAAATCCAAATTCTTTTATACTTTCCCAGAAGATTCTTTCCCCCATGCTTAAAGCAACGGTAACAGCACCGACATTCCAGGAGTTCTTTATTATTTCTCCGGTATCACAGGTGATATTATAGGTCCTGAATATCTCCTTGATTATTCTATCACCGACTCTGATAGAAGGAGCCAGGTTGAAAGATTGGTATCTTCCGACTGTATTATTTTCAATTGCCGAAGCAACGTTAATTATTTTAAAAGTAGATCCCGGTTCATATGTAAAAGATATACCCTGTATTTTAAACAATTCAGGATCAGATTCTTCGTAATTATTTAAATCGAACCCGGGATAGGATGCTATCGAATAGATCTCACCATTTTTAGGATTCATCACTATGGCAATCGCCCGCAGTGCATTATACTGCGAGACAAGTTCTTCCAGTTTTTCCTGAACGATATATTGAATCTGAGAATCGATTGTAAGAACAACATCTTTGCCATCGATAGGTTCTGTGGGGACATTATTTTCTTCCGGAATTATATTGCCAAAAACATCTTTTTCCGCAACCACTTTGACATCAATTCCCCTTAAAATATTTTCATACTGCAATTCAATTCCGGATAAACCATTATTGTCTATTCCGGTGAATCCTATAACTGAGGCAGCAATATCGTTTAAGGGATAATACCTCATAGACTCATCTTGAATATAGATGCCCGGAAGATTGTATTCTATGATTCCTTCTGCCTTTTCCGTTGAGACTTTTCTTTGTATATACACAAATCCCAGATCCTGGTTGTCCAGTTTTTCCTTTATATCATCCTGATTCAGCTCTAATATTTCTGCCAAAATCTTTGATTCGTATTCAGAATCAATAACCAATTTTGGATTCGCGTATATTGTCTTTTCATTTAAACTTGTTGCCAGTTCGACTCCGTTTCTATCAAGAATCTTACCCCTTTTCGAACTGAGTATAAATTCGCCTATGTGCTGATACTCGGCATAACTTTTAAATTCCGATGCATTCAAGAATTGTACATAAACCAGCCTGTAGATTATCGATATAAAGGCCATTAAAAACAAAATAAACAGGAAATATATTCTTCTCCTGTTTACCTTGATATTATTATTATTTCTAAGCATTTTTTAATCTAACATAATAATTAGGGAATAAAAAATGTCAATACGCTTTCCGAAACTACCAGCACTATATCCTGGATGTAATAAATAGCTCCAAGAAAACCATCATAGTTTTTGGCTATAGTATCGGTATTTGCAGATATATAATCATATATTTTTTCATTATTTTCTAATCCGCTATTCGAAATCTCGACAACTTTTAAGTTATCCGTCATATTCATGGCAAGATCATTTTTGGCAACTTCGATAACTCTCGAGGGAGACTTCAATTCCGATATCTTTAGCAGTAAACGGTCACTCCTTTCTTTTTCCAGAGAAATCATTTCATTGATTTCATATATATTTTTTTGATAATTTATACTCTGTATTTTAAGCCCGATATTCAGGAGTACTCCAAGGCAGGCAAAGATAATAACTACAACGAATATATAGAAGAGACCACTATTACTATATACAACATTTTCCTTTTCCCTTCCGCCATCCGGATCCTTTACCAGATATAAGAGAGGATAAGACCTTCTTTTATAAATATCCGGTTTTTCTGCCAATCTTAAGTTCATTTTATAAACTCATCAATCCTTTTAATAAATACTATCCTGACTTACAGCTTTTCCAGAACCCTTAATCTTGCACTCTTTGAACGGGAATTCCGGCTGATTTCTTCAGGATCTGGCTTTATTGCCTTTTTGGTAACAATCCTGGCTCTTTTACTGCAGCCGCACTTACATACCGGAAAATTAGGAGGACAGGTACATTTACCTTCATATTGTAAGAATTTACTCTTTACCATTCTATCCTCCAGAGAATGGTATGAAATTATTGCCATTCGCCCGCCGCTTTTTAATACTTCAAAGCCATCTTCGATTGCTTTCTTTAAATTATCCAGTTCCCTGTTTACTTCCATACGGATTGCCTGGAATATCCTTTTTGCCGGGTGACCTTTCCTCTGGTATCTGAATTTTAAAGGTATCGAGTTCTTGATTATTTCCACCAGTTCCTTCGTAGTCTTTATATCACCGGTCTCTCTATCTTTGACAATATTTTTGGCAATTGACGCTGACCATCTCTCCTCCCCATATTTCCGGAATATCTCTATTAATTTTTCTTGAGGATAATCATTCACTACATCAAATGCACTTAAACTTATGTCATTTCCATATCTCATATCTAATTTCTCATCTTTCAGATAGCTAAACCCTCTTTCTGATTTATCAATCATAAAAGAGGATAATCCCAGATCCAATAACAACCCATCAACATTCCCGATACTTAATTTCTTTAAAATTTCTTTTATATTCGCAAAGTTATCATTTAATAAAACTACGTTTTTGGAAAACTTATCCAGTTTAATGGCGGCGGTGCTTATAGTCTGGCTATGAAGATCGACTCCAATTACTCTGCCTGTGGGGGCAATGGCTTTAATTATTTCTATAGTATGACCAGCACCGCCAAGCGTTCCATCAAAAATGATATCTCCCTGCTTTAAGTTTAAATAATATAGAACCTCCTTTAAAAGAACCGGTACATGAACCTCTTCTAAACTCATTTTGGACTCTCTTAAAGTTCTAGTTTTTCAAATACATCTGTGTTTTTCTTATATTTAGATTCTGCATTTCCATAGTATTCCTGCCAATTTTCCTTATTCCATATCTCAGCTCGATTAGAAACACCTACCATAACAATATCTTTCTCAAGCCCGGCATATTCTATTAGATTCTGAGGTATTCTGATTCTCCCCTGCTGATCGATAGTCTCTTTACTAGCAGAACTAAAAAACCATCTTTTAAATCTCTGTACGTCGCCCTCGGCAACTTTGTTTTCAATTATTTTTTCATCTATTTTTTCCCATTTTTCCATAGAATATAGACACAGGCATTTCAAACCATATCCCTTTGATATCATCAGCCCCTTCACTAATTCTTCTCTGAATATTGAAGGAACGAAAATCCTTCCTTTATTATCTATTGTCCTATGGTACGTTCCCGAAAACACTCTTTTTGCTCCATCTTTATTTAATTAATAGGGATTTGTATCCCTTTCCCTCCACTATTCCCCACACTACAACAATAAAATACCACAATAATTTTAATTTGTAAACTATTATGTATAAAAAAATATAGAGGTAATTATGATTATTTGATTTATTATTTAATTAACAGTAATATAGAAACTATATATAGCTAATTATTATATGCTTTGCTGAAACTATACACTATATGTAGCCGTTGAAGATTCTTAATATATGCAGTTTTTTTATGGCCAATGGCCAATAAAAAGTCAAAAATAGGACCTATAGAAGAAGCCTTAACTATCCTTATCCAGATCCAGTTCTTTCGTAACCAGTTTACCGTCCTCGGATCTGGTCAGTTCCTCTATTTTTCCTTCGGCTTCATTTAATTTTTTAAGACAATTAGAAGAAAGTTTTATGCCCAATTCAAACTTTTCCATTGATTCTTCCAGTGATATATTTTCATCTTCCAGTTCTTTGACAATTTCTTCTAATTTTTTAATGGACTCTTCAAAACTCATTTTATCAATTTTCATTATTGGAACCTAACTCCAGTTTTTGATATATTTTATCAAATATTTTTGCGTTTAGTATCCCATCTCTTAAGATTATTCTGATCTTTTGATCGATATTTACCTCATTTATGCTTCTTATGCTTTTATCCTCTTCAGCTTTGTATATTATAGCAAAGCCACGATCTATTACGGCAACAGGATTTTTCTCCTTAAGGTTCTCGAGTATCAGTCTTAGTTTGCCCTTACTGAGATTGAGATAGTTCTTTACTGCCGAAATCATTCTGGCATCTATGTTCCTGGTTGTCATTTTATACATATAGATCTTTTTAAATATATTTTTCTTATCCATCAGCTGTCTGCAAGTGGAAATCTTTTCCTGTCTCATCCGGATAATCTCCTTCATGTTCCCGATCAACTTATCGTGGAACTCGGAAACTGGCTGGTTGAACCTATTTAAAAGAGTCTCGGGTTTTATGAAGATCCTCTTTCTGATAATAAAATTTGTCTCTTTTTTTAGTATTGCTATTTTTGAGTCAATGAGATGGGCCATTCTTTTATTGAGACCCTTAATTTTTCCCACTGCTTCCATTTTACTTAATATGACTAACTGTCCGGCAACAGAAGGTGTAGCAGCACGTATGTCCGACACAAAATCAGAGATGGTATAATCCGTTTCATGGCCAATCGCCGAGATCAAAGGGATGGGACAATCAAAGATCTTTTTTGCCAGTTTTTCGGTATTGAATGCCCATAGATCTTCAAGAGAACCCCCTCCCCTTGCAAGTATTATCACATCCACACCATATTGACACAAGTCGTCTATTGCTTCACAAATTTCATCGCTTGAAGTCGAACCCTGAACATTGACATCTCTTATAATAAGATGGAAATTTTCGAACCTGTGCTTTAAAACCTGGATTATATCTCTTATCACAGCACCTCCGATTGAGGTTGCCACGCCTATCTTTGCCGGAAGAATGGGTATGTCTTTTTTGTAAATTTTGTCAAAATATCCTTTTTTCTCTAATTTTTCTTTCAGCTGTTCAAATGCTAAAATCAGGGAACCTTTACCGACCGGTCTGGCATCAAGGGCTATTACCTGATACTCTCCCCTTTTTTCAAAAACGGAAATATAGCCATTTATTAAAATGTGCAGTCCTTCTTCTATATCAAAAACTAAATTTTTATTGTTACTCTGAAACATAACCACCTTGATCTTTGATCGCTCGTCTTTTAAATCAAAGTACATATGTTTCTTATCGTGGAAATAAAAATTACTCACTTCACCTTCTACCCATATAAGAGAGTAATCTTTTTCAAGGCTTTTTCTTATTTCCAGATTAAGTTCGCTGACTGTGTAGATTTTTGATTTTAAGGTGATACTGTCTTTCATTGCTTACTGAAGGGTCCAGTATATAATCATTATCTGGGTTCTGCTCTCTTCCAAGCCCTTGATCAAGACATTTACAACCTTATCTCTTTCATTGCTGTAGTAGGTAAATTTAGAAGTGGGAATATCTTCATCTTCTGAAGTCAAAAATTCTTCCTCTATCTCACCAGAACTTTCCTCGAATATAAGACCTCTGCTCCAGATCGACTGAACTTTCTTATCCTTATAATATTGCTCGACTTCTTGAAAATTCTCCGATACTTCCGACAATATATAAGCCAGATTCTCATCGCTTTCAACCGTATTTGCTTCTTTTATTATGGAATCCAGATAGTAAAAACTATTGAATACATCTATAAAGCCCTCGTCCTCCAGAAGGTCATTTAACTTTTCCTCCGATATTTCTTCGGAGTCATTGCTTGTTTCTTCCGTTCCGGTCTCTTCCATTATTCCATTTTCCTGATCACTGCTGAGATTAAAACAGGAACTGGAGACTGTGGTTATTAGGAAAATAAAGGCGATTATAAAAATAACATTTATTCTTTTCATTCTCATAATTCTCTAACCCAGCAAAATATACTCAATAAAAATTTTTATCATTATATAAGCACAAAATACGATTTCCAGGGCAACCATTATAAAATTCAAAGTATTGTCAAAACTATGATTTATTTCCTTAAAATACTTCAATGGTTTACTGACAAATTTTTTAATCCCTGGTAAAAATTTTATCATAGAATAAAGAGTATAACCAATAAGTATTGCACTTCCAAGAGTGATTATAAAATCATTGAAAAGATAATTACTATAAATAAAATAACCTATCTCTATTAAATTTAAAAACACGATTAGGGCCAGAGCCGATACCAGCGAAAAAGACCTGGCTGATCTATCTTTTTCTGCTTCCGGCACATGGTTTCCAAGATCCTGAATTTTTTTCTGTACAATATACCCGCTATTAGTTTTTATCATAAATCTCAGGCTGGAAATATACAAGAATATTAAAGTTATAGATAAAATTAATAATAGAAACATTAATAATTATTATTTGAAATTATTGATATTTTGTTCTAATTATACCAAGAATAATTGAGATTTAGTTATTTTTTTTTGCTGCAGCACTGATTTCGCCTTTACCCGAAGATTTTTCTTCAGTCTTTTTGGTTTCTTTCTCTTTACTTTTTGCAGTACTGCTGCCAATGAGATTTTTTGAACTTGATTTATAATCTGTTTTATAGAATCCGGATCCTTTAAAAATTATTCCCACAGGCGAAAATAATCTACTTGTATTTGAATTACAGTAAATACATTTTACAATATCGTCACATCCGACTTTCTGGAGCTTATCGAAAACTTTTCCGCATTTATCGCATTTATAACTGTAAATTGGCATATATTTATTTCCTCCGAAACAAAATTATTTTGAAAATATATATCAATTGAGGATTTTAGTCAAATATTTTAAAGTAACTTATGGTCAATACTTCAAATAACTTTTATAATATCTGAAACTATTATATTTTATTTTTATGCTCATATGACAAAAAGAAATATAATTATATTGATTGCATGCACCGGTCTTATAATAATAGTCGTAATAACTACAATGCAGGAAAAACCGGATATCGAAAATATTTACCTGGGTCTGGACAGAGATTCCGATCTCGAAAAGTCAGGACCTGATAATGATTATTTCTTTAGCAGCCATGATCCGGATATTTATCTTATAATAGAAGTAAAACACCTCGGTCCCGAAGATGAAATAAAAGTGGAATGGTTAAAAATCGAAGATGATTCTTATGATGTAATTCAAAAAAATATTATAAATCCGGAGAAAAAAGGTTCGGGAAAAATAATAATCTCACTGATTAAGCATGATAGTGTTTATTCTGCCGGAAACTATATTGTCGAAACTTATTTAAATGGGGATAAAAAAATTACTGAAGAGTTTTACATACAGAACAGGACCTAATTCTCTTTGGAATACTCGGATCCCACTTTACTGAATTCACTTTTTACTCTCTGAAATACCAGTTCCACTATTTCATGTACCACGTTATCAAGATTATAGTTTTCGATTATTCTGATGTTTTTTTCTTTTGCCAGTTTTTCTATGTAATCCTGTATTATCATGATTTTATCAAGATGTTTTATGTATCTGTCCATAGGCCTTGAGCCCTGTGTTTCAAAAGTCCTCTTCGTAAAGTGCTCTTTATGAATTTCTTTATCCGGTACCGATATGACTATCTGCTGGATTATTGCCCTGGATAAATAACTTGCAAGATCCAGATAACCCGGTACCACATGTGCGCCTTCTATAATGATATCTGATTTTTCTTCGATATTTCTTTTTATTATCGCTTCTATACCAACGCTGACTGCAAGCACCTGTTCCCTGAAACCCAAAATGACAGGCTCTACTCCGGAAGGAGGGAGCGTCAAATTCTTGTATGCATTATAAGAAGATCCCCTCAAGGGTCTTATCAGCTTTTCGGAAACGGAAGCTCTCATGACCTCTCTTATAGCATCGGTAGAAGCTACCCTTGTTATATTCAGTCTGTTTGCAAGTATAGTCGCTATAGTCGATTTTCCCACTCCGGTCGATCCTCCAATTAGTATTACTATTGGCTTTTCGAGTTTACCGACGGATTGCCACAGTAAATATCTTTCGGCATATTCCAGATTGACTTTATCTTTTATGAACCTGAACGCAAGTGATCTTAATTCTTCAAGAGACACCGAATAGATTTTATTCTTTAGAAAATAATCCTGGATCTCAAGTGCGGTTTTATGAGCGGTCAGGATATCCAGACCTGTCACCGAGATAGAAGAAGCAAGTATTCCTTTTGAAAAAGGCAATCCGCCTTTTTTATCGGAAATTACTATTACCTTTGAATCTGTCCCACCTTCACTTTTCAAATTCATACCAATTTTTCTCCCCCCGGGTATATCTTTTTTAATTCTGCTTCCAGCACTCCCTTGCTACCCTTTATAACAGGCACATTATTTATATAGACTATTTCTTTCTCATGCTTAAAAGCATAATCCGTCAAAACATCCACAGAAGCTGCTTTTAATTCTGTCACTATTGTGTCATAATCATTCGATTTTTCCAGGTCCTTTCTAAGAGCAGCTCTATTTCCCAGATTAAAGCTGATTTTTTTTATACTGCAGTCAAAATTATTTTCCATATAATTTTTAATCA
>DATBWH010000068.1:0-2911 GCA_036514895.1 Candidatus Humimicrobiaceae bacterium
AGGGCAATATCCCCGTCTTTCATTATATAGTCTTTTCCTTCCCTGCGGACCAGTCCTTTTTCTTTTGCGGCTGTATATGAACCAATATTTAAAAGAGTATCGTAATCAATAACCTCAACACAAATAAAACCTTTTTGAAAATCGGTATGGATCTTTCCTGCCGCATCCGGCGCCCTTGTCCCCTCTCTAACGGTCCATGCTCTTACTTCCGGAAGTTTAATGGTCAAAAAACTTATAAGCCCGAGCAGCCTGTAGCAAGCTTTTATCAGTCTATCCATACCGGATAAAGGAATACCAAGTTCTTTCATGAACGATTCTCTTTCGCCGGGGTCAAGCCGTATTATTTCTTCCTCGATTCTGGCGCTTACCATTATCACTTCTGATTTTTCTCTTGAAGCATACTGCATAAGCTCTTTTACGGTCGCAACATCTTCCATTTTCTTTCCTAACTCTGCTTCATCTACATTCGAGGCATATATGACCGGCTTTCCGGAGAGTAAAAAAAGCTCGTCTGCGATTGTCTTTTCTCCGTCATTCAATTCCATATTTCTAAGGGAAACTCCCTTTTCCAGTTCTTCTTTTACCCTTGCAAGCAATTCATTTTCGATTATATATTTTTTCTCGCCGCTTTTTGCCATTCTTTGTGTTTTTTCGATCCTTTTTTCGATGCTTTCGATATCTGCGAGGATCAGTTCAAGGTTTACTATCTCTACATCTCTTACTGGATCTATATCAGGATATGTGTGTGATACATTTTCATCTCTGAAGCACCTGACTACATGGACTATGGCATCCACCTCGCGAATATGGGACAGGAATTTATTTCCCAGACCCTCACCTTTACTCGCACCTTTTACAAGTCCGGCAATATCCACAAACTCGATAGTAGTGGGGATGACTTTTTCCGGTTTGACCATTCTTGCCAGTTCTTCCAGCCTGCTGTCAGGAACCGGTACCATTGCAATATTGGGCTCTACGGTGCAAAAGGGATAATTCGAAGCTTCGGCGCAAGCGGCAGTTATGGCATTAAATAGCGTACTTTTACCGACATTGGGTAGACCTATCAATCCTAGTTTAATAATTGAACTCCTGCTTAAATTTTAAGGATAATAATGTTTTTTGTATCCGTATTTTATCTTTGGATAATATTTATTTATGACTAATTATTCTTAACTTCTTTATAACAATTTTTTATTTATTTTTTCCGATCAATGCTCTCAGGTTTCTCGGTATCCTATGAAGGTGTCTATTAAAATCAATAAGATTCATTTTTTCTATAATCGATTGAGGCAGACTATCGGGTTGTACTCCGCTGAGTAGTTTCTCTGTTTCTTCTGATGAAAATTCTCCGATATCTTCAATCCAGGACGTAACTGATCTGTTATAAGGACATACTATCTGACATCTTATACATCCAATCAAGCAATTATGAGATTCAGGTTTGATCCATACCGGAAATTCCTCATCTCCCTCGTTAAAAAAAGTCAGACATTTTTCTGCACGAAGAAGAAAGCGAGAAGCAGAGATTGCTCCGGTAGGGCAATTCTTTAAACAGATCCTGCAATCAGAACATTTTTCTAATTCTCTTTCTTCATACCAATTGTCATCATTACAGGGAACATTTGAGAAAAAAGATTCTAACTGATAAAAACTTCCAAGACCTTCGATATAGGAAATGTTATTCTTTCCATACTTGCTTAAACCGTTGTGAACTGCCAGAAGTTTTTCGGGCAATATAGCAGACTCAACCATATATCCCGTACCTGATAAAAACCTGTTTAGAAGAGCGCTCACTTCCTGAACTATTTTATAGCTATTCACATAGGTAGGCGGAATTATAACCGGAAAGCGTTTATTTTTAATATTAAAGTACAGGCGATACTGAGGTTGAGGAATTGCTACTGTTATTACGGACTCTGGATTAAAAGTATTTCCTGATTTATTAAAAGTAAAACCACTCAGATATGATTTATATAATGTTTTATCGATATATCCCTTTTTATGCCAGCCCTCAATCTCTCTCCTCAACTCTTCCAATCTGCTGAAGGGAACAATTCCGGCTTTATAATTATATTTCTTTAAAAAATTATTTAAATTTTCAATCAAGAAAATATCTTCCTTAAATTGGTGGAGATGAGCGGAGTTGAACCGCCGACCTCTTGTCTGCCAGACAAGCGTTCTCCCACTGAACTACATCCCCATTATCATACCTGCCAAGTTTATTGGTGGGCGAAGGGGGACTTGAACCCCCATGTCCTTGCGAACACTAGGTCCTGAACCTAGCGCGTCTGCCAATTCCGCCATTCGCCCAAATCAGCCAAATACTGGTTTTTATACTACTGGTGAGCCTTTATTTTAACTTTTTTATTTTCAAATTCAATAGGTACTTTTTTTTAAAATTATCCCTCCACACCCATAGTATATATGTAAATTATTGTTATAAATATAAGTTTATTTTACTTGAAGTTTTTTTATTTCTGCTAATTTTTTTTCAACAGAAGATCTTATTCTGGGATCATGGATTTTTTTAACCCACTTGATGGTTTTTTTAAAACTAAATGACTTGGGAAAATACAGTTCCGGAAAATAACCAAACTGTTTTTTCTTTCTCGTAGAGAGGTAAAGACTATCTATTAATGCTTTTTCTGGTTCGGCTATAAGAAAGCTACCATCTCCTCTATACCAATCAAAACCATCAAAAAATGAAGGGGGGATACGGTGAATAGAAAATGTTCCTACTTTTGTATAAATTCTTTTTGTGTGGACTGTTGAGGCCAGTGATATTTCCTGTGGAATCTGTTCAATTATCCCATGCAGGTGAAGTGCACTTATAAAAGATACGTAAGCCCTGTTTTTTATTAGTAGTAGAGGGATAATACTGTAAGGGCTTAGCTTTTCATTTCCAGTTTCT
>DATBWH010000069.1:0-3825 GCA_036514895.1 Candidatus Humimicrobiaceae bacterium
CAGCATTTTTGCTATATATATTTTTTCATCATTGGCAAAAACTACTCCCGCAGTCTGTTCACCGTCTCTTAATGTAGTATCATCGATTTTTATGTTCTTTAGATCGATTTCAGTTCCTGCTTTTTGTGAAAATTCCGTAAGCAAATCTATTTCTCTCACAAATATCACCTCTTATAACAAATAAATATGAGTAAAAATTGTAAAAAATAATAAAAAAATGATATATTTATAAAAATTTGTCGTAATTATATCATTTTTTTAAAAAATATGGAATTTATATCAAAAAATTACGAAATTATAAAAAAATATCCAAAATTTTCATAATTTTGGATATTTTTCTCATTTACCTGTTGTTATCTTAGAAGTATTTACTCTTTCAATAAAATCTTTTCAATAATTACAAATGGTTTTTAACTCAATTTTTTGCTGCTTGCAGGAAACCAGTGTCTTGAATTAATTGCTATCTTCACCAAGGTCAACATTACAGGCACTTCCACCAGAACACCTACAACAGTAGCTAAAGTTGCCCCGGATTGAAGACCGAATAATGAAATTGCAACTGCAACTGACAGTTCAAAGAAGTTGCTTGCTCCTACCATTGCCCCAGGAGCAGCAACATTATAAGGAACCTTCCAGACTTTTGCCCATCCATAAGCAACAAAGAAAATAAAATAGGTTTGAATAATAAGCGGTACGGCAATCAGAGCAATATGAATAGGGTTACTTAAAATTGTCTCACCCTGAAAAGCAAAGATAATGATCAGAGTAAGAAGAAGTCCCGTTATCGTGACCTTATCAAATTTCTTTAAAAAAACATTCTCAAAATAATCTATACCTTTCCTTTTAATAATAAGAACCCTGGAAACATAGCCGCCTGCAAAAGGAATGACCACAAACAGACCAACGGATAGAAACAATGTACCGTACGGAACAAAAACATTACTTATCCCCATGAGAAGAGCAACAATTGGTGTAAAAGCAAAAAGAATTATCAGATCATTTACTGCTACCTGCACAAGTGTATGAGCAGGATCTCCACCCGAAAGATAACTCCATACGAATACCATAGCGGTACAGGGGGCGGCACCAAGAAGTATCGCACCGGCAAGGTATTCGGTTGCAAAGGCTTCAGGTATTAATGATTTAAACACAATCTTAAAGAAAAAGAAGGCAAAAGCATACATTGTAAAAGGCTTTATCAGCCAGTTGGTTACCGTAGTTATCACGAGCCCTTTTGGTCTTTTGGATGCATTTACAATACTGGCAAAATCAATCTTAAGCATCATTGGATAAATCATAAGCCATATAAGTATTGCCACCGGTATGGATACATGAGCATATTCAAACCTGCTCAAAAAAGTTGGAATTGAAGGGAGAAATTTACCAATTGCAACCCCAATTGCAATACATAAAATCACCCATATCGATAGGAACTTTTCAAAAAACCCCAGCCCTTTTGTTTCTGCCGGTTTTTTTATCTCTTTGACTGTATTGCTGGTATTTCTCATAACAATTCCTTTCACATAGTAAGTTAATTTTTTTGGAAATCTATTATTTAAGATTCGATGGTATTTCTATACCTGAATTTTGTAATAATTCTAGAATCTTCTCACGGCTATTTTTGTATTCAGCTTTAAAAATATTGGCGCATCGCATTATACTTATACTTTCTGAAATAACACTGGCAGCAAAAGCAAGACAGGTAAGTTCACCACAATTTCTGCAATCGGTCTTCGGTAACAATTTATATAAATCAAGCACATTCAGCCTCCCCCTTTTTTCATAGTCGGGGACGATCTCGTCTTTTCTTTCAAAAGTCTCATTGAGTAGTTTTAAAGTTTTATCCAGAAGCTCTTTCGCCTCGGCCTCATCTTTTAGCTTTGTAAGAGCAATTTTTCTTGGATGTATCGTTATTAGTTTTCCTTCTTCGGTTATCGTTATGGCATTTGCATTTTTTATATATATTGCTTTTTTATTAATTGCATTTATATAAGGCAAAACCTCCGAAACATCATTAGATATCATGGCTATAACCCTTATTTTTCTTACATCTGCAAGACAGAGAAGAATCTCTATGATTTTATAACTTTCAACCAGCATTTCTATTACTCTTTTTTAATATTAATTTATTTTTTAATATGATTTCTTTTATTTTTTTAACCGCTATTTCAAGTTCTTTTTTAGTATTCCCAATACCGAGCGAAATCCTTACTGTGTTCCTTGCAAGTTCCGGTGAAAGTCCTGCTGCAAGAAGTACATGTGATGGTTCGAGACTATCAGAAGTACAAGCAGAACCTGAAGAAATATAAACACCTTCTTTGTTAAGCAGTGATATAAGTAATTCATTATCGATACCTTCAAAACAAATACCAAGTGTATTGGGAAGGCAATTATTTTCAGGACTGATTATTCTTATGTCGACTATCTCTTTTAACTCCTCCAGCAATCTATTCGTTAAATATTTTTTTAGTTCTGCAAGAAACGCTATATTTTTATCGAGACTGATTCTGGATAAATTACAGGCAAGGCCAAAACCTATTATCGAGTAAACATTTTCGGTTCCGGGTCTAATACCCTTCTCCTGATGCCCTCCGTAGAAAAGAAGATTAACCTCCACACCTTTTTTTATATATAATGCCCCGGCTCCTTTGGGCCCATAAATTTTATGAGAAGAAACAGAAAGCAGATCCACACCCAGATCCCTTACATCGATCTTGATCTTTCCCAGAGCCTGAACGGCATCACAATGAAACAAAATATTTTCTTTTATTGATTTCGCTTTTTTTACCATTTCTTTAATTGGCTGAATCGTTCCAATCTCATTGTTAGCAAACATTATCGATATGAGTTCAGAATGCTCATCAATAGAAGATTCCAAAGAATTTGGATCAACAAACCCATATTTATCCACAGGCAGATAAGTCACTCTAAAGCGGCCACTTCTTTTTTCAAGTTCTCTAAAAACACTTAATACTGATAAGTGTTCTATCTGACTGGTTATGATATGTCTTTCTTCCTGTTTTGTTTTTTGAAATAATGCATTTAAAGAACCCGTTATGGCAAGATTATTGGACTCCGTTCCACCACTTGTAAAAATCAGTTCATCCCTGTCGCAATTAATAAATTTTGCTATTTCTTCTCTGGCTTTTTCAATCTCCAGTCTGCTTATCTTACCGGGATCATATGGAGATGAAGGATTTCCATAATAGTACCTGTTACTTTTCTCTAATACTTTCGCAACTAGCTTATTTATTGGAGTTGTGGCATTATGATCAAGATAAATTTTTTTCATAATTTTTTATAAATTTTCTGCCTTATAATTTAATTCTTTGATTTCCCTTTTAATTTTTATTTTACCCGTTATTATTTTATTTTATGATATCCTTTATCTCTTCAACCGAAGGGATCCTACCTGAAAATTTGACCTCTCCGTCCACGGCCAGGGCCGGAGTTGCAGTTACTCCGAAATCTATTATCCGGTTTATATCGGTGATTTTTTCAATAACTGCATTGATATTTAAATTTTTAACCGCTTCCAGTACATTGGCTTCAACCTGCTTGCATTTGTGACAACCTGTTCCCAAAATTTGAATCTTCATAAAACCAGTTCCTTCCATTTATAATTTTTTTTTATAATTAAAATCAATTTAAAATTTCTACCTAAAAAAATGTCCAAAAGCCATTCCAGTAAAAGTGGCCATGATCACGACCAGAGCTATATAAGTCAGTGTTTTTTTTACTCCCAGAATTCTTCCGAGTACAATCATGCTTGGAAGCGATAGAGACGGACCGGCGAGAAGCAGCGTCAGGGCAGGACCTTTTCCC
>DATBWH010000070.1:0-11192 GCA_036514895.1 Candidatus Humimicrobiaceae bacterium
GTCCGGAGTAAATTTGATGGATTATCCGGCAGTAAATTATCTAAGGGATGTTGATAATGGTTTTTATTGTACCAATTATATAAGAGCCTGGATATTTCAGTCTCAGCTTAAAGAATATATATATGAAAAATTCGGCCGCGGTTAGTATAAAAATAAAAAAGCAGGTCTTTTCCTCAGGGAACTGTGGAATTACGGGCAGAAATATTCAGCGGATGAAATTTTATCACAACTGGGTTTTGAAAGAATGAATATCGATTATCTGATAAACTCGCTTATAGATGAAATCAAAGTTTTTAAAAATATATAATATTTTATTATATATTTTTATATTATAAAATATTTTGTGATGGGTAAATATTTTCAGAAAGGATAATAATTGGATCTAAAAAAGAAAATAAGAAGCATTCCTGATTTTCCAAAAAAAGGTATAGTATTCAGAGATATTACCACCCTTCTGAGCGATGGGGAGGCATTCAGATATTCTGTGGACAGAATGGTCGAACACTGGCAGGGGAAAAAGATAAATGCCGTACTGGGTGCAGAGGCTAGAGGCTTTATATTCGGTGCCGCAGTTGCCTACAGGCTGGGTGTGGGTTTTATTCCGGTCAGAAAGCCGGGAAAGCTTCCATATAAAACACGCGAGGCTTCCTACGACCTGGAGTATGGCAAAAATATCCTGCAAATACATGTGGATGCTTTTAAAAAAGGTGATAGGATCCTGATAGTAGATGATCTGGTTGCAACCGGCGGTACGGCGAAAGCCAAAGCTGAACTTGTTGAAAATATGGGAGGAAAAGTTGTAGGTTTCTGTTTTTTAATAGAATTGGAGTTTCTAAATCCAAGGAAGATTCTAAAGGATTATGATGTATTTTCACTGATTAAATATGATTCTGAATAAAATCGAAACGGAGAAAGGTGATTAAATATGGCAAAAGAAGATAAAAAGAAAAAGAAAAAAGTTACAAAGGGTGATGGAGAAGATAAAGAATTAAAAGATAAATTTGTGAAAGAAAGTCTGGGCGGAAAGGAAGAGGGGACCAGAGAGAGTGAAGAAGAAATGATAAAAAAGCTCCAGGAAGAAATCGACAAGCTGACCACCAGGGATATCATAACACAGATGATGATGTCGCTTTCAAGTCTTGCCTATAAAAAAATGGGAATTCCTATAGGAGTAAATGATAAATATAAAGATAAACAGCAGGCCAAACTAGCAATAGATGCTTTCGATGCTCTGCTTAAAGTTTTAATGGATGAAATAAGTGCCGGGGAGAAGGAAAATCTGAAATCGTCTCTGTCAAACCTGCAGATAAATTTTGTCAAAGCGTTTTCTTGATTAATAAATCAGTGCGAGTTCCGCGCGCGTATCTGCTTATATAATTTATCAGCTATAAATCACTGTGATTTTTTTATATAATCTCTTGCTTCTTTTATGGCTAGTTTTACGGCCTCTTTTGCAGTTTTTGCTCTTATTATAAATGGCATGTTTTCACCGTAGTATGATCTGACTTCCCAGGTCTTAAGACCGATGATAGGTTTATCATAAGTCAGTGCATAACCAATCTCTGAAAGGGTACCGCAACTGCCGTCGATTGCAATCACCGCATGTGATGAAAGTATTATCGGTACATTTCTGGCATAACCCATTCCTGTCGGGATTATTATATCGACATATTTATTTGCATCATTTTCATTTGCAGTGGGGAGTATTCCTACCGTAAGTCCGCCTTCCTCCCTGGCTCCCTTGCAGGAAGCTTCCATTATTCCGGAAAGACCTCCGCAAACAAGTACCGCACCGTTTCTTGCTATTTCTTTTCCGACTTCATAAGCAAGATCATATATTTCATTGTCTACCTGGCTGCCTCCGATTACGGATATTTTTATGACCTCTTCTTTTTTTCTTATTTTTTTCATCATTATTATTTTAAGGTGTAACGGGTAAAAAATCACTAACTTTGTAAAAGGGATGAGGGAATTCAAGTATTTTTAGTTTAATAAAATGGGACATTCTGACACAGGTAGTTATTTGACAATTTGGTTTTTAGTGATTATACTCATATACGTAAAAATACAATACAATTATGGCAAGGAGTAAACATGGTAGAAAGAAAGCAGGATTATTTTAGGGTACCTATAACCATGCCTTCCGGTATGGTTTCATACCTGGAAAATCTTGGTATCGAATGTAAAAAATCCGGAGGCCATAAGATAGCAAACACTGTGATTGTAAGAAGCGCAATAAGGTTTTTAATGGATCTGGATCTGGATATCAAAGGTGTAAAATCAGAGGAAGAGCTCGAAAAAAGAATTAAAGAAGCTGCGAAAAAATACTAGGATCAAGTATAAGTCAAAATAACGCATTCCGTCAAAAAGAATCCTATTGATAAGATAGCTTTATCTATAGATAGGTGCATCTTTAGAAAATTCTCGGTTATTTTTTATTAGCCAAGTCTCCCTAATGACAATATTTTTGATATACGACCAATTACTCATTTATTTTAAATTCTAATTATCTATAATATTAGATATATTATATTCTTGTATCTATGTAAAAAGTTTAAAAAAATTCAGGAGTTTGGCCGATATGCAGGAAATAAAAACTGATCTTGTCATTATAGGTGCAGGTCCGGGCGGACTCAGTGCCGCATTGTATGCAAGAAGAGCCGGGCTTGATTTTGAAATAGTAGAAAAAAAAATGGCCGGCGGCCAGATAATAAATACGGATTCTATCGAAAATTACCCGGGCTTTAAGGAAAGTATTGCCGGTTTTGAGCTTGCCCAGAATCTGGTGGAACATTGCAGAAGGTTCGATATCAGGGTGTGGGATTATTTTCCCATAAACTCTATCGAGAAAGCTAAAGAGACGGAAAAGGGAAAGACATACAGTTTTAAGTGTCAGGGAAACGAGAGACTGATTAGTTCAAATGCATTAATAATTGCTACGGGAGCAAGTCCGGATAGGTTGAGTGTCGAAGGGGAAGATAAGTTTATTGGCAGGGGTATTTCTTTTTGCGGTACCTGTGACGGAGTTTTATACAGGGATAAAGAAGTTGCCGTTGTAGGAGGCGGAGATACGGCGATCGAGGAAGCAATTTTTCTGGCAAAGTTTGCGAAAAAGGTATATATAATCCACAGAAGAAATGAGCTTCGGGCAGCAGAGATTTTAAAGAACAGGGCATTCGGGAATAAAAAGATAGAGTTTCTGTGGTGCTGTGTGATAGAAAAATTCCTTGGCAAGGATAAACTGGAAAAGATCTTATTAAGGAATAAAAATGAAGATAAGACACATGAGATGAAAATCGATGGGGTTTTCGAATATGTCGGATGGAAACCAAATTCGGAACCGGTAAAAGATCTTGTGAAACTGGATGAGAGAGGTTTTATAATAACAAACTTTAAGATGGAAACTTCTATGCCTGGAATATTTGCAATCGGAGATGTCAGAAATACGCCTCTCAGGCAGGTAATAACCGCAGTTGCGGACGGAGCAGTAGCCGCAGTATATGCAGATAGATTTTTATATAGTCTGGATCATCAGCAGAGCAAGGTATAATTTTTATTTTAAGCCACTTTTTTGGAAACGAATAAATTGGAAATAGTAAAGAAAAATTCATCCGGTGAAAAAGTCACGGATATTCAGAGAAGATTGAAGCTGCTTGGCTATAATCTTGGAGTAACCGATATTGACGGCATTTTTGGTACTGAGACTGAGAATGCGACCAGAAAATTTCAGCAGGACAGAGGACTTCTCGTAACAGGTGTGATCGATCATGAAACCTGGCAGGAATTAGTGGATGCCGGATATAAAATCGGTGAAAGGATGTTATATCTGAAGTACCCTCCTTTTAGAGGGGATGACGTAAGGACTCTTCAGGTATGGCTTAAGACACTTGGCTTTTATTCTTATGACGAGAATGGAATATTTAGCGAAAAAACCCAGCAGGCGCTTGTGGGTTTTCAAAAAGATATGAATATCGCCGATGACGGGATAGCAGGAGAGGAAACAATTCAAAGTCTTAAAGGCTTAAAGAGGATCATAATATCAAAAGAAACTTCCCAGTTTCCATTGATCAAAAGTCCGGATAGGAAAAAAGAACTCAGGGAAAACAAAATAATTCTGGATTACAGTGAAAATATAGAGGATATGAACAGCAGTGATAAATATTTAAATGAAAAAATATATATCTGCAGAAGCGTAGTGAATTTTTGCAGGGATATATTAACCAGATATGATATAGAGACTTTACTTTCTATTAGCATTGACGAAAAGCATAACCTATTTTTATCTGATAGAATCGAGTATGCGAATAGAAGTAATGCCGATCTACTGGTAAGTATAAATTTGAATTACTCGATCGATAAAGATGCCAACGGCTGCAGCTGTTTTTATTTTAAGGGCCTTAAATCACATTCGATTCCCGGATATAGAATTGCAAATCTTATTCAGGATAGGATCACCGGTAATTTGAAAGTCCAGGATTGCAGGGTTCACGGAGCGAACTATGCCATCCTCAAGGAGACCAATATGACATCGGTTATGGTGGAACCTGCTTTTATTTCAAATCCAAAAGAAAGAGAAAGATTGAAGGAATCCGGTTATCAGATAAAGATAAGCGAGAATATAGTAGAAGCTATTCTGGAATATCTAAGTGACCAGTAGAAGTTAAAAGATTGATGAATTGCGATTAGAAGTCAAAAACTATGTATGTAATATATGATGATTTTTACCTGAAACACTCCAATGGACCGGGTCATCCGGAAAATCCAAACAGACTTGTCGCAATCAAAGAAGCAATTGGCAGATGGGATTTAAAAGACAGGATCGCTTTCTGGAAACCACGCACTGCTACTGGTAAAGAAGTCGAGATGGTCCATGATAAGGATTATATTCAAGAAATCAAGGATTTATCGCAAATGGGAGGTATTTCTTACCTGGACCCGGATACAGCAGTAACAGAATATACCTATGATTGTTCGCTTCTGGCAGCCGGAGGCTGCTTTGAAGGTCTGGATCTGATCTTTGATGACAGCAATAAGTCCCATAAATTTTTCGCGGTTATCCGGCCTCCGGGTCACCATGCTTTTAGAAATCATGGAAGCGGATTTTGTATTTTCAATAATGCTGCTCTCAGTGCCAGATATGCACAGGCAAGATATGGCATCAAAAAAATTGCCATAATCGATTTTGATGCACATCATGGAAATGGAACACAGGATTTTTTTTATGACGACAGCAATGTGTTTTATATTTCTTTCCACCAGTATCCTCATTACCCGGGAACGGGAAATTTTAGCGAGATCGGAAGGGGTAGGGGAACGGGTTTCAATATGAATTTTCCTTTTAAGGGTGAAACCGGAGACCCCGATTATATAGCTGCATTACTGGATATAATAATACCTGTTATGGAAAGATTTGACCCGGAATTGTTTTTGGTAAGTGCGGGATATGATTCACATTATCTTGATACCCTTTCTTCCCTCAACCTTGTAGAAGAATCATATTATAAGATAATGTATATCATCTCTTATTTAAGCCATAAACATTGCCGCGATAAGATCGGAATACTGCTCGAGGGCGGTTATGAGTATGATGCCACTGCGGGGAGTGTCCTTGAAACCATACACGGATGTTTTGAAAATAAGGATCTTTCGGATATGGTAAGCAAAAGCGATCTTGAAAATGGATTGGGAATAGACAGAGATTTTTTGACCGGGCAGATCAAAAATACGATGGTCCTGAAAAGAGTCAAAGAGATTTTTAAAGTTTAAAAAAATAAAAAGTGTTTAAAAAGAAATTTTATATTTTACTAATCCTGCTACTGGCTGTTATTATTATCCTGCCTGCCTGCAGAAATTATGATGGTAAATTTGATATAACTTATTTTTTCAAGACTGAACCCGAAAAAGCAGTTTTCGACTTTTTTCAGTCTCTGGAAAATAAAGATGCGGATTTTATTTATACAAACTTACTCCCTGATAAAGATAGGAATAATATCAGCAGGGAAAAATATATTAGTGAATTTGAAAACATACTTTCAGATATAGCTAATATAGAGGTAAATAGGACCGTTTATCTCGGGTATGAAAATGAAATGAGCAAAGTAGTGGCGGAGTTTGAGGTCAGCTATAAAAATGGGGAAATCAAACAATACAAGAAATATATTTATCTGGTAGAGGAAAATGGTAAGTGGAAAATAATTTTCGATAAAACTTTTATATAATAAATGTTTTTTAAAGAATAATTTATGATATTTGATATAATGTTTAGCTAAGATTATGATTCAAAAGACAAAAATAATTTTAATCTTACTTCTCTGCCTGTCGCTTATCTTAGCGTATGTTACCGGCTGTTTTTTAGATGGTACTGATTTAACACAGGAGACCAGCGAAGAGGCCGGTAATGACACCGATGAGTCAGGTAATGATATCAACAACAGACTTACCGAGTTAAAAGATCGGATAGTGAGTTCTCCGGTAGTTTTATCCCACGAGTCAGGAGAAGTGATTTATGGCAGCGGGGAAAGAGAATTAATCTTTATAAAGGGTTATGCTGATAGCGGGAACACTATTGAAGTTTACATAAACGGTATTTTGGAACCAGGCATCGTAGTTGTTGATAACAATGGTAATTTTGAAACTTTAAACGGAATAATAATAAACGAAGGAAAGAATACCATAGAGCTGGTATCGATTAGTCCTTCCGGAAAAGAAAGCAATCCTACAGAATTTGATTTATATTTAAGCGTACCTCAAAAAGTCGAATATAAAATTTTCGAAAATTCCGATAATTTAAAAGAAATAATCGATACCTATTATTCCACGGAAAGTAACCCCTTGGTTTATATTAAGGGGAGTCACCTTCCTTCTTCCCGGGTTTCTATTCAGGTCAATGATAAGATAGTGGGTGAAGTTGTAAGTGATGATCTGGGTGTGTTCGAATTAGATGAAGTTGTATTAGGACCAGGTAATAATGAAATTGCTGTCTGGGGAATAACCAGTGATGGATTTACAAGCGCACCAGTTTTTTCAAATGTAATAGTAACCACAGATATGGGTGTGCCGTATCCTTCCAATTTGACAGGATATAAGCAGGGAAATGCCAATTATTTAAGCTGGAATTCAAGTATCGATGTGGATTTTGATTCATATAAACTGGTCAGGGTAGAGGATCCCTGTGTAAATCCGGAGTATCCCGATGACGATGTTATAGTTACCTTTAACAATATAAATGCCAGCTCCTATATTGATAGCGATATAATAAGCGGAAATTCATATTATTATACCTTATGGACCCTGGATAAGGCAGGACGTGTAGTATCCAGTAATGTGGTGGCAATCCCAAAACCTGTTTATTCTATTACTCTAAATAAGCTTACCACTTCCAGCAGTAATACTATTGCCAGAAGAGAGTGGTTTTATCAACCCTATGAATTAACCAACACTGGTAATGTAACTATTGATGTTCAGCCGATAATGTTATGGCTCAAACTTGAACCCAACCCTGATGAGGAGATGGAAATTTCCCCATTATGGGAGGTACATATATGGGATCCTACCGGTGAATACTACTATTCGAATGAGGATATTTATTCTACTTATATTTCAGATTGGAGGAATTTCGATGGTACCACTGAGACCGAGGAGACGACTACATTCAGTGCAGATGGTTTGATTAAAACTGTTACTGTAACCGAGACCACTAAAAAAACCGCAGAAGGTCCTGTTAATCAAAAAAGAATAATGACAACAACTACAGATACTACCATAACCGTTACCAATACATCTACCGGAGTTACTACCGTAACTACAGCTTCAGACACGGATACGGAAATAGTGGAACCCGAAAAAATAGGGTCTGTAATAGCAGGACTGAAGCCTGGTGAAAAAATAATAATAGAAGTTAAAATACAGAACATTGCGGCCGAGAATGGTGAAAAGTTTATTGCCCATTTTCATTTTGCCCCGGTAGATTGTGATGGGCGCTACTATATTGATGAGATTAAATCTAGTCTTGATGTTACTGTGATAGGCAGCAGCAGAAATTAGAGGTTTTAAAAAACTTCGTTCCTATTATATAATTTAATTTATTTTCTGATTGAAATTTTCTATGAAAGCAGTGTGTCAAAAAATATGAGTAAAAAAGATAAAAATCATAAAGATTTCGGCCATATGAAAAAGGATTCCGGTAATGGTGAGGATACGGAGCAGATGACGGAATTTAAAAAACCTGAAAAGAAAGCAGCCGAAGATCTTCCCGGGGAAGAAATAAAAAGAGAACTTGAAGTGGAAGAACTTGAAGAAGAGATAGAAATTTTAAGAAAAGAGCTGGAGAATTATAAAAAGACCGAGGAAGAACATCTGGATAGAATCAAAAGATTACAGGCGGATTATGATAATTACAGGAAAAGGACGCTAAAAGAACATCTGGAGCATATAAAGAGAGCAAACAAGGATCTAATAGAAAAACTCCTCCCTGTAATAGATAACTTTGAAATAGCGCTTGAAGCCGGAAAGAAATTGAAAAAGGAAGACGATGATTTTTACAGGGGTATAAAAATGATTTATGAGAATTTGATCGAACTCCTGGGGAGAGAGAATGTCAAAGTCATTGATCCGAAGGGAGAACAATTCAATCCGGAAGTCTGTGAAGCGGCCGTAACTGAATCTATCGAGGGTTTTCATGAAGGTGACATACTGGAAGTCATAAGAAAGGGTTATATGATAGATAACTTTCTGATAAGACCTGCTGTGGTGAAAGTTTGTAAAAAAAAGTAAGAGGAGTTTTGAGCTTATGCGTAAGAAAATCACTTTAGGATGTATCATAGGTTTCGTAGCAGTAATAATCATTATCGGAATAGTCTTGGTTGCTTATGTGGTGGATTCCAGAAATAAGATGACGGCAAAAGAGATAGAAACTGAAAGTGCCTGGGCTCAGGTGCAAAATGTGTATCAGAGGAGGCTTGATCTCGTACCGAATCTGGCCGAGAGCACCAGAGCTTACATGCAGCTCGAAAAAGATATATTTGAATCTATAGCAGAAGCCAGAGCTGGTATAAGCAATGCAGAGACACCGGCCGAAATCGAAAATGCAAATGCAGAAATAGGTTCCCTTATTGATGACATCAGGGTGGTTGTCGAAGACACACCCGAGCTTAAGGCAAGCACAACGGTGGAAAATCTCATGATCCAGCTCGAAGGCACGGAGAACAGGATTACAACCGAGAGAGGGAGATTTAATGAAGCAATCAGAGATTATAATACCTATATCAAGTTATTCCCGAGAAATATAATTGCCGGCTGGTTTGGATTCGAGGAAAAAGAATTCTTCGAATCTCAGGAGGGAGCGGAGACAGCTCCCGAGGTGGATCTGGAACTAGAGTAAGAGATGAAACTTATGTTAAATAAATTTAAAAAAAGATTAGTTTTCTTTTTCATACTTTTTTTAATCTGTTTCTTTTTCTATCCGGGTTTTATTTTTTCCCAGGATGTGAATTATCCGGAACCTTCAGGTTATATAAATGATTATGTTGGGCTTTTGGACTCCGGGTCCATATCCCAATTGCAAGAACTGGTCTATAAAATAGAAAGGGAGACAGGCAGTGAGATAGCCGTAGCAATAGTGGATAGTCTGCAGGGAGTCACGGTGGAAGAATATGCAGTAGAACTTTTTGAAAGATGGGGAATAGGAAAAGAGAAAGAAGACAACGGGCTCCTTATATTGATTTGTACCGAAGGTGAGCCCGGAAACAGACCTTTAAGGATAGAAGTAGGGTATGGTCTGGAGGGCGTAATAACGGATCTTGAAGCAGGTGAGATCGTAAACGATGTAATAGTTCCTGCTTTTCAGGCAGGTAATTTCTATACGGGTCTTTACGATGCAATTATGGTTATTGCCGGGCAGATTTACGAAGAAAAAGGCCTGGAACCGCCAATTGCCACCGAAACTTCACCCGAAGTGTCATCAGGCAATATTTTTTCGGAATTTCCTTTTGGCTGGGCGTTTTGTTTCCCAATCCCATTTATAATAGTTATCATTGCTGTACTTATTAATTTCTTTAAAAAAAGATGTCCCAGGTGCAGAAAATTCAAATTGAAGATAACGACAACTATACTAAAAGCAGCTACCTATGCGGAGACCGGTAAAAGTCTTGTAGAAAGATTATGTTCCAATTGCGGTTATAACGATAAAAAAGAAGTGACCATACCAAAAAAGACCAGGTCGTCTTCCTGGACCGGCGGAAGCGGCGGATTTCGCAGCGGCGGCGGATCTTCCGGTGGAGGAGGCGGTTTTGGAGGAGGATCCTCCGGAGGCGGCGGTGCCAGTGGAAGATGGTAATGCAGGTTCAGTAATTTTGATATCAAGAGATAATGTAGAAATAAACAGGAGTTTTTTTAAAGTGAAGATTGCTATATCCGGAAAGGGCGGAGTTGGAAAGACCACGCTAGCGGCATGTCTTTCAAAGTATTATGCTAATAAAAACTACAAGGTGATTGCAGTTGACGCGGATCCTGATGCAAACCTGGCTTCGGCTCTGGGATTAGATTATAAAGATGCTTTAAAGATCGTGCCCCTGATAGAGATGAAGGACTTGATTGAAGAAAGAACCGGAGCAAAACCTGGAGGATATGGAGCATTATTCAAATTAAATCCTAAAGTAGATGATATCCCTCAAAAATTCGGAATAGATATCGATGGAGTAAGACTGCTGGTTGCAGGCACGATAAAAGCCGGTGGAAGCGGATGTTATTGTCCGGAAAATGTCCTGCTTAAAAACCTTTTCAGACATCTTGTGGTCAATCGGGAAGAGATTGTGATCCTGGACATGGAAGCGGGGATAGAACATCTGGGAAGAGGAACATGTGAAAATATGGATGCTTTGATCATTGTAGTGGAACCAGGACTTAGAAGTGTACAGACTGCCTGGACCGTAAGAAAGATGTCTCAGGACCTTGGAATTAAAAACCTCTTTGTTGTGGTGAATAAGGTAAGGGCTGAAGAGGAAGAAAAAATGATAAGGGATAACCTGGGGGATTTTGTAATCCTTGGCAAGCTCCCCTACAGCGACAGCGTAAGGGAATCGGACCTTAAATATTTTTCTCCATGTGAAGCCGATCCGGAATTTAAAAACTCGCTAGAGAAAATAGCGGAGGGGTTATCCAAATATATAAACAGGTAATGATTTTTAGTGGACAAA
>DATBWH010000071.1:0-6951 GCA_036514895.1 Candidatus Humimicrobiaceae bacterium
TGCTTTATGCTCCTCACCGGCCCCGATTCTGTTGCCAACCATAATGGCGCATGCACCGGCAAGGCCCGTAAAAAGCATAAGACTCAAACGTTCGATAGAGCAGGCTATATTATAAGCAGCAAGTGCTCCGGTACTTATATGTCCGTATATAACGCTGTACATACTGTATCCCAGTGCCCATCCTACGCTCTGTCCCATGACCGGCAGCCATATTTTTGTATAGCTTCTTACCATCTTTTTTGAATAATTGAAAATATCCTTCAGTCTTGCAGCTATAGGATATTTTTTTAGATAAGTAAAACCAAGTATGATGCCAAACTCGATGGCCCTGGCAATGACTGTTGCAATAGCTGCGCCCTGGACACCTAACCTGGGAAAACCGAATTTTCCGAAAATAAGTAAATAATTTAAAAACGTGTTGGCTGTAAGTCCTATAAGACTGGCAACCATAGGGAACTTTACATGCTCTGTGCTTCGAAGTATCGTAGCATAAACGATTGATATGGAAGTCATGATCAGACTGAATGCGATTATTTTTATATACTGTACTCCAAGATCGATTACCTGCGGGTCATTACTGAATAGTCTTATAAGAGCATTCGGGAACAAGAAAATGGCCAGGGTGAAAAGAGAAGAAAATGTCAGGGCGAATGTAATACCGATTCCAAGATTTGAATGTATATTTTTAACGTCTTTTTTACCCCAGTACTGCGCAGTAAAGACTGCCGTGGCAGTAGCTATACTGAATACAAACATTATAAATAGAAAGTATATCTGGTTGGCTATGCCCACTCCGGCGACTTCTTTTTCACCCAATTGGCCGACCATAAATACATCTACAAAATTTAAAGCAGAAGTGAGAAAATTCTGCAATATTATAGGAGATGCTATTGCGATTAATTTTGGTATAAACTCTTTATGTTTTTTAAATGATTTAATCATGATTTTAGCTCTGCTTCCTAAAAGAATGAACAATTATTCTGTTCCAATGTCCTTAAAAAGTCAATGGAAATTTGTTATGAAAAATATGTCATTTTATTGTAAGAACCTTTAAAATAATCACATGATAAAAATGAAAAATTATATGATAAAAAGAATAACGGTATTTGTAATTATTGCTGTTTTTATGCTGTTTTCCATTATTCCAATCTCTTCCTGCACCCGTCAGCCAGAGTTTGGCGATTTAATAATTTGTAGTGAGATAGACCCGGTTACTTTTTCTCCCCTGGATACTAAAAATAGTTTTGATATAGGAATTCAGAAGATTTTCGCAACAATCGAAGTATCAGGAGTCAGGGCCAGCGGCATATGGAAGTTTATCTGGATAAACGAAGACTCGGAAGAAGTCATTGCACAGTCCACTGACAGATATTCCAGTGAAGGCTCCGGATATATCGAAGGTTATCTTTCAAACTACGTCACTCCCAGCGCAGAAGCAGGTATTATAGGGGAACCGGGAAATTACAGAGTGGAATTTTACCATAATGGCAGTTTGATAACCAGTGCGGATTTTATAATAGAGTATCCTGAAATGGAATTGATTGATGTGGTTTTATCAAATGAAATAGATGAAGCCGGGCAACCTGTTTCAGCCAAGGAGGGTTTTTATCCCGATGAAATTATTTACACATGCCTAAAGTTCAATGGCCAGACAAAAGGCGAGACCGTAGGAGTCAGGTGGTATCGGGGCGATGATGAGTTATTGGGTGAAGAGGAAATTACTATTGAGATGGATTATTATTTACCTCGTTATATTGTCTTTGAGATAACCAATGATGAACTTTGGCCGGTCGGAGATTACAGGATCCGGGTATTTGGAAGCAGTTTTACGGATCAAGAATCTCATTATGAAATAACGGAAGGGGAGATCTCAGATGCCACTTTTAATTCAAGAAAAATGTATCAAGATGAGTCATATGGATTTTCCTTGCTCTATCCTGATGGATGGAGCTATGAAGATAATGAAAGTAATGAAGGGCTAGAAATAAATTTTATACCGGATTCCGATGATATAAATGTTGCTGTTCGGATACGGGTCTTAAAAGAAGGCTATATCTATTTCGAAGAACAGTATTCGGATTTTGCGGAGGAATTAATAAGGGATATAGTTGACCCCGGTGAAGATTCAGAGATCGAAAAAACCGAAAGTACCGGGGAAGTCAATGGAGTAGTTTACACACAGATAAATTACATTCATCCCGGTGAGAATAATGAAGGCCTGGACATTAGTATCATCTTCATAAACCAGGACAATATGCTTTACCTGCTTATAAAAGTTTCGGATATATATTACCGGACATTTTCAGATAACGTTATAGAAAGTATGCTTGAATCTCTGTCATTTGATTGACATGAGGTTTCAAAACATGGATTTTAGTTTATTGATGGATTAGATTGTAATATAATTACTCCTGTTTATCCTGAAATCATTCTTTTTAAGAGATTTTATGCTTGGTCTAAATAAAAAATTAAGGAATCTTGGGGAAAAAGGGGAATCCATAAAAGTTGCCATTGCAGGAGTAGGGCAGATGGGTAAAACCCTGATATCCCATCTCAGGGATCTGGATGGCATGCAGGTTTTAGCGGTAGCAAACCGGGATATTGGCAGGATTGTTGCTATACTTAAGGAACTGGAGATAAATGATGACGAGATCGTACTGGTGGGGGCCGCAAATAGACTGGATCAGGAAAATGACAATATAAGTAAAATCATAACGGAAGGCAGTACCCTTCAAAACGGCATCAGGGAGAAGTTGAATAAGCAAGCCGGAAAAGGCAAGCTTATAGTAGCGGACGATCTTAATGTATTTTTTGCTATCGATGATGTGGATGTGATTATAGATGCAACCGGTAGTCCTGAAGCCGGAGCATTTATAGCCTCCACTGCCATATCATATAAAAAACATATAATAACCTTAAACGTAGAGGCAGATGTGACCATAGGGCCATATCTGAAAAAGATGGCAGATGAAGCCGGTGTTGTATATACCGTATCGGCCGGAGATGAGCCAGCCGCCCTGAAAGAACTTTATGATTTTGCTGATACTCTGGGATTCGAGGTGATTGCAGCAGGAAAAGGTAAAAATAATCCTCTGGACAGATATGCAAACCCGGCTACGCTTAAGGAATATGCCGAGAGTAAGGGGTCGAGCCCTAACATGATGACCTCATTTGTAGATGGCACAAAATCGATGATAGAAATGGCCTGTGTTTCAAATTCTACAGGACTGGTACCCGACTGCAGGGGAATGCATGGTCCGAAAGCAGATATAAAAGACCTGGTGAATGTATTCAGGCCAAAAGAAGATGGCGGAATATTATCAGGAAAAGGAGTTGTTGACTTTGCAATTGGAAATCTTGCTCCCGGTGTTTTTTTAATTTATACAACCAAAAATAAGATGGTGAGAGCTGACCTTGAATATCTTATGCTGGGAAGCGGTCCCTATTATCTTCTTTATAGACCCTATCATCTCACAAGTATTGAGACACCTCTATCTGTTGCCAGAGCATATTTTTATGATGAACCTACGATTATACCGGATCACGGCCTGGTGTCAGAAGTCATAACGCTGGCTAAAAAAGATCTAAAAGCCGGTGAAATAATCGATGGAATCGGTAGATATACGGTCTATGGACTCATCGAAAGGTACGGCAAAGCAAAGAATGAAAACCTTCTGCCTATTGGGATTTCAGAAGGCTGCATTTTAAAAAAAGATATAGAAAAAGATAAGCCAATAGAGTATAATGACGTGAGTTTGGTTAAAAATTCGTTGTTGCAAAAGTTTAGAAGATCACAGGATAAGTTACATAAAAATTATTGATCCCAAATACAATAATCAAAAATTATAAAAGAGGGGGAGTTTTTAGTGCCAATTTTTAAAAAGAAAATAAAAGTACTTTGTTTATTGAGTATTTTTTTAATAGCAGTTTTTTTATTTCTGTCTTTTGGTTCCTGTAAATTCAGCACTATTGAAAGAATAGAAGAAACACGGGATATGTGGGGAAGTTATATGACAATTACCGTATTTTCTGATGAAGAGACCGGTAATGAAGCCATAAATGCTGCATTTGAAAGAATAAAGGAAATTGGGGACGTAGCCTCGATTTATGATGAGAACAGCGAAGCATCTTTTTTGAACAAAAATGGTTATCTGGATGATCCTTCACCTGATTTTCTAAACCTTATAAATAGTTCCATCGATTACTACAATATTACCGGCGGGTGTTTTGATATTACCGTTCAGCCTTTACTTGATCTCTGGTCAGTAGGCGAGTTGTGGAAAGAGAGCCCGGAAGTCCAGGCCCAGAGAGTAGAGGAGACTTTCCCGGTGATTGGCTCCGATAAGATAATTGTAAGTGATGACAGAATAGAGTTTAGTGTGGATGGAATGGTCATTACCCTGAATGGCATTACTCAGGGATACGCAGTCGATGAGGCAATGAAAATCATAAAAGGATTTGGAATAAAGCAAGCCCTTGTAAACATAAGCGGGGATCTATATGCGATGGGAATCAAGCCGGATGGAGAGAAATGGACCGTTGAACTGGAAAATCCCGACAAGTCCGGGAGTGCAGATACCGATATCGAACCTCTTCCGACATTTGTTTTTGCAGATAAGGCAGTTACCACTTCCGGTAATTATTACCGTTATTATGATCCCGAAGGCGAAGTAGGGCATATAATGGATCCGAGAACAGGATATTCTGCCAATGCTTGCATAAGTGCAACTGTAATAGCGGACACATGTATAGAGGCAGATGCCCTTGCGACTTCGGTCTTTGTGTTGGGGCCGGAAGATGGAATGGACCTTGTGGAATCACTTGATGGTGTCGAAGCCTTGATAATAGATTCCGAGAGAAATATCTATGAATCTTCTGGACTTTCAGAATATATAAAGTAAAATTACGTATTGTTTTTTTGCTTTTTAAAAATTAAATGAATATTGCAATAAAGAAAAAAAGAGCATTTAAAGGTTTATCTCTACCGGAAAATAAAATCACCGCTAAAAAGCCTATTGAGATATTACCTGTTCCGGATAAAGTGGTCATACCCCTTCAGCAAAGCTTAGGTGCCCCCTGCCAGTTCATAGTAGAAAAGGGAGATGTTGTAAAAACGGGTCAAAAAATAGCTGATTCCCAGAGTTATGTTACGGCACCTATTCATGCTTCTATCTCCGGTAAAGTCACCAGGGTCATTAAAGTAGTAAATCCGGTTACAAGCACAATGATGGATTCGATAATCATAGAATCAGATGGAGAGGACAATTGGGTAGAATTAAAGAAATTATTCGATATCAAAAAGTCTGATGATTCCCCCGGACTAAAAAAAATAATAGATTCCATTGACAGGAAAGAAATAATCAAAAAAATAAGGGAAGCAGGAATAGTTGGTCTGGGTGGCGCTACATTTCCAACTCATGTCAAACTCAATCCTCCTCAGGATAAAAAAATCGATACACTGATTTTAAATGGTTGTGAATGTGAACCTTTTATAACTTCCGATCACAGAGTTATGTTAGAGCACGGCAGGGAAGTTTTAATGGGTCTTTACATAATCAGTAAAATACTTTCGCCGCAAAATATTTATATAGCGATAGAGAATAACAAGGAAGATGCTATCATCCATATGGAAAAGCTTGTAGAAGAGATGGGACTGGCCAGTATTTTTAAAATAATCATGCTGGAATCGAGATATCCGATGGGAGCTGAAAAAACACTGATAAAGACCATAACCGGAAGGACCGTTCCAATTGGCGGATTGCCGATGGATGTGGGAGTCATAATGAACAATGTAGCAACTTCCAAATCGGTTTATGAGGCAGTGATAGAAGGAAAACCGATGATAGATAGAGTAGTCACAGTTACCGGAGCAATTGAAACTCCTAAAAATTTACTTGTAAGGTTGGGTACAACAATAGATCATCTTATTGATAGCTGCGGTAAAAAAGAGAGCGGAGCTAATTATATTATTATCGGAGGACCGATGATGGGGATTTCTATCGTAAATACCGATTTTCCGGTAACAAAAGGCATGAATTGCATACTTGTAAGGAAAAGTAGGGTACCGGTTGAACAAAACTGCATAAATTGCGGAAGATGCGTGAATATATGTCCTATGAAGCTTATGCCTCTGGCGTATGTCAGGTATGTAAAAGGGGGCGACTTTGAAGTTTGCAGGGAATATTATATTGAAAATTGTATAGAATGCGGCTGCTGTTCTTATGTCTGCCCGGCAAATATACCGATAGTAGGTTATATAAAAACTGGTAAAAACCAACTTTTAAAAGTTATCGATTAAAATAAAAAATGGAAAATGACAAATTATTGATTTCACATGCGCCCCATATCTGGGGAGGTTTTTCTACAAATAAGATAATGTTTATAGTCGTATTTGCTCTGCTTTTTCCCACTGCTGCAGCGATTTATTTCTTTGGATTATATGCAATTTATATAATACTAACCAGCATTGCAACCGCTGTCCTTTCGGAATTCGTCATAAAGAAACTGCGTAAAAAAAGATTTATAATGGATGGGAGTGCAGTGGTCACAGGACTGCTTCTGGCTCTTACTCTGCCCCCAAGGATACCTTTATGGATGGTTGTGATCGGTGCCTTTTTCGCTATAGCGGTTGTAAAGGAAGCTTTCGGGGGTCTGGGATATAATATATTCAATCCGGCTCTGGCAGGAAGGGCATTTTTATCGGTAAGTTTTCCTAACGAAATGACATCCTGGATAATCCCCCCGCATTTTAATTATGATGCCATAACCGGGGCCACTCCGTTAAATGACAATTTTACCTATTATGCGGATAAGCTTTCTTTATATAAAGATCTTTTTTTTGGAAATAGGGGAGGTTCGCTGGGAGAGACATCGGTAATGCTTATTTTGATCGGGGCGGCGATTCTTCTGGTATTGCGTATAATTGACTGGAAAATCCCTGTGATATATATA
>DATBWH010000072.1:0-12775 GCA_036514895.1 Candidatus Humimicrobiaceae bacterium
ACCTGTAAAACCGAATTTATCTCTTATATTGTTTTCAATATATCTTATAATATTTGACTTTCTTTTTACATCCATATTCGAATAAACCAAAAAAACCGGAGGCGACGATTTTAACTGTCTTATAAATTTGATTTTAAATCTCTTACCTTTAATGAAAACACCCGTTTCTTCCTGATCCTGTTTTTTAAAAAAGCCTGTAAGCATGTTATCGGATATTTCTTTTTTTCTCTCATCCATAAGTCTATCTATCATTTTTATAATATTTCCTATCCCTTTTCTTGTAAGAGCGCTTACCTTTAAAAAAGTAATATAATGTGCAAATCTAAGTTTGAGATGAAACATGTTTGTAATATTATTGATTGTCTCTTTATCCGCTATATCGATTTTATTAAAAATAACACAAATACTCACACCCTTTTCTATACATGTTTCTATGATTTTAAGATCCTGTTCTGTTACTTCTTTAATACAATCTATAAGTATAAGACATATATCTGAGCTTTCTATTGCCCTTAAAGTACGGAGTTCACTATAATAGTCTAAATCTTCCCCTTTTTTCTTTTTTCTTTTCATCCCTGCTGTATCTATGAATTTATATCTTTTATTATTTATATTTACTATGCTGTCGATACTGTCCCTTGTGGTCCCTTCTATCTCATCCACTATGGCCCTTTCGTCTCGGATAATAGCATTAAACAATGTAGATTTTCCGGTATTCGGTTTGCCCAGAATACAAATAGCGGGAACTTTTTCTTCCTCGTATTTATATATATCAATAGAATCTTTTTTAAATTTGGATACTATTTCATCCAGAAAGTCTCCCGTATTTGTGCCGTGCAGCGCAGATATTTTTACCGGATACCCGAACCCGAATTTCAAAAAATCTTCAATATAGTAATCCCCTTCTTTTTCGTCGTACTTATTACCTGTAAAAATTATTTCCTTGTCCGTTTTTCTAAGCAGTGACGCTATTTCCTCATCCATTGGAGACACGGGTTGTTTCAGATCAACCATAAATATAATAATATCAGATTCATCTATAGCTTTTTTTGCCTGTAAAAATACCTGCATATCCATCCGTTGCTTCGATTTTAAATCTATTCCACCGGTATCCAGCAAATAAAAGATTTTACCGTTCCAATCAGTCATGTAATACTTACGGTCCCTTGTTATCATAGGATCTTTGTGAACGATTGCTTCACTTTTTTTGCATATTCTATTGATCAGAGTGGATTTGCCTACATTTGGTCTTCCGATAATGGCAACTTTTGGTATGTTTTCATCCATATTTTAATAACCGTAGTAAATTTGATTCTAATTAAATATTATTTCTCTTATGAAACTATAACCGTCTTCAGATATTATTTTTATATTGCTGCTTATTTCTTCAATGTCTTTTTTATTGAAACCATCAATTGTCAAATTCTCTTCATTGAAAATTCCGGCAGGAACAAGTATTTTTTCAAATCCTTCGGTGCTCTCTTCGCCCAGGGCCGCCTTTATATCCTGTCCGCTTAATAGTCCTGTCACTTTTACATTACCGCCCAGAAATTTATTTTTTACTTCTAATACTTTAACACAGGAAACTATTTTTTTCCCTGCTGTTTTTAATTTCTTAAGGATAATATTCAAAGACTCATCTATTACTTTTGTCCCATATTCTGATGTGACCACCAGTATTGGCCCTTCATCACTGCCTGATTTATCAGCAGTATGGTCAATTTTTATCTGTTCATTTATTTCCTTCAGGAAAACGGTGCTCTTCCCTATCCCGTTTTCGATCTGATAAAAATTCCCGTAATCTTTGTATTCCGGGAAATCCATGCCTGCAAGGATATAGAACTCATCCGAAAGAAAAATATTAACCGATTTTTTTAAAGACCCGTGCTTTTTTTTAAAATCGTTTATTTTATTAATTATTTTCAGAGCATTTTCTTTGGTGTAAGATTTTATTTTAGAGTTTTTATTAAACCTTGTGACCCCTACCGGAACAATACCTATAGATAATATATTTTTAAAGCTACTTATCAACTTCAAAAGAGTCTCCTCCAGATCTTTGCCGTCATTGATTCCAGGGCAAAGCACTATCTGGATATTTGTCTTGATATTGTTTTTATCGAGTACCTTTAGATTCTCCGGTCCTGAAATACTTTTTTTACTGTTAAAAATAATCCTTCTTATATCTTTGTCCAAACTATGTATTGAAACATAAAGAGGTTCCAGCCTGTATTTTATTATCTTATCCAGATCTCTTTCGGTAACATTTGTAAGGGTCACGAAATTACCATACATAAAGGAAAGAAGATAATCATCATCTTTAATATATAGCGAAGGCCTTAAATTTTCGGGAAGCTGTTTTATAAAACAAAATATACAATTATTTTTACAGGTTCTTATTCTTTTTGATATTAATTTATAATCTTTCAATAGCTTTTTTTACATCTATTATATCCTCTACCGGGGTAGATGCACCTCCGCTGATTCCGACTTTTTTTACTTTCTTAAACCATTCTGGCCTTATTTCCCTGTAACTTTCTATGTGATAAGTCTTTTTATTTATTTTTTTCGATATGGATGTAAGATTTCTTGTATTGGCGCTGTTCTTCCCGCCTACTATAATCATCACATCGACTTCTTTTGCCAGTTCTTCGGTAAAATTCTGTCTGTTTCTTGTAGTATCACAAATAGTATTATATACAATAAGTTCTTTTGTTTTTTTTAATGATTTACCGCTTATTTGAATCAGCCGGTCCAGGATTTGGGTGGTTTGGACAATGATTCCTATTTTATCTTTTTTAGGAAGTCTTTCTAAGTCTGCCTCATTTTCAATCACTGTAAAGTTTTCATTTAAGACATAATCTTTTATTCCCATTACTTCAGGGTGTCTTTTGTTCCCGATAATAATTACAAAGTATCCATTGCTGGATAGTTCACCGGCTCTTGCCTGAGCTTTTTTTACGAATGGACATGTGGTATCGATAATCTTTAAATTCTTTTCCTTGATTTCTTCTATCAGGTTTGGTGACATCCCGTGTGATCTTATTATAAAAATACTGCCGGGTTCTATTTTTTTTAAATCTCTGACCGAAATTAAGCCTTTTTTGGCGAGTTCATCCGAGACTCCGGAATTATGTATTATTGATCCAAGCGTAAAAACTTTTGTTTTTTTATTGCCCTTATTTTTTTTAAGTATTTCCTCTGTTATTTTTAAAGCTCTCTTTACACCAAAACAATATCCTGAATTTTTTGCAGTTTTTATTTCCATATATTAAAAATCTAATTTTCTATTTTATCTTTTTATATAACTTATTTATTTCTTCCATCGTCTTATCTAATATTATATTTATTGCTCCCTTTTTATCATGGCTCTTCACAATATCATTAACATCTATTATATCCCCTACGATTAATTTTATCTTTGGAAAGAATATTCTCTTGTGTGGTTTCTGTATTATTTTATTTGTACCACTCAGAGCTATAGGTAAAATAGGCGCACGCGACTCTACCGCTATAAATCCTATACCTTTCCTCCCCTCTCTCAATATACCATCCATTGACCTTGTTCCTTCCGGAAATAAACCCATAGCATTCCCTGCATTCAAAACTTCAAAGGAAGTGCGAAATGCTTTCCTGTCAAAAGATTGACGGTTGACAGGGAAAGCATTTAAAAAAGTTATAAGAGGTCCCAGGATTTTATTGTTGTATAACTCTTTTTTTGCCATAAAATAAATGCACCTGGGTATAAATGCTCCTACTAATACCGCATCCAAATAGCCTATGTGATTTGGGCATATTATCAACTTGCCTTTCCTGGGCACTTTAAATAAGTCTATTGTTTGAACTCTAAATAACGTGATAAATATTGCTTTAAGAAATAATTGTATAGCTTTGTGCAATACAAGATAGGATTTGCTATGTCTTGTTTTTAACATTTCTTTTCCTTAAATATAATTCTTTGATTTTATCTACAACTTCTTTTATAGACATTTCAGAAGTATCAATGACAATTGCACTATCCGGTATTATAAGAGGACTATTCTCCCTGCTGCTGTCTATCCTGTCCCTGCTTATTATTTCCTTTTTAATCAGATCTTTCTTAGAAATCTGTCCAAGACTTCTTACCTGAAGATCTCTTCTTTTTACTCTTTCGTTTAAGCTCGCGGTAAGATAAATTTTTAAAGTCGCATCAGTACATACGACACTTCCTGTGTCTCTACCCTCAAGTATGGCATTACCATCTTCGATAAATTTTTTCTGCAGTTCTACTAGATACTTTCTCACTCCGGATAATTTCGAAACAACAGAAACTGCGGATCCTACTTCCCTGCCCCTGATTTCATTTGTGACATTTTTCCCGTTTAACCACACAGTTGTATATTTATCCGCATCTATTGATTTGCTGTCCAGTTCAAGATCTGAATTTCTTGCAAGTTCCAATATATATTTCTCATCCCCGTAATCTACTTTATTTTGTAGTGCAAGTAGTGTAATTGCCCTATACATTGCTCCCGTATCGATATATTTCAAATTCAATTCTTTTGCCAGAATCTTGGCAACCGTACTTTTACCGCTGCCTGCAGGTCCGTCTATTGTTATAATATTTTCGGGCATCCTTTGAACAATGATTTTTAAATATCGTAATATTATTTTGATAACTTAATAATCTAATTTATTGTGTCATAATCTTCTTTAGATTATATATGAAACCGGGAAAGGAGGTGTTGATACAATCGGAATCAAGTATGGTCACATTTCCTTTTGAAAGCAAGGCCAGTATCGAAAGAGACATGGCTACTCTATGGTCTCCAAAGCTTTCTGCCACTCCTTCACCCGCTCTAAAGTCGACGTCCCCCTTTATTATCATGCCATCTTCTTTTTCTTTTATATCTACGCCCAGTCTTTTAAATTGGCTAACGATAGATTTTATTCTATCGCTTTCTTTGAATCTTAGTTCTTCTGCACCCCTGATGACTGTTTTCCCCCTGGCCACGGCTGCTGCAACGCATAATATTGGTATCTCATCGATTATGCCTGGTATTTTTTCCTCCTCTATTTCTATGGAATTTAATTTACTCGAGAATGTTTCAATGTCCACAACCGGTTCATTGTTTATAATTCTTTGATTTTTAATGATTATTTTACCGCCCATTTGCATCAAGATCTCGATAAAATAACTTCTGATAGGGTTCATGCCTATATCTTTCATCAAAGTATGGGAATCTTTTGATATAAGAGTGGCTACAATAAAGAAAGCTGCTGAAGAAATATCTCCCGGTATGTAGATCTTTCTGGCACTCAATTTTCTACCAGGCTTTAATTTTGTGTATTTACCATCATAGGTTATGTCAGCTCCGAAATACTCAAGCATTCGTTCTGTGTGATCCCTTGAAACCTGGGGCTGTATTATTTCGGTCGTGCCCTTTGCATTAAGTGCTGCCAGAAGGATGCAGGATTTTACCTGTGCACTCGATACTTTTAGTTCAATTTTTTTCCCTTCCAGATCAGGGCTTCCGAATATTGTCAGGGGAGCCTTTGTATTATTCTCCCTCCCATAGATTTTCGCACCCATTTCCCGCAGCGGTGTTATTATTCTTTCCATGGGTCTGCTGTTTATCGATTTGTCTCCACTTAAAACCGACATAAAATTAGTTGCAGATAACATACCACTCATTATTCTGATCGTTGTTCCGGAATTTCCCACATCAAGTATTTCATCGGGTTCCTTGAAGTTTTTGATACCCTTTCCATATACAATTAAATTGCCGTTTATTTTCTCGATTTTTACGCCCAGTTTATTTAGAATATCCAGGGTTTTTATACAGTCCTGACAGAATAAAAAATTTTCTATTGCAACATTATCATCGATCATTGAAGAAAGGATCACGCTTCTGTGAGAAATCGACTTATCGCCCGGGATTTTAAATTCCCCTTTTATGCTTTTTATTCCATGTATTTCCATTATTACTCGCCAAACACTTTTTTTACACTTACTTCGTAACCGGCTTTTTCGATTGCTTCCTTTGTGATCCTGCCTGCATCTTCACCTTGAACCAGTACTTTAAGGATTCCTCCTCCACTGAATTCCGTTGAATGGAAAATAGATATATCCTCGATATTTATTCCATGTGAACTAATTGCCTGTGTGATCTCACTCAAGACGCCTGCCCTGTCAATCATTGATACTCTGATTTCATACAATTTCGAAATGTCCTTCTCCACATATTTAGGAAGATTGATTCTTGCTTTCTGGGCTTTAAGATAGTGGTCTTTTATTGATTCCGAGTCGTACTTCTGAAGGTAAGATTTAAATTTTGAAAGATATTTTATATAATTATCAATTGATTTTATTAGCTCATCTTTATTTTCCAGGCTTATATCCAGCCACATTTTCGTATTGGCAGCAGCTATTCTGGTCATATCGCGGAAACCCCCGGCACATAATTTAAAGAGATTTTTCATTTTCTTTTGTTCGTCATCTATCATGTCAACAAGGTTTGTGGAAAGGATATGGGGCAAATGACTTATAAGCGCTACGTTTTCATCATGTTCCCTGGGAGCCATGGAGATCACCTTTGCGCCAATTTTCGTAAATAAGGAATGCAGCATGACAAGCGGTTCGGATATAGTGGTATCGATAGGAGTGAGAATATAAAATGTATTCCTGAATAGTTCGGGGGTAGCATTGAGGATTCCTTCATTCTCAGATCCGGCCATCGGATGACCTCCTATGAAAAATACGCCCTCAGGCAATATCTCGCTTATCCTTTTGACTATCTTTTGCTTGGCGCTTCCCACATCCGTAATGATTGCTCCCTTTTTCAAATAATCCTTGATATGTTCCACTACTTCGACTATTTTACTTATCGGAGTTGCTATGATTATTAAATCTGCGTTCGACGCTGCTTCTTTATAATCCTTGGCAATAATATCGATTACGTTTCTGTATTTAGCAATATTCATTGCTTCACCTTCTATATCGTAGCCTGTAATCTTGAAATCTTCGCCTGTGTTTTTTAAAGATAAAGCCATAGATCCGCCAATAAGCCCGAGTCCTATTACCGTTATGTTTTTAATATTTTTCATTTAATGGCCGCCTTGCAATTAGAATGCTTATATTATCATAAGTTTATAGAAATATTTTTATACTATATAAAAATTATCATTTTTTGTGAATAACAATCTAACTGATACTGATTATTTTACTATAGTTTTTATTTTTATTAATTAAAAAAAATATAAAATTTTTTAAAATCCTGTTGATTTATATACTCAATCTATTGACAACATTTTTCAATTTTGATATCTTTTTATCATCTTGGAACAGGAGGCAACTTTCAAATATAACTGAAGTTTATTTTCGAAAGAATATAAAAAGAGGTTAATAATTTGAAAAGTCCCTGAGAAAAGTTCTTAAGATGCACCCCGAGATGTTTAGTAGTCTAAAGTGCTAGCTATGACAAAAGATAACTCGGGGTTTTTTAATGAAAAAAAATTTCCTGAGCGACAGAGGATACTCTTTTTTCATACCTCTTTTTTTTCAAATTCTCTTTTCCCGGGTCTTAAAAAATAAATAAGGGCAATACTGATCCCGGCAAAAATAAATATCATTATTTCAGTTAAAAAAATTCCGAATTTATAATTTATATAAATGGAAATAAAATCTACTGTCATATGATAAAGTATTGCAATCAAGATAAAATAATACTTTCTCTTCAGGAAAGCATGCATGACCAGAACAGAAAGAGAAATCTGTATTGCAATGGCAAGAATTCTTTCTAATGCACCGATCAGTGGTAAATACCACTCGGCGCCGGCTATTTGCGGCAATAAGCCTGCGGGTAAGATACCCGGAAATAGTCTGTAAATAATAAAGCTGACGAGAACAGAAATACCGACAAAAATCATAGATTCTCCCCCGCCGCCATGCCCTATTCCATACATGACTGCTTTTTCATAACTTCTGGATTTTATGATCAGTCCAAATGCCAGTACCCTTACTCCCTCTTCAAATATCCCTGCAGTCAACGACACAAATAAACCGGCCAATATAAGAGCCATATCTCCGCTGAACTTAAGTGTAACATAAGATGAAAAAACATTATTCAGCGGTATTCTTGAAAGTGAAACAAGAAATAAAAGCATTCCAAGAAAAAATATTGCCCAGGAAATCCTATATTTTTTCCACATATAGAATGCAAGTATCACAGGTATTCCTATTTCTATGACAATCGAGATTATATAAGAAATGTTGACCAGCATGTCTTCCATTTTTTGAATCTCCCTTGATCAAATAAGGATATTGCTTCTATAATCTGTTTAGACTTTGTAAAAAAATATTTACCAGAGTAGGATCGAATTGAGTTCCTGCAAATCTTTCAAGCTCTTCCATTGCCTTTTCCTTACTGATTGCTTTTCGATACGCCCGGTCATGTGTCATAACATCGTATGAATCGACTATCGATATTATCCTTGACACTAATGGGATATCTTCACCCCTTAGTCCGCGAGGATAACCGTTCCCGTTCCACCATTCATGATGTGATAAGACTGCATCTGCAATAGGTACCAGCTGCGGAGATGATGCAGTAATATTAAAACCGATTTCTGGATGCCTTTTTACGATCCCCCATTCTTTTCTGGTTAATTTTCCCTTTTTCATCAGGATATCATCAGGTATGGCTATTTTCCCAATATCATGAAGAGCCGAAAGTAATATTAATTCATTTAATTTATTTTCTGTAAGTTTCAAGGATTGACCAAGGACCAATGCCATATCTTTCAATCTTACTGCATGTTCTTCGGTTTCATAACTTTTCTCCTGAAGTGTCCTTTCAAGTGATGCAATTATGGAACTGGATATACTTCTTCTTTCAAGTAATTTCCTTCGGTACATCCAGTCTTCGGCTTCTTTTACCGTCATCCTGATATCATAGTCGTGGACTTTTTTAGTAGAGGTTCCCAAAGATACGCTTACAGGTATTTTCTGGTCACCGGTTTTAAAACACACATCTCTTATTCTATTTAGTATTTCTTCCGCATCATCTTCTATAGTTTTAGGCAGCAGTATAGAAAATTCATCTCCACCCCATCTTGCGATTATATCTTCCTCCCTGCAGCAGCTTTTTATTATCCTTGCTATCTTCTTTAATAATTTATCACCTTCTCTGTGACCAAAAGTATCATTTATGATCTTTAAACCATTCACATCTCCCATAATGATACTCAGGGGAAGCTGCCTTTTGGTATTAAGTCTTTTAATTTCTTCTTCAAAATATGCACGATTATACAAGCCGGTCAGTTTATCCTTCAGTGACAGATATTTAATTTCTTTTTCAGCTTCTTTACGTTCCAGAGCATTGGCAATAATCTCTCCCAATAGTTTTAAAAGAGTTATATAATTTTTTGTCCATATTTTCTTAACTTTTATTGACTCGAAACCAAGAAATCCGGTAAGGGCACCACCGCAGATAATCGGGATCACTATAATGGATTTTATTCTCTGTGATTCAAGAAACTCTCTTTCTTTCTTTGCCTCAGGTCCGAGTTTGGAAACATCCTGGATATAGACTGGTTCGAAACTTTCTAGCTTTTTTAGGCACCATGACATATTTTTAACATTTATCTTTTCCAATTTTTTTATTCTTGACTTAATACCTTCGGCACACCACTCATGAGTTTTTTTGACCATCGATCCATTGTCACTTAATAAGTATATATAACTTTTATCGGATCCGCTGAATTTCCCAACTTCTTTAAGAGTATGATTCATTCCATTATCCATTTCATCCGGTAAAAGTTTTATGAACTTTGTTGACAGTGTGGTAATAAGACCTTCAAATTTTATTCTGAAATCCAGCGATTCGTTTATCAGCGTTTGTTTTGTAATATCCCTGAGTACGATTACTTTACCTATAAGTTTTTTCTTGCGATAAATAATTGGACTTATTATCATGTTATAGTATTTTTTTTCGTCTTTATTCTTGATAGTTATATCGGTTTTTAACTCGAGACTTTCGGCATCATTATTCAAGTAATCATAATAATCGGTCAGGATAGTGTTTATGGGTTTTCCAATGAAATCTTTATTTTGGTATTTAAATATATTCCGGGCAGATGGATTTAGATATAGCATTCGATTCTCATTATCCAAGACAATAATGAAATCTCTTATACTATTAATAATGGTCTCCCAGGCAGTAGCCAGCAGTAATCCTATTCTAAAACCCGGAGTTCTTTTGTTTCTCAGCAGAAAATAGATAACAATTAAAGCAACGATTCCCAGGAAAAATATGATGATGTATAACGAATACTGCAAATCCATAACTATATATTTTATTCCTTATTTTATTACATATTTCTTTAAAAATTTTGACAAAATATTACATATAGTATTACAAATAGAACTATTATATATTATTAATAATTTGTATTATAGGATAGTTAAGGTAATATATTACCATAAGTTTATATTAAATTACAAATGTTTTTATGGTAAATATTTAATTATTAGATTAGTTCTTTGACTTTATCTATAATCGCCATACTGGATATTTCTTCGTAGTTCAATAATTCATCCGGTTTTCCGCTTCTTGGCATTTTCCTTACTGCAAGACTATATACCGGGCTTTTCCTGGTAGTGATACTTTTTATAGCTTCACCCAGGCCTCCCTCTGCGTAATGGTCCTCAACAGTTAAAATGGCCCCGGTTTCCTCCTGAGCTCTTATGATGTTATCCCGATCTATTGGCTTTATGCTATAAATATCGATCACTCTTATCATAATATTTTCTTTTTTCAACTCTTCGTAAGCTTTCAATGCTTCATGCAATGTTATTCCGGCTGCACAGACCGTCACCACGTCATCTTTACTCTGTTTTATTGTTTTACTTCCACCTATTTTAAAAACATCTTTGTCATTATAGATAACCGGTGTCTCCATTCTTGTGGTCCTGATATAGACATTCCCGAAATGTCCTGCTGCCTCTTCTACCAGTTTTTCGGTACTTATTCCATCCGATGGGTATAATACGATACTGCCATAAAGGGTCCTGAACATGGCAATATCCTCGAGCCCCATCTGTGAAGGACCGTCTTCTCCAATCGATACTCCGCAGTGCGAACCTACAAATTTTATATTTGCGTTAGAATACTGACTCATTCTTATTTGATCGAAAGCTCTCGAAAGAAACGCTGCGAATGTCGATACGAAAGGAATTTTACCCCTTATAGATAATCCGATTGCGGTACCTATCATATTCTGTTCGGCTATATACATTTCAAAAAATCTCTCTGGAAAATATTTTTTGAATATTTCAGAAAATGTCGAATTACTGACTTCAGCATCAAGGACTACCATCCCGGGGTACTTCGAAAATATATTTACCAGCGCATTTCCATATGCTTTCCTGGTTGCAATTTTGTCTTTTACCATGGGAATTTTATCATACTGCTTTATTTTTTCTTCAGTCATAACAATTCTCTCCGGTTCCGTAATGCCCCCTCTTATATTCTTGTCGATACTGCCCAATTCATTCAAAACCGCCTCCAGCTGTTCTTTTGGTATTGCTTTACCGTGCCATCCATTTATATCTTCCAGCTGACGGACACCCTTTCCTTTTATTGTTTTTGCTATTATCATCGTGGGTTTGCCTTTGACCGTTAATGCATAGTTATAGGCATCTGCGATTTCTTCTATATTGTGGCCGTCAATCGTTACAGTCTCCCATCCAAATGAAGATATTCTATCCTTATAAGCTTTTATATCCCAGCCATACATTGTCGCTACACTTTGACCCAATCTGTTGACATCCAGAATACCTATAAAATTATCCAGTTTATAGTGTGCTGCAACCTGAATTGCTTCCCACTGTGAACCTTCGGCCATTTCACTGTCTCCAAGCAGAACATATGTATAATAAGGCAGCTTATTTAAATATTTGGCATTAAGAGCCATTCCCAGACCTATTGAAAGTCCCTGGCCAAGTGATCCCGTGGCAACTTCGGCATATGGAAAATTAGGTGTGGGATGTCCCTCCAATCTGCTTCCAAACTCCCTTAGTGTCAGAAGTTCTTCTTCGTTTAATGCTCCTGCCGCTGCCCATAATGCATACATCAAAGGAGAAGCATGCCCTTTGGAAAAAATAATCCTATCATTATTCGCATACTTGATATCATTTATTCTAAACTTAAAGAATCCTCCAAAAAATAAAGTTGACATCAATTCTACTGCCGAAAGTGAGGAAGATGGATGACCTGACCCGGCTTTCGTAGTCGATATCAATATAAAATATCTTATAAGTTTTGATAACTTATCCAATGTATCTTTGTCTGTCATTTTTACTCCAATCATATTTGTTTATTATCTTCAAATAAAAATTATATTTATAATTCAGGACCCTGACTTCCTTTTTTGTATATATAAAGCTTGTTCTCTTCCCAATTTTCAAGTATAGGAGTAATGAATCTCCAGGTAAGTCTTGTCTCTTCCGTGCTTATGAATAGTGTTTGATCACCGCTGAAACAATCGAGCAGTACTTTTTCGTATTCTCCTGTTTTGATTTCCATTCCATTATTATAATTAAAAACAAAATCTCTTGACTCCAATTCCTGCAGCAAACCGGGTTTTTTAACCCAGAAACGTATAAATATACCCTCTTCAGGGTAAATCCTTATGGTAAATATATTCTGATAATAATGCTTTTTCTCAGAATCCGGATAGATCAACTTACTTGCCTCTTTGAAATATACGATAATTTCTATTCTTTTCTCTTTTAGCG
>DATBWH010000073.1:0-20588 GCA_036514895.1 Candidatus Humimicrobiaceae bacterium
AGAAATGCGGTGAGAGATGATTATGGTAGTGATGCCGGTAATATTTTTCTTCAGGTCCTCAAATATCAACTCTTCGGTATTTGTGTCTACGCTTGAAAATGAATCGTCAAGGATCAAAATTCCCGGATGCGAAAGCAGTGCTCTGGCTATTGCCAGTCTCTGTTTCTGTCCTCCTGATAAGGTAACACCTCGTTCTCCAATCAAAGTCTCGTATCTTTTGGGAAATTGCATGACATCTTCATGAAGATGGGATATTTTAGAAACTTCTATAATTTCACGCATAGTTCCGATCTCGCCAAGATTTGACAGGTATTCTTCTTTTCCGAATAAGATGTTTTCTTTGATTGATTTGGAAAAAAGGAAAGGTTCCTGAGAAACATATCCGATGTTTAAGCGGAGTACTTCAAGAGAGTATGATTTTATATTGAGCCCATCTATCAGGATTTCGCCTTTCTGAGGATCGTAAAGGCGAGGGATAAGATTTGCGATGGTTGACTTCCCTGACCCGGTAAATCCCACTATCCCAACCTGCATCCCTGCTTCGATATCGAAACTTATATCTTTTAGTATCCAATTATTTTTATCATCTATAAATGAAGTATCTTTAAAATCAATAAAGTTTGCTTTTATTAATCTTGCCGTATTTTTGTTAAGTTCATATCTGAAAAATATATGATCGAAACTGATATTGCCCTTTAAGGTTTTTACATGAGGCTGTTTTTTAGGACTGGTGACTTCCGGTTTTATTCTGAATATATTATTGATCCTGCCCATAGAAACAGAACCGCGCTGGACCAGGTTTATTACCCATCCAACAGATATAAGGGGCCAGGTAATAGAACCAATATAGGCAGAAAATTGGACGAATTGACCTATGGTAAGGGTTCCGTTTATTACCTGTCTTCCACCTACGAGCAGAACGACAAGTGTTCCGATTCCTCCAACAAAGATCATTGACGGCCAGAATGCACCTCTTACTCTGGCAAGGGATAAATTTCTTTTCAAGTATTCCATATTCAACTGCGAAAATGTGCTTTTTTCATTTTCTTCCTGAGTAAATGATTTTATGACTTTTATTCCTGCAATACTTTCCTGTGTCTTTGCAGAAAGAACCGCGTATTGTTCCTGGGATTTTTTAAACCTCTGATGGAGCATATTGCCCAGCTTATTTACCAGCAGTGGAAGTATGGGGAATGCAATCAGTGAATAAAGCGATAATTTTACATTTATGAGAAACATAACGGTTAAAGTAGTTACAAAAACAAAAATAGTATTAAAAAGGTTTAAAAGTCCTGGTCCGAGAAAATTCCTGACCGCTTCCAGATCATTCGTCATAAGTGCCATAATACTTCCAGTTCTTGTATTGGTAAAAAATGAGGAATCGAGTTTTTGAAGGTGTGAAAAGAAATCCGTTCTGATACTATATTCAATTTCTCTGGATGTCCCTACAAGTATTTTTCTCATATAAAATCTGAACACTCCCTGTACCGCTGCTATTCCTATAAGAAACAAGCTGTATTTTAAAAGATTGGTACTTTCAGGAAAATTTTCTATGCTGTCTATTACAATCTTAAGTATCCAGGGGATAAGGAGTGCCAGGGCATTTGTAAAAAATATATATAATATACTTACCATTAGATGGGATTTATGTTTTTTAAGGTATTTTAAGAGTGTTTTTAATTCCTTGATTAAAGACTCCTTTGTATAAATATTGTCCGTAAGTTAATGATTATATTAAATTAAAACCGGTAAGTAAATTTTTCATAGGTTTCCTTTGCTATGATTATTGATTGTAATTATAAGTAAAAATATTTTTACTTTTAAGTAAAAAAACATTTTGTATAATATTAAAAATCTTTTATTAAATAGTTGACAATAATATTACTATTTAATAAAATTGTTATAAGTAAAAAAGGCGGTGGATTGTATTGTTTAATGAATATGATAAAAGTTATCCTATAGAGCTTGTAGCTGATTTTTTAGGAGTAAACAGCAGGACATTATACTATTATGAAAAATTCAATCTGGTACAGCCCTTAAGAAGGGGAAGGAAGAGATATTATTCGAAAGCAGATATCAGGTGGCTGGAGTACATAAGAGAATTAATGTACGATGAAGGAATGAACTTAAGGTCGATAATTATCCTGATAAGAAGACGAGATAATATAATTCTGGGAAAGTGTCCTGAAGATGTAGTCGATCGCTTTAAGAATTACTTAATGCATATTACTAAAGAATAGTAATAGATATAGTGAATAAAGCTTATAGGCGCAAAGCGCTATAAGCGTTATTTTTTTCTTTAAGAAAATTAATTTAGAAAGGATGAATATAAAATGGCAAAAGCAGTAGGAATCGATCTGGGGACGACTAATTCATGTATAGCGGTTATGGAAGGCGGCAAGCCGACGGTTATAACAAATAGTGAAGGAGGCAGAACCACACCTTCGGTTGTTGGCATAACAAAAAAGGGAGAAAGGCTTGTAGGGCAGTTAGCAAAAAGACAGGCAGCCTTGAATCCTGAAAATACTATCTACTCTATTAAAAGATTTATTGGCAGAAAGTATGATGAGGTAGAAAGTGAAAGAAAGATAGTGTCCTATGTGGTAAAGAAGGGCAGAAACGATCTGGCTGAAGTAGAAGTCGGAGGTAAAAATCATACACCGGAAGAGATATCGGCCATGATACTGCAAAAGTTAAAGACAGATGCCGAAAGTTATCTGGGGACCAGCATTACCGATGCAGTTATTACCGTTCCTGCTTATTTTAACGATGCACAGAGGCAGGCAACCATAAATGCCGGGAAAATTGCCGGACTTAATGTTTTAAGGATAATAAATGAGCCAACAGCTGCTTCACTGGCTTATGGACTTGATAAAAAGAAAGAGGAAAAAATTTTAGTATTCGACCTTGGTGGAGGAACATTCGACGTATCGATACTCGAAGTGGGCGAAGGAGTATTTGAAGTAAAAGCCAGCCACGGCGATATGCACCTGGGTGGAGATGACTACGATGACAGGATAATGAATTATGTCGCTGATGAATTCAAAAAAGAAAATGGAATTGATTTAAGAAAAGACAGGCAGGCGCTGCAAAGGTTGATAGAAGCATCGGAAAAAGCAAAGGTGGAATTATCTTCGGTAATGGAGACAAATATAAATCTTCCGTTTATTACAGCTGATGCGAATGGGCCAAAACATCTTGAAGTAAAGATAACCAGGGCAAAGTTCGAGCAGTTAACAGCAGATCTTACCGATAGGTGTAAGGGGCCTCTGGAAAAAGCTCTAAAAGAATCTGGTCTTAAGAGTGCTGATTTAGATGAAGTAATACTTGTTGGTGGGGCAACAAGAATGCCGGTTATACAGGAACTAGTAAATAATTATACAGGTAAAGAACCCAACAAGAGCGTAAATCCCGATGAGGTGGTAGCAGTAGGGGCAGCTATACAGGCAGGGGTATTAAAAGGAGATGTAAGAGATGTGGTTCTTCTGGACGTAACTCCTCTTTCTCTTGGTATTGAGACTCTGGGCGGTGTCATGACCAGATTAATAGAGAAAAATACTACTATCCCTACCAGGAAGAGCGAGATATTTACCACCGCTGCCGATAATCAGACCAGTGTGGATATCCATGTTCTCCAGGGAGAAAGGGATATGGCAAGAGACAATAAAACTATCGGAAGGTTCAGGCTGGACGGAATCCCGCCTGCACCAAGGGGAATCCCTCAGATAGAAGTGACATTCGATATCAATGCCAACGGTATTGTAGACGTTACGGCAAAAGATACTGCTACCGGTAAGGAACAGAAAATAACCATTACAGCAACTTCACATTTGACGGATGATGAAATAAATAGAATGGTCAATGAGGCAAAGGAACATGCTGAAGAAGATAAGAAAAAACGTGATTCGGTGGATGTAAAGAATAATGCCGATTCCCTTATTTATTCTACGGAAAAGTTAATGAAGGATGTGGGCGGTAAGGTTCCGGAAGATATGAAGAAAAAAATCGAAGATCAGGTCAAAGTTTTAAGAAAAAGCATGGAATCAGAGAATGCCGATGAAATAAAAAGAGAGACAGAGAAACTGCAGAATCTGCAGAATGAATTGTCTCAAAAGCTATATGCACAGGCTGGAACGGGTACCGGCACAGGACCGGGAGGACCGGGGGGTCCCGGAGCAGGGACAACGGAAGGCCAGCAAACTGGCGGCAAGCAGGAAGGTAATGGAGAAGAAGAGGTAATTGACGCTGAATTTGAAGCCAAAGATGATGAAAATAAATAAACTATATAACGATGTTGATCAGTAGTTTTAAAGAAAGTATGTGTCTAATACCTGCCCATAGCTATTTTTGATGGTTATGGGCAGGTGTGTTTAAAAGATTTACAGGTGATTATAGATGGTTGAATATAAGGATTATTACAAAGTACTTGGTGTAAACAAAAGTGTATCACAGGATGAGATAAAAAAAGCTTACCGGAAACTGGCCCGGAAGTATCATCCTGATGCAAATCTGAACGATCCCAAAGCCGAAGAGAAATTCAAAGATATTGGGGAAGCATACGAGGTCTTGAAGGACCCTCAGAAAAGGTCCAGGTATGATCAACTGGGTGCAAACTGGAAGCAGTATGCAGGTGCAGGTCCCGGTTGGCCCGGCGGTGGAGGAAGAACCTATACCTATGATTCCGGAGGAAGAGGTTTTAATTTTGAAGATCTGGGGAGCGGCTTTTCGGATTTCTTTGAGATGTTTTTTGGAAGAGGAGCAGATGATAGGTTTTCCGGCTTTGGCTCAGATTTTGGTTCGCAGTTCGGAAGAGGAACCCGGGGCACTATCATACAAAAAGGCCAGGATATGCAATCCAGCCTCAGTATAAATTTAAGGGAAGCATACTCCGGTACACAGAGATCGCTCAGGCTGCAAAGGAATGGAAGAATAAGAAATATCAATGTAAAAATACCCAGGGGAATCAAAGATAGCGGCAAGATCAGGGTAACAGGAGAAGGAGGAGATAGTCAAACAAGCGGAAAGGCTGGCGATTTATACCTGATAGTGAATATTACTCCGGATAATTTTTTTACCAGAAAGGGAGATGATCTTTATTGTGAAGTGCCTGTTACCATAAAGGAAGCCTTTTATGGGTCAAAGATCGATATTCCGACTTTTAATGGGAAAGTCATAGTAAAAGTTCCGCCAAAAACTCAGGGTGGTAAAACATTAAGGCTGAAGGGAAAAGGAATGCCGAAATTAAGAAGCAGCGGTTTTGGGGACCTCTACGTAAAGATCAAACTTGTCTTACCTGAGAAATTGACCAATGAACAGAAAAAGCATTTTGACGAGTTTGCCAGTAGTTATGATGAAAATCCGAGAAAGAATATTATTGTATAGGATAGAACTGAATATGTATTTTAAATTTACTGCTAAATATACAGTTGCTTGCAATTTTTTTAGATGTTTTTTGTTATCAATATTCTCTTGTAGATAGATTAAATCGCTTTTCAATCATCTTCATCTTGAAAATAAATCAGTTATATCACTCAGGGCAATTTTGATATGGAGAATAAAATTGAATTCTTGGAAAGTTTTTATAATTCAGTATATTTCTTTACAAACTCCAAGAATTCTTTAGGGGTCATGATAGTTATCAAAAGGTTTGCTTTCCTTATGGCTTCTGTTTGAAAATGCTTTCGGTCCAGGGTAATAAGAAAAGTAGCTTTCCCTTCCAGGGCACTCACAAGTACGTGGCGATCCTTAAAAGCAATAATATCATTATACTGACTTAGTCTTTTTTCAGCAGGTGGTTTAATAATCTCTGGACTAAGATTGGCTATTTCCTTATAGAAGTGCAGAAGAGCTTCGGAAGGCAGCTTTTTTCTAATGTTTTTTTGAGCTTCTAAAAGAATCCTGCGGCTTGTAACCGCAGAAAATTTAATTCCTTTGCAAACTTCCAAAATTATGGAAGAACCGCCACTTTCAGACCCTGCAACGGCAATAAAAACAGAGGCATCTAAAAAAACCCTTTTTTTCCCGGCCATATTATAGTTTCCTCTCGGAAAGAAGCCTTTTTACGGTTTTTGCCGTATCTTTGTCTATCTTATCATCCCGAAGAAATTGAGAAATTTCCTCATCGGTATATTCCCTCAACTCTTCCTCGTTAAATTCCCGGACCACAGCAGGCGTAATCTCTATTTTATTTCCCTTTAGGGAAAGATTTAGAATAGTGTTGGATCCTATTCCAAGCTTCTTGCGAAACTCTATAGGAATAGTGATCTGTCCTCTGGATAATGGTTTAACGATTTTGGTCATAAGTTTTCCCTGCTCAGACAATCTTAGCACCTCCTCATTTCATATTTTCAGTAATACATACTTATTGTAATACGGAAATACTTTTTGTCAATAAATAATCAAAATTTATATTGTATATATTTTCTAATTATTATTTCTGATTTGAAGGGAAATACAATTTTTTTAACGTTTTTTAGATTAGTAAAAAGTAAAAAGAAGAAGCCCGGTTAAGAGTTTAATTTCTTTGGATTTTCATCAAAGTCATCTATGAAACTGGATCCGGAGGGACTTTCATCTTCTGTACCGAACAAATCATCGGCTTCGTCAGCAAGCTCCAGAAACTCCTTTTCCAGTGCCTCGTTGATATTATCGATTACTTTTTTATAATTTCCCGGATTGGTAAAGTCCTTGAATTCCTCCAGAATGTTTTCGGCAATAGGGTTGATTGGTTCCCCGATAAATATATTTATCTTCCTGTATGCATTTATTACAAGCGAGATTATCCCTCTGGTTATTCTGTTATTCCAGATCCATTTTTTACTTTCAGGACCTCTATTGGTGTTATGCATATAAACAGGGATTATGGGGAGTCTGGTTTTATAGCTGAGGTAAGCGGCACCCTTCCTAAATTCTTTGAAACCATTCTTCTTATTGAGCATACCTTCCGGAAATATGCCAAGAAATACATTTTTGTTTTTTGATATTTTGAAAAGTTCCTTAAAACTTTTAGTATTTTTTGAGGACTCATCTTTATTGAATACGGGTACGCAATTTGCAAACTTTCTCATAAAAAAACTGGAGAGCCAGTTACCAAAATTCTCACTTTCTGCAACAAAACATATTTTTCTTTTGATTGCGGTAAGCAGTATTATTGGGTCGGCATCAGCAGTATGATTTATTGCAAGTATTACTGACTTGTTCCTGGGTAGTCTTTTAGCATTGAAGACCCGGGTCCTTGTGAAGAGTTTATAAAAATTTATAAAAAGTACCACTGGGATACCATAAAAAAAATCAGATATTTTTTTCATAAATTTCTAAACATTTATTTTCAAATATTAAAAGCTGCTGCTGCTAATTATAATTCAAGAAGTGTGTCCGGCAGTATGAATTATAAAGGTTAACTCTAAAAAATTCTACTAGAGGACTTTTAACTAGCTGATATCCAGGAAGGTGTTTTTGATATGCTGGTAATGTGTCCCTTTCCAGTAATATTTATCGCACTTCTTACAATAAAGAAAGCTTTGCTGCGTTTTGTATACATAGGGAGGTATTTTATTTTTAATATCTTCCTTCTCTACACCTGTAAGTCTTTGATTGCATTCGACACATCTTATAAGGTTGGGTTCAAGAGAAATCTTGAAATCGGATTTGATTTGTTCCAGTTGATTTTTAAGTTTTTCATCTTTAATGTACAGGCTTTTTATGGTTCCATTCTTGAATTCTTTCCTGGTAAGCATCAAAGAATCTCTTGTCAGTACCATCCTATCTTTTTCTTTGGCTATTTTTATTATTTCATCATCGCTTGCGGTGTTTATATACAGAACATCGTGACCTGCCATACGCAGATATTTAGCAAGTTTTCCTACCATTATGTCGGCTATAAATCTCATGTATCAGTTAATGGTTATTTCCTCAATTTCTTTGAACTTACTTAACTCTTTGATTATTTTGGTAGAAAATTCGGGATCTTTACTGTGAAGATTTATTATAAATATTTTCTTATTGGTTTCCCTATCGAGTTCATATTTTTTACTTTTTATGTTTACGGACATTTTTTCGATGGGTCCGGTTATTTTATCCAGATCATCGAAGCTTTCCGCAGTGATTATTTTTAGCGAATAGTCTGGCAGTCTGATTATTCTATCCTCGAAATATTTTAAAATACTTAAGGTCAAAAATCCGAGGATCGTTACGAGGATGGCAAGATAATATAATTTTACACCCAGCGCCATACCAATCGAAGCAACCGTCCATATACTGGCGGCGGTGGTTACTCCTCTTATAAGAGAGCCCTGCCTGAAGATGACCCCTGCACCAATAAAGCCGATACCTGTTACAATACCTGCAGCTATTCTGGTCGGATCGGCAGTGCCGCCTGATGAAAATCCGAGATAAGATATCAGAGTAAAAACGGTTGAACCAAGACACACAAGGGCATGTGTCCTGAGCCCTGCCGGTCTATCGGCTTTTTCTCTCTGGAAACCTATGATGCCTCCAAAGATCAGTGAAAGAATACAGGGTATCAGGATATCCAATATGACAACTGTAGAATCAAATCTTATTTCCGATAGAAGTTTTTCGGTGAATTCCATTTCTATATTTTTATTTTTTACTAAATGTTATTTTATCATATTTTAAAAATGTAATGTTAATCATCGGGGCCCAAGAGTGATTTAAGGAATACCAATATATTGTCATTGGATTTATGTTGATAGATGTTTTTAATTTAAGTAATATATAATACTGATAAAAGGATTTCTGGAGTCCATATTTATTTTTTTAAGATACCAATAAATCGCCAGTAGTTAAAACAAGAAGAAAGGAAGCCAGTATGTTTAGATCTTCGATAAAATTATTCAAAGTCTTTGGGATAGAGATAAGGCTGGATTATAGCTGGTTTATCATATTTGCATTGTTTGCTTATTATTTTGGCTTTATTTATTTTCCGTCAATTTTTCCCGGATTAAACACAGGTCTTCTGGCATTGATCACTATTATTACTGTAATTTTTGTTTTTATTTCTTTGTTAATACATGAAATGAGTCATTCCCTTGTTGCCAGAAGAAGAGGTACAAATGTCGAAAGAATAACTCTTTATCTTTTTGGGGGAATGTCCCAGATAGAGAAGGAACCTGAAACTCCGTTTAGTGAATTTATTATGGCCATTGCCGGTCCTGCGGCAAGCTTTGTGATTGCGGCAATATTTTGGGTCATATGGTTCTTTTCCAGAAATATCGCTCTGATAAGCGAACCGGTCAGATATCTGGCTATTATAAATGTAGTGCTGGGAATTTTTAATATGCTTCCGGGTTATCCTCTGGATGGAGGCAGGGTATTGCGATCTATCCTATGGAAGACGACCGGAAATCTGGAACGCGCAACCTTTATAGCTTCTACTGTGGGGAGAATAATAGGATTTCTGATTATAGCGGCAGGCATATTCTATATATTTATCGGCAATTTTTTAAATGGGATATGGTTTGCTTTTATAGGATGGTTTTTACAATCTTCCGCTCAAATGGGTTATCGCCAGCTTATTTTTGAGTCCTCTATAAAAGGAATCATGGTAAAAGATGTGATGAATGAAAATATTGTGGATGTTACAAAAAATATAACAATACAGGATCTGGTAGACGACTATTTTATGAAGTATAGATTTGGAAGATTTCCTGTTATAGAAAACGAAAAAACAAAGAAGCTAGTTGGTGTCATTTCTTTGCATGAGGTCAAAGGTATTCCGAAAGAAGAATGGACTGAAGTGAAGGTGGGAGACATAGTAAAACGAATTTCGGAAAATTCTAAAGTCGATGCAAAAATGGAAATATCCGACGCCATTAAAAAGATGGGGAAAAACGATCTGGGTTACCTGGTGGTTATGTCCGGTGATAAACTCAGGGGGATAATCACAAAAAGCGATGTGATGCGTTTTATAAAGATCCGTTCGGAATTTCACTAATCGTTTAATATTGGATTTTAGAAAAGATTAATCAAAACCAGCTTATTTTTATATTAACGGTGATTATTATCCGGTATTGTGCATTTTTTCTTAATGAAATGGGAAGTAGGATCTGGTGGAAGTAAAATATAGACTTTTTAAAGACAATAAAAAAGAAATAAAAGAAAATTTGAAGGATTTGAAAGCCATATATACCGATCTTGACGGGACCTTATTAAATGACAGAGGGTGTATTATCAAGGATTATAAGAGTGAGTATTATTTCGAAGCAGTAAGACTCCTACCACTGGCAGCAGAAAAAAACTGGGATATTGTCCTGGTTTCCGGTAGAAATAAATTCCAGCTGAGATATAACGCGCAGATAATCGGACTTAAAAACTATATTGCAGAACTTGGTGCCGAATTGGTCTATGATCTCGGGGAAGAAGTTCATGTTACCTTTGACAGCCGGAAAGAAAAATATGAACTGACATATGGAGGAAAAGACTTAATAAGGATAATCGAGTTATTCAAGAAAAATTTTCCGGGTAAAATAGAGAGTAGAATGGATTGGAGCAGGAACAGATCTTATAATGTATTATTTTTCGGGGAGATAGATCTTGAAAAGGCGAACAAACTACTTAAAGACGAAGATTACCGGGGACTTGTTATGGTAGACAATGGATTTTCATCATTAATGAAGCTGGAGCTCGGTATAGAAAAACTTCATATATATAATTTGATGCCTTTTGGAGTAAATAAAGCAAGTGGAATAAAATTGGATAAAAAGATCAGAAATTTTGATACTCAAAATTGTATAGCGCTGGGTGATTCTCTGGAAGACTTAAAAATGGCAGACGAGGTTAAATACTTTTTTCTAATGCAAAATGCGCTTGAGCACAAAGAAATCATGCTGGATGAGCTTCGCAAACACGATAATGTCTTTATTACAAGCGATGTCATGAATAAAGGCTGGGTGGAAGTCATAGGATATCTTGTGGATTGAATGCTTATCGCTTCGTTTTTTTATTTTTTTGAAGTCATAATGTTCAATATAGATTTCAAATAGTTTATAATAAAGATATATATAAATTCATTGATTAAAGGATATCGATGATGCGCGAGAATAGCGATTCGAATTTCAAAAATGATAGGCAATATAAATCAACCGGGAAGAATTTGCTGGGGATGTTGATAGTTATTTCAGTTTCGGTTTTTTCGGGATTTATATTAGGATTGCTGTTTGCTCCACGGTCAGGACTAAAGACCAGAAAAATAATAAATGAAAAATTAAAAGATGTAATAGATAGAGGAAAATTTACCATATGCGAAGCAAAGGTTATGGGCGAGGAATTATTGGAAAAAAGTAAGGAAAAAGTTGGTAAAGTATCTTCTATGATCAAGGGTATGACTAAGTCGGATACTGATTGATAATTTGTCGAAAGTACCCTTCTTTTGTTTGTTGACAACGTTTTTTTACTATAGTAGACTTTACGCTTGCTAATTTAATTGGACGGCTGATGGCCGTATATTATTTTTTTAAGTCGCTATAAATCACTATTATATTGAATTAGCACGGGCCGTTAGCTCAGTAGGTAGAGCACCGGACTTTTAATCCGGGTGTCGAAGGTTCGATCCCTTCACGGCTCACCAGTAATGGCCTGTTCGTCTAGGGGTTAGGACAGCAGGTTTTCAACCTGCCAACAGGAGTTCGATTCTCCTACAGGCTACCATCGGATGTGGGCGTTTAGCTCAGCTGGGAGAGCACCTGCCTTACAAGCAGGGGGTCGTAGGTTCAATCCCTACAACGCCCACCATATATTTCCGGTTAAGTGGAGCTGTCGTCTAGCGGTTTAGGACACATGCCTGTCACGCATGAGATCGCGGGTTCAAATCCCGTCAGCTCCGCCAGTATAGTGTTAAGGTTGTAAAGGTTGGCGAGATAGCTCAGTTGGTAGAGCAGTGGACTGAAAATCCATGTGTCCGCAGTTCAATTCTGCGTCTCGCCACCACACTTATCTACACCAGGGATCTTAAACCCCTTTAGTTAAAATGCTTAATCCAATACTTTATTTATATTAGAGTTGCCATTGAGTAAGTTTATATTTATAAGAAACTTATCCAATATTTATAAAAAAAAACATATGCTATAATCTTTTAAGATTAGAATTATCATCCGGAAGTTATAATCTTATTACAAAAAAATATTCTGCAAGGAGCGAGAAGTGAGAAGGACATTTCACCAGAGGCTAGATGAAATTACTGAAGATGTTATAGCAATGGGCAGCCTGGTGCAGGAGGCGGTTTATAATTCAATAAAAGCTTTTATTGAAATGAGCACAGAGCTGGCACAGGATGTAATAGAAAAGGATGAGAAAATTAATGAATATGATATTTCAATCGAGGAAAAATGCATTGTCCTGCAGGCAGAGCACCAGCCGGTGGCTATAGATTTAAGATACCTGCATTCCATCAGTATAATTATCAAGTGTCTGGAAAGAATCGGTGATCTTTCGGTGAACATTTCAAAAGTTGCGAGAAGGCTGGCTAAAGAAAAAAAGAAATATCTAGATAAGGAAATTATAGATCTAATAGTTGAGATGGGAAACCTGGTGAAACCGGAGCTTAACAGAGCTCTTGAATCCTTTAAAAATAAGGATGTAAAGTTAGCATCGAAGCTGGGAAAATCAGACGATATGGTAGACGAGATCCAGAAAATGATTTTCAGAAAACTATTTACTTCCCGAGAGTGCAGTGAAGAGAATATTAAGTTCATAACCAATATTGTGCTGGCAAGCAGATACCTTGAAAGAATAGGGGATCAATCTGTAAATATAGGGCAGAGAGTTTTATACTTCCTTAGCGGCGATTATACGGTTTTTCATGATAATGTGTAGATATTCAAGAACTCAAAGAATTATTTCATAACGATAATGAAGTTCATATATAGACCTCTTTAAATATATAATCAATATATAATCAGAAGTACTCTCATTTTTTACCATAAATTTTGTTGTACTATAATGATATCTACAAATATAGTATAATTTTATTATCTGATTAATTATCTTGATTATTATAATTAGATACTGTTGCTGGAGTTGATTTCTGAAAAGGGACAAATTAATAATGAAAACAATAAATTACAAAAAAAATCATTCTAATTACATTTTGAAATTTATTCTAATTAAGCAAAAGGTATTTATACTTTTATGTGCAATTACCATGATTCTATTTACCACATTTGCCTGTAAAGAAAATTCCACCAGTATTTCTTCATCGGTCCCTTACTTTCCGGTACAAAAGGCTGGCATGGCTAGAATGGAGGCAATACTGGAAGGAAAGTTGGAATTGGATAATGGTTGTCTGAGGATAAAATATTTTGATGATAACTACTTGCTTATCTGGCCCTATGGTTTTTCACTGCGTACAGAAGGCGAAGAAATTCAGGTTATTGATGAGAATGGTCAGGTTTTTGCTCGCGTGGGAGATAATATAAGAGTTGGTGGCGGTGAAATTACTGGAGAGAATGCAAAGGAATCAATTGAAAAATATTATATTGAGACACCACTTCCGGAGGATTGCCAGGGTCCTTACTGGGTCGTAGGAGAAGTTGTTTACAATGGAAGTGATTTAGATTCAGAATCCAGTGATACAGTATCATCTGATGAAATAGATGAAGAAGATGAACTTTTTTTTGCAGAGATTTACGCTGAACAACATGGGATTACTACTGATGAAGCTCTGGAGAGGTTTAGATTGCAGGATATAGCAGGAGAATTGAGCGAGGAGCTAATCTTGAAAGAAGCAGGTACATTAGCCGGCTATTGGATTGAACATACTCCTGAATTCAAATTGGTCGTTCTTTTTACCCGTAATGCTGAGGAAATAATAAAACCTTACCTTCAGAAATATGAAGAACTGGCTGACATAATAGAGGTAGGTACAGCAGGATTGTCACTGGTTGAGCTTCAGAATATTCAAAATGAAGTTTCATCTTCCATAGAAGAACTTAGAATATTTGTGTCATCGGATATTAATGTGTATGAAAACCGTGTCAAGATTTATGTTGTAGACCGGGATCAACTTGATCAGGCGGTAGCAAAAGGTAAATTGATATTGCCGGATTGTGTTGATGTAATAACAGTCGATTCACTTGGAGAAGAACTTGAAGACTAGAATTAATTGTTGTGTCTAATTATTTATAATAACTAAGATTTTTAAGATTAAGTTAGTTAAGTTTGTAATCTTTTGGTCTTTCCTCCCCCAATATCGATTTTTTTCAAGTTCAGGAGATTTTATTATTTGACTAATAATAATTATTATTATATAATAATCCAAACTATTTAGAGAAAAGGAATAATTTATGGAATCTTTTGTTTTATTATGCAAAAAGAATAATTTAAAAATCACACCTCAAAGAAGTCTGATTTATAAAGAACTGGTGGGATCAAAAGATCACCCCAGCGCAGAGACTTTATACAAGAAAGTAAAGAAAATATTTCCTGCTATTTCTTTCGATACGGTTTATAGAACTCTTCTGACTTTCTCTAAAATAGGCATTGCCGATATTCTGACACTTCCAGGCGAGCCTAAAAGATTCGATGGTGATCAAAACAGACATTATCATTTTAGGTGTATGAAGTGTGATAATATCATAGATATAAATGATAGCGGGTACATTATAAAAATTCCTGAAAGTATAAGCAGGAAATTTGATATACTGGACTCCAAGATTATTTTTGAGGGTATATGTGATAAATGCAAAAAGGTTAATTAATGTTATATTAAAAGGGGGAGGAGGAAAAAATGACTGGTGATAAAAAAATGACAGGTAATAAAACTTTAAAAAATCTGGCAGATGCTTTTGCAGGTGAATCGCAGGCAAACAGGAAATATCTTGCTTTTGCACGAAAAGCAGATAGGGACGGTTATGCTCAGATAGCTAGACTTTTCAGAGCTGCTGCTGGAGCGGAGACCGTGCATGCACTCAATCATCTTAAAGCAATGGACGGTATAAAATCAACGGAAGACAATCTGAAGGCGGCAATAGAAGGAGAAACATTTGAATTTAGAGATATGTATCCAAAAATGATCGAAGAAGCAAAGAGTGAAAATTCCGAAGAAGCAAAAATAAGTTTTACCTATGCAAATAAGGTAGAACAGGTTCATGCGGGATTATACAAGAAATATCTGGGCAGTATTGGAAATAATCCCGATACTCCTATTTTTGTATGCCAGGTCTGTGGAAACACCGTAGAAGGTGCAGCGCCAGACGCGTGTCCTATTTGTGGAAATCCAAAAGAAATGTTTAAAGAAATAGCATAGTATTGTAATCGGAAAAGCGGAGGCTAAAGATCAAAGGCACCCTTTTTATTTGTGCAACCCCGATTGGCAATCTCGAAGATGTGAGCCTAAGACTCATAAAAATTCTAAGAGAGGTGGATCTTATTGCTGCAGAGGATACAAGGACCACAAAAAAGTTGCTGCAAAAACATGGTATTCTTAAAAAGAATACAATAAGTTATCAGGATTTTAGCGGGGAAAGCAGGATCAGATATATAATAGAGACGCTTGAAGCAGGGAAAAATATTGCACTTGTCTCAGAATCAGGTACGCCTGCTATTCAGGATCCCGGGTTTAAGATAATACAAGAATGTATCGAAAAAAACATTCCTATGACCGTAATACCCGGGCCCAATGCCGCAGTTAGCGCGCTTGTCCTTTCAGGTCTTCCGGCATATAATTTTTTATTTGCAGGTTTCTTGCCAAAAGCTAAAGCAAAAATGAAAAATAAGCTTATGGAACTGGCTTTATTCCCCTATACTCTTATATTCTATGAATCTCCCAACAGGATCAAAACTCTGGTAGAGGAACTTATTGGAAAATTTGGCGACAGGAAGGCAAGTCTTGTAAGGGAGATAACGAAAATATATGAAGAAACCATCAGGGGGAGTTTAAGCACCATATTATCCGAAATAGCTCAAAGAAAAATAAAGGGAGAAATAGTATTGGTTGTAGAGGGTTATAAAAAAGACCTTATAAAAAATTTTTCCGAAGAAGATATAACCCGAGAACTAATTAAACTCCTCAAGCAGGGTATCTCCAAAAAAAGCGCACTGAAAATCATATTATCCAGGTATGACATAGATAAACAAAAATTGTATAATATGGCAACGAAAATCTGAGGGTTATCTTTATAATCCGCTCAAGATAGGAATTAGAAAAAGGAAATTATGAACAAGGAAAAATTTTACATCACTACTGCGATTCCGTATATGAATGCGAAACTTCATCTGGGGCAAGTATATGAATACATACTGGCAGATGTGGTTGCAAGATTTAATAGGCTTATCGGTAAGGATACTTTTTTTCTGACCGGTGCCGATGAACATGGACAAAAAATAAATAAAAATGCCGAAAAGAAAGGTGTCTCTCCCCAGGAATATGTCGATGAAATGGTTACGGATATGAAGAGACTGCTTAAATTGTATAACATCAGTAATGATAGCTACATAAGGACCACGGATAAAAAACATGAAGAGATAGTCCGGAACATACTTGTAGAATTAAAAGACAATGGCGATCTCTATAAGGGAACTTATGAAGGCAAATATTGCGTTCCCTGTGAAACGTTTCTGTTGGAATCCCAGCTGGAAGAAGGAAGGTGCCCGCAGTGCAAAAGAGATATTGAATCTGTAAAGGAAGAAAATTATTTTTTTAAACTATCCAATTATGGGGATAGGTTGATAAGGCACATCGAGGCAAATCCCGATTTTATAGTTCCCGAAACCAGAAAAAACGAGGTGCTGGGAATATTAAAACAGGGACTCAAAGATATCAGCGTGTCAAGAACTACAGTCAAGTGGGGAATTCCGATACCCTTTGACTCAAACCATTATACTTATGTATGGGTGGATGCCCTTATCAATTATATATCTGCACTGGGTTATGACTCGGAAAATAAGGATCTTTTTGACAGGTACTGGCCTGCGGACCAGCATCACATAGGAAAGGATATTTTAAAGTTCCATGCCATAATCTGGCCCGCCATGCTGATGTCTCTGGGCATCGAACTCCCAAAACAGATCGTGGTCCACGGATGGCTTCTTATGGGAGAAGAGAAATTATCAAAATCCAAGGGTATTACTCTGGATCCGGATGACATGTCAGAAAAATTCGGAGTGGATGGAATCAGATACTTTCTTACAAGAGAAATCTCTTTTGGACAGGATGGTTCTTTTACTTCCAAAGCTTTTGTCAGGAGATATAATTCTGATCTAAGCAATGATATTGGGAATCTGGTTTCCAGGACCCTGGCAATGCTCTCAAAATATAGAAACGGGATAATTCCCAAAAAAGTTAACAATCCGGTTTTTGAAAAAAAATGGGACGAGCTAAAAAAAGAAACTCTCGGGGATATAAAGGATTTTAGATTCTCCGATTATCTTGTCAAAGTCTGGGAATTTATAAATATCGCAAATAAGTATATCGAAGACAGTCAGCCATGGGCCCTCGCTAAAGGTGAAAATGAAGAAAATCAAAAAAAACTTGATGCAGTGTTATATGAACTAACCGAAATAATACGGCTGTCCGTTATCCTGCTTATACCTTTTATGCCATCGACGTGCCAGAAAATATTTTCCCAGCTCGGAATTAATCCTGACATCAGTGAACTGACAATCGAAAACGAAGGAGTCTGGGGCAGATACGATGGTGAAACAGTGATTGGTCAGAGAGAAATACTTTTCCCCAGGCTGGATGAAGATCAGTAATTAAAAAATATAAAGTAAAATTGATGCAATGTATTTTATAGATACACATACTCATATAGATATGCTGAAAAAACTGACCCCGGAAGAAGCAGTGGCAAGATCCGAAAACGAAGGTGTCAAATATTTGATAAATGTAGGTTCGAGCCTGGAGGGGAGCAAGAAATCGGTGGAATTTGCCGGAAAATTCAGCAATGTATATGCCAGCGTTGGTGTTCATCCTCATTATGTCCGAAATTTCGGAAATAAAGAAATCAAAATCCTTGAGTCATTATTACAGAGTAGCCCCGATGCAGAAGATAAAAATGATAGAAAAAGAAACGGTAAAGTTGTGGCAGTGGGTGAGACGGGGTTTGATTTCTATAGGAACTTAAGTCCCAGGACGGATATGGAAAAAGCCTTCTCTGCTCATATAGAACTGGCGCTTAAATACGATGTACCGGTAATAATCCATGACAGGGATGCACATAGCCAGACACTGGAAGTGGTAAAAAGATATACTTCTAACAGTAATTTTAGGGCAGTCATCCATTGCTTTTCAGGGGATACTAATTTTGCCATGCAGTGCCTTGATTTGGGATTGTATATCTCTTTTACCGGAGTCATAACTTTTCCCAATGCAAAAAACGTACTTAAGGCAGTAGAAAAAGTCCCAATGGAACGCCTCTTTATAGAAACCGATGCACCTTTTCTTGCCCCACAGGCAGTGAGAGGCAAAGAGAATTATCCTGGATATGTGAAATATATTGCCGAAAAGATTGCAGAAATCAAAAACTTAAGTTTAGAAGAAGTCGCAGATATCACTTCAAAAAACGCAGAAAAATTTTTTTCTTTAAATCAAGATTGATCGTTTAAATAAAAATGAGTAGTTATATAAGTTCTCCTTCGAGAACCGCCCAAATCTTAAAATATTATGGAATAAAGCTTAAAAAAAGTCTCGGGCAGAATTTTTTGATCGATACCAACAGCGCCAAAAAAATAGTCAAATATGCCGGAGTCAATTCTCGCGATATAATCCTTGAGATTGGAAGCGGAATCGGCAGCCTTACCGAAATATTGATAGGTGAGGCAAAAAAGGTGGTCTGTATAGAGATAGATAAAAGGCTGGTCAAGGTATTCGAGGATATCTTCAAGGATAGTTCAAAAGAAAAAATACAATTGATACAGGCTGATGCATTAAAAATTGATTATGCATTTATTGCCGACAAGTATAAGATAACAAAAGTGATCTCCAATCTTCCTTACAGCATTGCGGCACATCTCCTGCTAAAAATCCTCACGGAAACGGAAGATATAAAAAAGTTCTTTGTAACCATACAAAAAGATATAGCAGCTAGACTTCTTGCTTCTGTGGGGGATAAAAATTATAGTTCCTATAATTTAAAGTCCAATTTTCTGGCTGATTTTAATTATTGCTTTCAGATATCACGCAATTGTTTTTTTCCAAGACCATTTATCGATTCGGCAGTTGTAGAGATAAATAGAAAAGATACCGGAATCCTGGCAGATAAGAATCTCAGCACGGGAGATTTTTTTGATTTTTTGAATAGCTGTTTTTTACATAGAAGGAAGAAGCTCGTTAATTCTTTATCCCTAAGCGATAGGTATTGTCATAAATTGGAATTAGTTATAAAATTGCTCTCCGAAATCGGGAAAAGTAAAGATGTAAGAGCAGAGGAACTTTACCTAAAAGACTATATTTTCTTGTTTAAAGAATTGAATGACCAGTAAAACTTAATGTCTAATATATATTATTTATGTTATCATATTGCACAATGAAGGCGAAAAATATTTTAAAACTCAGGGCTTCGGGTAAAATAAATCTTTATCTAAATGTTTCAAAAAACGGCAGGACTGACGGTTATCATGAGATAAAATCGATAATGCAGAGCATAAGCCTCTCCGATGAACTTACTTTCGAGATCTCGAAAGGAAATGAAAGCTACGCTTCACAGTATAAAAATGGGATCTATATTACCTGCAACAATGAAGATATACCACTCGACGAAAAAAATTTGGTTCACAAAGCTGCAGCACTGATTCTAGACGGTTATGATCTAAGAAGTAAATATTCGGTAAAAATCAATATAGGGAAACATATTCCGGTATGTGCCGGGCTGGCCGGAGGCAGTACCAATGCAGCGGCAACCCTGGTTGCACTGGATAAGTTATTTGATCTCAACATAGAATCGGTTGATATGATGAATCTGGCAGGTGAAGTAGGATCGGATGTACCTTTTTGTATAAAGGGCGGGACCACTCTCGCCGAAGGTAGAGGAGAGAAGCTTTCGAAACTGCCGCATTTGCCTTTTTACTGGATTGTACTTGCGACAAATGGAGGCAAATTTTTATCAGGAGACGTATATAGTAAGTTTGATTTAATAGGGGCAGAAAAAAAATCGATACACAAAGAACTTGTGAATAATATAATAAAAAAAGAGTTCAATAGTTTCTTTAAGAAACTTCAAAATGACCTGGAAGAGGTAGTAGTAATAGAAGATAAAGAAATACTTGAAATAAAAGAAAAGGCATCGAAACTTGGAGCTATTGCTACACAGATGACCGGAAGCGGTCCCACCGTCTTTGCTTTTTGCGATGATCTGAAAACGGCAATCAATGTATATAAAGGTCTTAAACCATTATCCTCTGCAGTCTTTTTATCTCACACCACACCTAATAGTCTGGCTTTCTACAATTAAATCTAAAAATAATCGATAATAGTAATAAGTTTTTAATACACAAATATCCATTTAAGTTTGAATTTTAAATAATTCTGATATAAAATTTATTAGCTTCGGTGGGGAGTAGCCAAGTGGTAAGGCAACGGGTTTTGGTCCCGTGATCGAGGGTTCAAATCCTTCCTCCCCAGCCACATTATGTAC
>DATBWH010000074.1:0-5019 GCA_036514895.1 Candidatus Humimicrobiaceae bacterium
TAAGGATCCTGAAAATCATCTCCTCCAAAGAGTTTATCCAATAGGGAGTAGGCCTGGGCATCGCAGGGCCGGATTCCAAAAATCAAATAATCCTTAGTTTCAGGGAAAGAATCTTTAGGCTCGTTTACAGATGTAAATGTCTTGCCCCCGTCGGATATAATTGAAGTTCCTGCTTCAAAAGAAAATAAAGTTTCTGTTTTAGGAAAGAATATTTCTTTAGGTGAGATTTTTGCATTCCGGTAATTCCAGGGGATATCCTTTTCAAGATTGAATCTAGAGAAGCGAATACCGCTATTTTTCTCCATTGGCACAAAGATATCATATTCTTTCTTTATGCTATCCAAAAATTTTAGCACATCTCTCTTTTTAATAATTTTTAATTTTGAACTTTCCATTTTTAACTCAATTTACGGTTCTGTGATAAATTCCTGTTTATCATCCTGTTTAAAAGTTGCCAGCGGCGGCGTCTCTTCCAATGAAATACCTACCTCATACCCAAAGAATTCTTTTACATCTTCTATCAATTTGTAAGTAAAAATTCTTAGATCTATTCCCATCGGACAGGCACGAACGCAGGCCCCGCAATCAACACAACGTCCCGCCTGATGTAGTATCCGGCCAATCTGGAAAAACATAATATCCGAAATATCATCGGTTGCCCCTATCCATTTTGGTTTGGTTTGATCGGCAAAGCATTCTTTACAATAACAATTAGGACATGCCTGGCGACAGGCATAGCATCTCATACACTTTGAAACTTGTTCCTGAAAATATTTCCACCTTTCTTCAAGAGGTTTTTTTTCAAACTCTTTAATAAATGCTGCCCGTTCTTTTTCTTTAGTTTTTCTTTTTTCTTCTCCAATCAGAACATCGTAAATAAGTGGAGCAGTATATTGACAATCCTTGCATACGTCGGCCAATAACTCTTCTTTTTTAAGTTCTGTCTTCTTATTATCTTCATCTTCTAATAACACCTTGCCACTTTTTTCCTCGGCAGAAACTATCTCAATTTCCTGCATTTTACATACGGCATTTTGTGTCTTTTCTATATCTATCATCCCCTCACAGTTTATCCCGATTATATAAAGGTTTTCCCTTGGTATTTGATGTTCCTTAATCAGACCTACTATTGAACGGCCGTCACATCCTTTGGCAAGGATACCTATCCTTGGCAATTTTACATCTTTCTTTTTCAGCTGAGGAAGAAAAAATCCGGGAAGATATACAGCCAGATTATTAAGACAATAAGAATTCCAAACTAATTTCTTTATATCATCCTGTCCCGTAATAAAACAGGGTGTTGCCCTCAAAGGTAAAGTTCCTTCACCATAACCGATAAAAATATCAATTTTATTTTCCTTGAATAATTTCTTTACTATTTCTTTTATTTTTTCAATCATTTCGCTTATCCGTTAATATTGTTAGTTTATTCTTTTATTCGGGCGCGTTTGGTTCGTTTCAAAGAATAATAAACAATAATAATTTTTACAGAATTAAAATTCTTTAACCATTTTTTTAATAGGACCTAATTTTTTCACTTCCCCGGTAACTTTCTCTATAATCTGGGCAAAGCGGCCGCCTTCTGCTGCCGAGACCCAGGAAAACTGTACCCGGCCCGGTTCAATTCCAATATATTCCAGGAAACTCTTCAGTAAGGCAAATTTTCTACGAGCAATCAAATTTCCACTGATATAATGGCAGTCTCCAGGATGACAACCAGAAACTAAAACCCCGTCAATACCGTTTTGTAATGCTTTTATAATATAAAAAGGATTTACTCTCCCTGAACATGGCACTCTGATAACCCGTATATTAGACGGATATTGAGTTCGCGAGACCCCGGCTAAATCGGCTCCTGCATATGAACACCAGTTACAGAGAAAAGCAACTATTTTAGGTTCCCAGTTATTTTTATTTTCCATTTTTTAAACAACCTCTAATGCCGCCAGAATTTGTTCATCCTTAAAACCCTTTAAATCTATAGCGCTTGCCCGGCAAGAAGAAACACAGGCACCGCAACCTTTACATAACGCCTCGTTTACCACGGCTACCTTCTCCTTTTCATCAAGTTCCAACGCTTTATAGGGACAAATTTCAACACAGAGTCCACAACCTGAGCATCTATCTTTACGTATTTCGGAAATTTTACCCTCGGCTTGTAAATATTCTTTGGTCAGGATAGTCATCGCCCTGGCAGCGGAAGCTTTAGCCTGGGTAATAGCTTCTGAGATATCTTTAGGATAATGCGCTAATCCACACATAAAAATTCCATCAGTAGCAAAATCTACCGGGCGCAATTTAACATGTGCTTCCAGGAAAAAGCCGTCAGCATTTAATGGTACTTTAAGCATCTGGGATAAATTCTTGTTTCCCTTATTAGCAACGATTCCTGAGCCGAGTACCAAAAGATCTGTACCTATAAGAAGATCCCGGTTTAGAATTAAGTCTTTTACCTTTATATTGAACTTACCATCATCATTTCTTACTTCTGGCTTAGATTCTTCTTCATAGCGAATAAAAATTACTCCCTCTTCCCTGGCTTTTTTATAATAGAGCTCTTTTATTCCATAGCTTCTTATATCTCTGTAAAGAATATAAATATTTAATTTAGGATTGAGTTCCCTGAGCTTTAAGGCATTTTTTATGGCTTGAGAGCAACACACCCGACTGCAATATGGTCTCTCTTCATCCCGTGAGCCTACACATTGAATCATAACCACAGTATTCAGCTCTCGGGAGTCAATATTCGGTAATTGAGAGTCGGTTTTCGCACCTTGGTTCTCAGCGCTAACCTCTAATCGCCCAACATTCGCTGCTAACCATTCTTCCAGCTGTCTCTGGGTAACAACTCTATCATCCTGACCATAAAGGTATTCAGTAGGTTTATATTCCTCAGCCCCTGTAGACACGATAACTATTCCATGTTCAATTTCTTTCTTCTTCCCATTTTCGTCAGCTAATGATGTCTTGAAATTACCCACGTAGCCGGTTATTTCTTTGATTTCACTCTTTGTGTAGAGATTTATCATCTTGTTAGATTTTACTCTCTCTATAAGTGAGTTGAGAAAATCCCGGGTTTTCTCGCCGTTTAAAGTATAGTGAAGGTGACGAAAGTTTCCTCCCAGGTCAGCTTCTTTTTCTACCAAATAAACTCCAAACCCCTGATCGGCAAGTTCAAGACTGGCAACCATACCCGCTACCCCACCTCCGATAACCAGAGCTTTTTTATTTATGGTAAGAGTTGCTTTGGAAAGAGAGCCGAATAATCTTACCTTAGAAACTGCCATGCGTAGCAGATCGCAAGCCTTTTGGGTGGCTAAATCCTTTTCATTCTGATGTACCCAGGAACACTGTTCACGAATATTAGCAAACTCAAAAAGGTAGGGATTCAATCCTGAGGCTTGAAGAGTCTTCTGAAATAGAGGTTCATGGGTCCTGGGCGTACAAGCGGCAACCACAACCCTATTCAGATTTTTTTCTTTTATTTTTTCATTAATAATTTTTTGTGAATCCTGTGAACAAGCAAACATAAACTCTTGAGAGTGAACGACCCCTCCTAAAGTGGAAGCATACTTAACAGCCTCGGCCACATCAACAGTGGCAGCAATATTGATTCCACAGCGACAAACAAAAACACCTATTCTTGGTGGCTGTCCTTCAATATTTATCTCTTGAGGTAGCTCTTCCTTTATCTCTTTAACTGGAAGCTTCACCAGTAAAGAGGAAGCACTGGATACGCTTCCCGAAGCTTCCATTACTGTTTCCGGTATATCTTTTGGTCCGGAAAAAGTTCCTGCTACAAATATACCTACCCGGGAAGTGGAAACCGGCATAAATGAGGTTGCTTTTGAAAAACCACATTCATTCAACTCAATATTCAATTTTCCAGCTGTTTGCTTGATTTTACCCGTAGATATTAATCCAACCGAAAGAACCACTAAATCAAATTCTTCTCTTTTTATTTTGCCTTCATCGGTGGCATACGGAATTATTAAATCCTCGGTAGCTGTATTAACCTCTATTGAAGAAATACGGGCATGAATGAAACATGCCTTATAATCATTTTTCGCTCTGTCTACAAATTTGTCAAAATCTTTACCATAAGCTCGCATATCCATATAAAATATGGAAGTCTTGACCCCGGAAAGATGCTCCTGGACAAGTATCGCATCCTTGGTTGCCTGCATACAGCATACAGCAGAGCAGTATTCATTGCCTAACTGCATATCTCTGGAACCAACGCACTGAATGAAGGCGACACTTTTCGGTTCTTTCCCATCAGAGGGTCTTAGGATATGCCCCTGAGTAGGACCGGAAGCACTTAGAATTCTTTCAAATTCAATTGAAGTCATTACATTGGGAAAAGTTTTGTAACCATATTCGTCCTTAAGTGTGGCATCAAACTCTTCCGAACCCAGGGCCAAAATCACACTCCCCACATCAATTTTTATAATTTCTTCTTTCTGATTGAAATCAATTGCCTTCATCTCACAAAATTTTTCGCAGTTTCTGCATTTACCTTTTTTGAAATAAAGACAATTTTCTTTATCTATTATTGGTATTACAGGAACAGCTTGAGGGAAAGGAATATGGATGCACTTGGTTTTACTTAAACCTTTATTATATTCATCCGGTATTTTCACCGGACATTTAGTCATACAAATGCCACAACCTGTACATTTTTCTTCGTTGACATAACGGGGTTTCTTTATGATAGTTGCCTGGAAATTAGGAGCCTGACCGGTTAAACTTTCAAGCTCGGCATTTGTAATAATCTTAATATAGGGGTTCGCTCCTGCTTCTACTAACTTTGGGGAGAGAATACACATAGCACAATCGTTTGTAGGGAAAGTTTTATCCAACTGGGTCATTCTTCCTCCGATACTCGGACCCTTTTCTACCAGATACACCTCAATATTCATCTCAGCTAAATCCAAAGAGGCCTGAATTCCAGCTATCCCGCCACCAATAACAAGGACTCTCTTGTGCATAAATTATCCTTTAAATCTCCCTACCATC
>DATBWH010000075.1:0-63902 GCA_036514895.1 Candidatus Humimicrobiaceae bacterium
ACAAAAGATGATGCAGCGCTCGAACTTGAGAGTCTCGGATTTATAGTTGAAATACTTCCTGATCCTGCATCCACCGGAAATGTTGTGAATCAGACTCCTGCCGCTGATGAATATTTGAATTATGGTTCCACAGTTACCATAGAAATAGAAGATGAGATTACATAGTCTTATACTTTATCTAAACTGATAATTTGCGTATTTAGCAAAATTACTTTTTCTTATTCCACTCCTCGGAGCAAATGCCCTTTAGAGTAGTTTTTGAAAAGATCATCATTTTCAAGTTTTGAAGTAAATAATCTATATTTGTCGATGCCGTCTTCCTGTAATATTTCTACTGCTTCTTTATAGTTTTTGATTATCCTGCCGAAGTCTCTTTTATCATAAAATCTGCTATCCAGAATAATATTATTGATACCGCTTGCTTTTATTTTATCAAGATCGAACAGTGTGCATATATTTCTTGAGTTAAATGTCATCATATTATTATTATAATCAGCTCCGATTCTAAACCTGTAACCCTTGATATCCTCGATATAGTATTGGTTTACATTCGAGTTGCCGGTCAGAAATTCAATTTTATATCTGGAACTCATAATACGGAAATAACCATGCCCGAAAATAGAAAACTCCATATTATCTTTACCTTTATAGAAATTCATTTTAGTCGATTTTATTTCAAAGATTTCCTCAAGGTTTAATTCTGGAGAAAACTCTATCCCTTTTAAAAGATTATTCGCATTTATAAGATCATTGAAAAAAATAAGAGATAGAGTGTTAAACAGATTGAAATTATAACCCAGATAAATTCCGATACCACTACTATCCTGACTGCCTATTTCGTTGAATAATTCCAATAATGCCGGATTTGATATTTTATAATTATTTATTTTATGTTCCAGCAGCTTTAAAATATTTTTTTCTATCGATTTAAAATCGCTGTCATATAAGATATATGGAGTTTCTATGGATATTTTGACGGACTTTAAATCGTTATATTTTTTAAGTGATTCTATTATGCTTTTTTCAACTCCTCTACCTTTTACCAGCTCTTTAGAGTCATTATAAATCACATGGTCCGCACCGTTATCAATAGCTGATTCGATATAATTATAATCATATATGCAGGCTGATAATGTTAATCTATCCTGAGTTTTTTCTAAGTCCAACCTGCCATAATCGGGTAAAAATTTATTTAAGTAGTCTTCTGTTCTGCTATTATTTTTGATGTTTCTGCCGCTTGCTGCGGATGATTTTTTTTTGCGTCCTTTATCGAAATCATATTTTAACAAAGACCGGGCTTCATTGCTTATTTCTATATCGAAATATTTAAAAACTCTGTCTTTCTCACCAATTTTGCTTGTATTATCAACTTTTATCCTGTATTTATGATAGTTATCCTCATCATCCAATAATTCAAAATCTCTCACATTTATCCTGGTGTTTCCAAATCTGGTCCAGATTTCTAAAATATCTCCTTTATTTATTTCCCATCTGCTTTTTATATAAATAAGTTTTATCTTTTTACTACCGCTACTGTTATAATCGATTCTATAGACTCTGCCTAAAAAATTTCCAATACTTCCTGATTTTTTTGGTGATATTATGTCCCGGGGATACATCTCTTTCAAATAACCCGGACCCAATTCTCTTGAAAATATCTGGGTTAGTTTGTAAAGGTCCGATTCATCAACTTTATAATTTAAAGGATCTGAGGAATAAAGATCTATATACTTTCTATATATCTTAGTTACAATTCCCACATATTCGGGGGATTTCATTCTACCTTCGATTTTTAATGCATCTACACCTGTCTTTATTATCTCCGGAAGCATATCAAGAAGGCAAAGATCGCTTTTACTTAATAGGTAACTTCCGTCTGCTATAATATAAATATACCTGTCTTCGTCTTTTCCCATAAGTTTATATTTCATCCTGCATGGCTGCGTGCACCTCCCCCTGTTACCGCTTCTTCCTCCGACAAACGAGCTGAAATAACAGCTTCCCGAGTATGAATAACACTGAGAACCATGCCCGAATACCTCTATTTTCATCAATTTTTTTTCCGTAAGCTTCTTTATTTCGTCTATGGTCATTTCTCTGGCAAGTACGGTTCTTTTAAATCCAAGGCGATTCAATAATTTCAATGAATAAAAATTGTGTACATTAAGCTGGGTGCTGGCATGAATAGGTATAGTCTTAAAAAGGCCCTTAAGTAACTTATATATACCATAATCCTGAATTATTATCCCATCGGAGCATATGTCGGTATATATTTCTAAAAAATCTATTACTTCTTTTATTTCACTATTTTTTACCAGCGTATTCAATGTAAGATATACTTTTATATTATTATCATGGGCAATATTTATCGCTTTTTTCAAATGACCCATATCAAAATTATCGGCATAAGCCCTGGCGCCAAATTTTTTATATCCCAGATAAACGGAATCGGCACCTGCGTTGATTGCTGCAACTAATTGATCCCAGCCTCCTGCCGGTGCAGTCAGTTCGATTTTTCCTGTAGTTTTATTCATTCAAGAAATAAGAAATGGAATTAAATATTTATTTAATATGCTCTATGATTTTACTAAAATCAGCGATTCTTCCTGAAAGTTTTTTTAATTCCTGCTCGGAGCTTTTTATTTTTTTTACTGCCGATTCAATATTTAAAATGACCTGTTTTTTAGCGGTACCGCAGTCAACTTTTTTGTTGGATATACATGATTCGATGTTTGCATACTTATATATATCGTTTTCAAAAAAGCTTGAATAATCTTTAAGTTTTTCAAGCTTTAAGCCGGTTAACTTTATTTTTTTATCCAGGCAGTATTTTACTATTTTTCCTACTATATTATGTGCCTTCCTGAAACTTTCGCCTTTTTTGACGAGATAATCTGCAATATCGGTAGCTTCTATGAAACTATCTTTAAGAGAATCTTCTATTTTTACAGTATTGAATTTTATTTTTTCAAGTAATTTAGAAAACATCTCGATGCTTGAAGCAGTTTCCCGGTAAGCGTCAAATAATATTTTTTTATCTTCCTGAAGGTCACGGTTATATGTAGAGGGCAGACCTTTTAGCAGGATGATAGATTGAAGTAAATTACCTGCAACCAATGAACTTTTACCCCTTATTAGTTCCAGAATATCAGGGTTCTTTTTTTGCGGCATTATACTGCTTCCCGTACAGAAAGATTCGTCTATTTCGATAAACGCGAATTCACCTGTGTTGTATATAATGAGATCCTCGCAAAACCTGCTTAAATGCATCATTGTCTTGCAGCAGGAATATATGAAATCTATTATAAAATCCCTGTTTCCGACAGTATCCATGCTGTTGGAATCAAGATTCTTGAAATTAAGAATTATTTTCAAGAATTTCCTATCAAGATTATATCCGCTGCCGGTGCAGGCCGCGGCTCCCAGCGGAAGAAAATCGCTGCCTTCGAAATCATAGAAAAAACTTGCTTTATCCCTGTCAAAATTTTGAAAATAAGCCAGAAGATAATGTGAAAGCAGGACAGGCTGGGCCTTTTGCATATGAGTATAGGCAGGCATTATTATATCAGTCGATTTCACAGCAATTTTTATAATATTTTTCTGCAGCGTTATTATTTTATTTAATAAATCGATTATTATATCTTTTATAAAAAGTTTTTCATCCAGCACTACCTGATCGTTCCTGCTCCTTCCGGTATGGATTTTCATAGCTGTATCTCCTATGATCTTCCCAAGTTCATTTTCAATAAGACTATGAATATCTTCGTACACGGCTGTATCTACCTGGCCTATCTCTATATTCTTTTTTACTTTTTTAAGTCCACCAATTATTTTTTTAAGCTCAAGTTCAGTAATGATTCCGATTTTATTGAGTCCCATTACATGAGCAGCGGTTCCTGTTATATCATACAGATAAAGTTCCTTATCTATATTTATGGATGAAGTGAATTTATCGACTGCTTCATCAGTATTTTTAGCTATCCTTCCCTTCCATATTTTATTTTCCATTGATTCTTCCTTTTTTCGCTAATGTTTCATAAGTATAACCCCATAATTTTATAAAACTTTCAGAATGAGACGGATCGAATTTATCGCACTTATCATAAGTGGCTAGATCCTTATCGTACAATGAATAATCGGATTTTCTTCCCACTATTTCGAAATGCTTGTTTTCAAATTTGACTCTTATGGTACCTGTTACATAATCCTGGCTCCTGTCCATAAATTCACAAAGACAGCTTCTAAGTGGAGTAAACCATAATCCATAATAAACAAGCTCTGCAAATTTTCCTTCCAGACCATACTTATAATGAACCAGTTCCCGGTCAAGTATCAGGGATTCCAGCTGCATATGAGATTCTATAAGTACTTCTGCTGCCGGTGATTCGTAGATCTCCCTGGATTTTATTCCAATCAGCCTGTTTTCTATCATATCAATTCTGCCGATTCCATAGGAACCTGCTGTTTCATTTAATGATTTTATGATTTCTGCAGGAGAAATATTTTTATTGTTCAGTGAAACCGGTATACCGTTTTCGAATCCGATTTCGATATACTCGTTTTCACTTTCTTTTTTAGTTATTTTTGTCCATTTATAAATATCTTCAGGCGGTTCATTCCACGGATCTTCAAGGATACCGCACTCAATGCTCCTCCCCCATAGATTTTCATCTATGCTGTAAGGATTAGCTTTTGTGACATTGACCTTAATGTTAAATTTTTTTGCATATTCCAGCGCTTCTTCCCTTGATATTATCCATTCTCTCTGCGGTGCGATAATCTTAAGTTCGGGCGCAAGACTTCTGATACCTACATCAAAACGTACCTGATCATTACCTTTGGCAGTACAACCATGGGCAACTGCATGTGCTCCTTCTTTTCTGGCTATGTCCACAAGTTTTTTAACTATCAACGGCCTGGCAAGTGCCGTAGCAAGAGGATACTTTTTTTCATACTTTAGATTGGCTTTTATGGACGGAAAAATAAAATCTTTTATAAACTCATCCTTTGCATCGACTATAACTGATTTTATTGCACCTATATTAAGTGCCTTACTGTAAATTTCTTTTAAATCCTCCGGCTGACCGCAATCTACAAGTACGGCAATTACATCCATATCATATTTCTCTTTTATCCATTTTATTGAAATAGAGGTATCAAGCCCTCCTGAATAGGCCAGTACAACTTTACCGCTCATTTATTTGTTCCTTTCATATATTTACATAAAATAATCAAATTCATATTAATGTTAAACAGTATGGCTTAAAACTGTTTCTGCATCATTTCAAATATCTTTTTAGCATTTTGCTGGTTGTCTGCAACGCATATTATGGTATCATCTCCTGCAACCGTTCCAAGAATCTCTACAAAGTTCATGCCATCTATTATTGCTGCTGTTCCCTGTGCTTCTCCGGGGAATGTCCGCAGTACGATTATATTTTCCGCTCTTTTAACAGATAAAACACTCTCTTTGAATTTTGTTTTAAATTTAACCGGATCGATAACCTTTCCCTCATGTGTCGTACTTTCAATGGAATAATATTCCTCCCCAAGATAATTTCTTATCCTTACAAGTCTCAAATCACTTAAATCCCTTGAAATTGTAGATTGTGTCACATCATAACCTTTTTTTTTAAGCTCACTTAACAATTCTTCCTGTGAAGAGATTTTTTGGCTGCTTATTATTTCTTTTATTGCTCTTAGCCTTTCTGTTCTTTTCATTTTAATTTCTTACCTTTGAATTTTTTAATAAAAATCATACTTTCATTTAATTCTTATATAAATAAACAAGTAATCCTTTTTGGGCGTGTATGCGATTTTCAGCCTGAAGTAAAATAACCGAATTTTTCCCATCCAGGACCTCTGAAGATATTTCCTGATCCCTGTGTGCGGGCAGGCAGTGCATTACCTTTACTTCTTTTTTTGCATGCACTAGAAGGTTGTGATTGACCTGATAATTTTTAAGTTCCTTTAGCTTATTGCTGTCTATTTCATCGCCCATGCTTAACCACACATCCGTATAAACAACATCTGCATCCTTTACCGCTTCAATAGGATCATGTGTAATTTTTATTTTGATTCCATCCTTCTGGTTCCTTGCATATTCTAATATTTCATTGGAAGGCGAATATTTTTCAGGACTTCCGATTGTTATGCCGATACCCAGTTTTGAAAATCCGATAATCAGACTGTTTGTGACATTATTACTGTCCCCTATATATGTAAATTTTAAATCTTTACTCAGTAACCCGAGTTCCCTTAAAGTCAACATATCAGCCAGTGCCTGGCATGGATGATATTTATCCGTAAGTGCGTTTATTACAGGAATGTTCCCATACTTTGCAAATATTTCTACAGTTTCCTGCTTAAAGGTCCTTATAATAACTCCATCGACGTAAAGAGAGAATATTTCTGCGGTATCCTTATAGGTCTCTCCACGATCTAGCTGCAGACTTTTGGAATCCAGTATCAATACTTTTCCACCAAGCTGATTTATACCGGCTTCAAAAGAGATCCTGGTCCTGGTTGAATGCTTATCAAAAAGCATTGCTATGTTCTTACCCACAAGTACATTAGAATATTTACTTTTATCCTTTTTAATTGATTGCGAAAGTTCAAGTATATATTCGATTTCATCCCCTGAATAATCTTTTAATGTCAAAAAATCCCTTTTCATCTCATATCTCCTTTATTTTTGTATCCAGCCACTTTATAAGTGTGTCTATATTCTTTTTTGTTATCACCAGTGCAGGCAGAAACCTTAAGGTACTGTTTGATATTTTATTGATGACCAGTTTATCTTTAAGGGCATCCAGTACCATTTTTTCCGCAACGGGTTCATTGAATTCCATACCAATCATAAGACCTATTCCCCTTATATCTTTTACTATCGGGTATTTCTTTTTGATCTGCACAAGTTTTTTCATGAAATACTGTCCCAGCTTTTTTGATCTTTCGGCCAGTTTATTATCGACTAAATAGTCAAGTACGGCCAGTCCCGCTGCACATGAAGCCATATTACCTCCGAAAGTAGAACCATGAGTACCAGGAACGAAGCTGGTGCTTATCTTATCTGTGGAAATAATTGCCCCTATGGGCATTCCCCCGCCGAGACTCTTGGCAACTGTAAGTATATCAGGATATATTCCATAATTCTGATATGCAAACATATAACCTATCCTTCCAAAACCTGTCTGTATTTCATCCAGTATTAGAAGTATATTCTTTTCATTGCATATGTTCCTTAGTTCCTTCATGAATTCTTTATCTGCGGGATAGACTCCGCCTTCTCCCTGGATGGGTTCGATTATAACGGCACATGTATTTTCGCTGATCAGTTCCCTCACAGAATTTATATCGTTAAATACTGCATATTTGAATCCCGCAAGAAGCGGCTCGAATAACTTTTGTTTTTCGATTTGTGCAGTGGCAGCCAGCGCACCAAGGGTCCTTCCATGAAAGGCCCTCTTGAATGTTATTACCTCATATCGTGAAGAATTGTAATTATCCGTAGAATATTTTCTCGCAAGTTTTATTGCTCCTTCTATGGATTCTGTACCGCTATTGGCAAAGAATACCTTTTCTCCGAATCCGGTGATCTCACATAATTTTTTTGCCAGCATTGCCTGGGGTTCACTATAATAGACATTTGAAGGTTGAATGATCTTTTCAACCTGCTTCTTTAGAGCGTTTACCACAGATTTATTGCTGTGACCAACATTCAGACATCCGTAACCTGCTATGAAATCAAGATATTTATTGCCTTCTATATCCCAGAGATACTGCATTTTTGATTTTACAAATACAACAGGCAATCTGCTGTAAGTCGACATCAAATACTTGCTGCCCATGTTAAATATTTCCATATTTTTACCCGTGCTCATCCGACCTCCTTATTGGTTATCATTGTACCTATACCAGCATCAGTAAATATTTCTACAAGTATTGAATGTTTCTTAATGCCATTAAGTATATGGGTTCTTTCTGCTCCTGATTTTAAGGCAGCTATGCACGCAATAACTTTGGGAATCATTCCTGAACTTATTTTTTCTGATTCCAGTAAGTCAACACACTGATCCGAAGTCAATTTTGATATCAATTTATTTCCTTTACCGCTTTTTTCCATAATGCCATCTACATCCGTCAGCAGGATCATTTTCCTGGCATTAAGTGAAATCGTGACTTCTGCAGCGCAGGTATCGGCGTTGATATTATATATATTACCTTTATCATCCACTCCCAGTGTAGCAATGACCGGTATATAACCGCTGTCCAGCATATTATTCAAAAAACCGGAATTAATACTGTCTATTTCTCCTACAAATCCCAGATCTATAATTTTCCCATTCTTTTTATATTCTTTTTTATGGCATTTTATAAAGCTGGCGTCATTTCCTGATATTCCTAGAGCAATACTTCCATGTTTATTTAGAAAAGACACTATCTTCGTATTTATATTACCGATAAGGACCATTTTTACAATTTCCATAGAATCTTTGCCGGTGACTCTCAATCCGTCTACAAATTCAGGTTTTATCCCTTTTTCTGCTGACATCTCGCTGATCTGTTTGCCGCCTCCATGAATAAGGACCACTTTTATTCCAACATATTTCATTAAAATCAAATCATTCAGTACGCTCTGGATAACACTATCATTTTCCATCATGCTGCCGCCTATCTTTACTACGACTATTCTGTCGGAATATTCTTTTATGTAAGGCAATGATTCAAGCAATACCTCTACTTTATTTGTGTATAATTCGGTTTCTTCTTTTCCTTTGCCTGCCTTTGAATGAGCCATTTTATTTATTTCTCCTCAAATTATCTTTTTGATGATAACCGTATATTATTATTATGTCCGATATAAAGCATTTATCTTTACATAATCAATTGATAGATCTGTAGTCAAAACATCAAATTCCTCTTTACCGGAATTAAAGTCAACGGTAAATTTTATTTCTTTTTCTTTCATCAGTTTATCTATATGTTTCCTGTCAAAATCTACGCCTACACCGTTTTTTACAATCAGGGCATCTTCAATATAAATATTGACTTTATCCGGATCAAAATCACACCCCGCCGAACCAAGTGCCGAGTTTATCCTGCCCCAATTAAGATCCTGCCCGAACATTGCCGCTTTAAACAAATTAGAGTTTGCAACTTTAAATGCAAGCATTTTCGCATCAGCTTTTTTCTTTGCATTTACAATCTTTATCTCTATAAGTTTGGTTGCCCCTTCCCCGTCCATCACTATTTTCCTGGATAGATCCTTCATTACATAAGAAAAAGCATTTTTAAATTCTTTGTAATATTTACTTGTCTTATCATTTAAGATAACATAGCTTTTTAAATTTGCCGTGACTATTGCCATATCGTTCGTGCTCTGGCATCCATCGATTGTTATACGGTTAAAGCTTTTGTCGGCTTCTTCAAGAAGGATGGTATCCAGTAATTCTTTAGAAATTTTTGCATTGGTGGTTATAAATACCAGCAGAGTAGCCATATTCGGTTCTATCATACCTGAACCTTTTGCCATACCGCCTATTACTAAATCTTCACCGGTTGCGGTTTTGATTTTTACTGCTATTTCTTTTGTGACGAGGTCTGTTGTAAGTATTGCCTTTGCTGCATCATGTCCGCCATCGATGCTTAATGTATCGGCACATTCAATGATACCTTTTTCCATTTTATCCATTGCGAGCTGCTTCCCTATTACTCCCGTAGAAGAAATGATTATATTTTTTTTATCGACACCAAGCTGATGTCCTGCAATATCTATGGTTTTTACAGCATTCTCATATCCTTCTTTACCTGTGCAGGCATTGGCAACTCCGCTGTTTATAATAATTGCTTTTATATTTCTTGTCTTTTTAAGCTGTTCCTTTGTTACTAAAACAGGTGCCGCCTGGAACTTATTTGTAGTAAATATTCCGCTGCATACACTATCTTCGGGTGTGTAAATCATACATATATCCGATTTTCCCGAATTTTTAAGACCACAGTGACATGCAGAGGCGTAAAAGCCTGGAACGCTGGTTATGCTGCCATCTTTTATAATATCGAATCCCATCATTTTTTTATTTAAATTTTTTTTCATCTTTAATCTTTTTTATAAGTAATTTATCTTTAAAATATTCCGTTAAAATCCAATCCTTCTTTTTCGTCAAAATCCATCATTATATTCATATTCTGTACAGCCTGACCGGCGGCACCTTTTAAAAGATTATCCAATACGCTGAATATTTTTAGCGTTCCCGTCCTTACATCAAAATTAAATCCAATAAAACACATATTTGTTCCAACGGCATCTTTTAGCTGCGGCATCTCGTTACCAATAAATTTTACAAATGGCAGATCTTTGCAAAAATTTTCAAATAGATAGTATATTTTCTCTTCCATGTTGCTCTCTACGGAATCACCGATCCTGCAGTATATGGATGTAAAAATACCCCTGTCAACAGGAAGAAGATGCGGTGTAAAACTTACTTTAAACTTCTTTCCCGAGATATTTTCAATTTCCTGTTCTATTTCTCCAATATGCCTGTGCCCGACGGTAGAATAAGCATAAAAATTATTATCCATACTGGTAAAAAGATACTCATCCTTTAGTTTTCTTCCGGCACCGCTGATCCCAGATTTTGAGTCTATACAAATATCGATAATATCTATATCATTTTTAATAATTGGTGCAAGTCCCAGCAGAATAGAAGTAGGATAGCATCCCGGGTTGGCAACATATTTACTTAACTTTATCTTCTCTTTATTTATTTCCGGAAGACCATATGTAAAATCAGAAAGTATGTCTTTCATTATATGTTCTGTTCCGTACCAATATTTATAATCGTCAGGATTTTTTAACCTGAAATCCGATCCCAGATCTATTACTTTAAAATCATAATCGCCGGGTATCCCTTTTAAATATTCCATCGATCCAAAGGGGGGAAGACAAAGAAATATGATATCGATATCCTTTAGATCACCTTCTTTAACATCACCGATAAAAGTAAGCCTTGTATCTTTTTTATCATTAAACGCCGGGAAAACTTCACAGACATCCAGATTCTTATACGTCCTTGATGTTACAAAACCAATATCGACATATTTATGCCTGCTTAATATCTTGACAAGTTCAAGTCCCGTAAAACCTGAACCACCAATAATTCCTGCTTTAATTATATTTTTCATATGAATACCTTCCGATTATTAATTTGCATATTATACATAATAATTAAATAATATGCAATATAAAATTATTAATATTTTAACTTATGAAGATTAACTGATTTTTTTGAGTTTTTTTAGTATCAGATAGATAATTGCAGCTATGGAGGTCACCCCTAAATAAATAATTGTAAGAATATCACCGTATTTCGTATAAAAAGTCTGTTCCTCTATAAGAAAAACGCTTCCATAAAGCACCGTTTTACTTAAAAGATCCGATCTGACCAGAAATTCTCCATCGGGAGAAATTATTGCCGATATACCGGTGTTGGCACAATGAACCACATAACATCCATTTTCAATAGCTCTTACTTTTGAAAATATCAAATGATGCCATGGAGCTATACTATTATCAAGGCTCGCGTTATCGGAAAGTATAAATATGGCTTCTGCACCATTTTTTCTTATAGTTCTTGCAATTGAGGGAATGGTCGATTCATAACAGATATTCACTCCAATTTTACCTTTACCCGGATAGTCAATTGGTAAATAATCTTTTGAGGGTATTAGATTGACAGTTGAAAAATCCAGAAACTTTAAGTAACCTAGAACTTTCGGATATGGCATATACTGGCTGAAAGGTACCGGATGGGTCTCATCATATCTCCCTATGGTGTTCATATCCGGATCATAGAGCAATGCTGAATCATAATATCTGCTAAAATCATCGTCATGTGTATACTGGCCGATAAGCATATAAAGGTTTTCTGCTTTTGCAACTATTTCAGCCCAGTTTTTAAATCTTCCATTTTCTTCTATAAATCCCCACAGCATACTTTCAGGAAAGATTACCAGATTGGTATTTTCCCTGAAATAAATCTTGTTCCAGTAAGGTTCAGGAATTATTTCCAAACCTTTCCCTGAGTATTTATCTCCCAGTAATATATTTGGTTGCACTGCCGCCAGTTTGATCTCAATATAGTCTTTCTTACTTATGACCCTGTTTAGATTATTGTTTACACTCACAATACCATAGGTAACAAAAATCACTAAAATAGATATACTAATGATCAAAAATTTTAATATTAATTTTCTGTTCTTCATCGAAAATAATATGGTTTCAAAAACAGCTGCATTGAAAAGGATTAAAATAAAGGACACCCCATAAATACCTGTAAATCTTGTTATCTGCATAAGCGGCAGGAAATTATGCTGACTGTATCCAAGGATACCTATAGTGAACGCAAGAAGTGTTTGCGACCTGATTAATTCTATAAGTATCCAAACGGCGGGTATCAGAAAGATTCTGAGATAAGGTTGATGAATTTTTTTAAAAATGAAATATATGGATATCCCATAAATCAAAAAGATTATACTTAATAAAGGTGTCAGAAGCAGCCATACAAATTTTACCGGAAGGGCATTCATCCAGTAAGTCACACTTATAGAAAATCCTATACCGCATATGAAGCTGAATAAAAGAGTTTGTCTGAGGTTTGAGTTATAAATGACAAATAAAAATGGTATGAGTGAAAACCAGGCAAAAAATCCCAGTTCTCTGAAACTCAAAAATAGAAACAACACAGATAGTATCGAGAGTATTGTTCGCTGGTAATTTTTCATAGATATCCCAATATCCTAAATATCGGAAATTGCAGAATTACATAGACTTAAGATAAATGATTTATAAAAGATCAAAACAGATCAATTAGTCATAACCAGGAAAATAATCCTTTACTATATTGCTTGTTCCGATATTTAATTTTAATAGAATCTCTTCAACTATTTTTACCATAACCATAGGACCTGAAATATAAAAAATCCGATTCTTAAGATCCGGGACTTTTTCTTTTATTATTTCTCCATTAATAAGCTGCGGTTCTATTATAAAATGGACCAGCAGCCGTTCATATTTATTTTTTATTTCATTAAGGATGTCCGTAAAAATGAACTCCTCAGCCTTACCGCAATAAAAAAGTATTACATCCGGTAATCTGCTTTCGTTTGTCAGATCCATTAAAATTGACCTATATGGTGTGATCCCGATTCCTCCGGCAATAAATACATATTTTGGTTTTAAACCTTTTATTATAAAATTTCCACCCAGATTGAATCCTTCTATCGGGACTTCCTGATTTAATTTGAGTAGAGCTTTCTTGAAGGAACTTCCCTTTTCGAAGTCAAATTTAGTCGTTATAAAAAGATTCTTTTCAAAAGGTGCCGAGGAAATGGTAAAATGCCTGATCTCCCCTCTCTCATCCTGGTCTTCATGGGGTATTTTTAAAAAAATATGCTGTCCGGCTTTCCAGGTTACAGGATTTTCAGGTTCAAATATAAAAGTATAAATATCTTTAGATTCCTGAATTTTATTAATTAGAGTAAGTTTCATGTTTTTTTTATTTTATAAAATCACTTTAATTATTTTATATTAAAGCTGAAAACTTTTTTACATATAAGAGAAAATTACATCAAAAAAATAGAGTTAATAATTCTAAAATATTATATCACGATTAAATGACTATTAACTCTATTAAAACTATACTGGAAATTTTATATTTCTGTTCTATACCCGTCATAAGCTATGGTTACATCGACTTTACCTTCCGAATATTCCTGCAGTTTTTTTGCCAGCTCTTCTCTATCCATTTCTACTACCTGTTTTCCGCAGTGTGTTATGATCAAATTATCGATACCGTATTTCTTGCACCAACCTATTACAGTCTTGATCCTGGTATGACCGAATAGCTTTTCTTCCCTTCGCCGTGCCATATTGATATTAAGGCTGGACCCATCCGCTATCAGCGCTGATATACCTTCAAAAACAATTCCCTTATCCATTTCAAAATCCAATATGTCGGGAGCATAGACTATTGTCTTATCTCCTCTTATCTTATACCCTACTGCAGGGCACCTGAGGGAATGGATCACATCATATGACGTAATATCCAGATCCTTGAGATTGTATTTTTTATTACTCTCGATAATCTTGTGCTTCAAAGGTTTATATTTACTATAATCAAGCGTAACCTTAGTAAGATAGACCGGAATTTTTATCCTGTTCTCTTCTTGTTTGGTCCATATGTAATGATCCGGATGGGCATGTGTTATCAATATGAAATCAAAGTCATTTATTCTGTCTATTAAGAGCGGATTATATTTTGTTCCAAAATCAATCAGTATTTGAGTGTCTTTATATTTGATTATTATAGAGGAATGATATTGGTGCAGACGACTGCTTTCTTCGATCTCACCTTTTGTACCCGGAAAGTCGATTATCATTTCTTATCTATTCTCTTATTTTTGCGTTAAATCTCTTACCCAGGTTTTCCAGTATCCTGTTTACTATTATTTCTATCTCCGTATCTTTTAAAGTCCTGCTGTCATCTCTGAAATTTAAAGAATATGCAATACTTTTTTTATTCTTTTCTATCTGTTCTCCCCTGTATATATCAAAAAGCCTTACTTTTTTCAGCAGTTCAGTTCCGCTTTTTTTTATTTCATCCGTTATATCTTCACTTTTAATCTTATCATCGACTACAATTGCGAGATCTATATCTATCGAAGGAAATGCCGGTATAGGTTTATAGTCTCTGGTCTCTTTTATATTGTTTATAAAATTATCCATGTTAATTTCCATATAATAGACATTCTGGCCTGTTTCGGTTTCCTCTATTATTAACGGATGGATCATACCGATTATCCCCATATTTATACCATTGATTTTTATATTTCCACTGATTCCGGGGTGAAAAAACTTGTAACCTTTTTCTTCTATCCCCGGGCCGTTACCGGGATAATATTTTATGCATAAATTCTCCAGAATGCCTTTCAAATCATAAAAATCAAAAGGTCTTTCTTTTTCATCCCATCCTTTCTGGACCGCATTACCTGTCAATATGATACCAAGCATATTTATTTCAAGAGGCAGATTATTGGTATTTTTTTTCTTGAAGACCTTTGATATCTCAAATATTCTTATATCTTTTATAGTGTGGTTAATATTATCTTTTATATTTTTCATTAGTGACGGTAGAAGCATCGGTCTTAAAAATTTGAAATCTTCGTTAATCGGATTTAATATGGCCACACTGTCTTTATATTCTTCTTCCAGATTCAATTTAAATGTCTCAATTTCTACGGCACTTAAAAATGAATAATTTATGACCTCATCCAGACCGATATCACAGAGAATCTGTCTGATATTCCTTACCGTTTTTTGGTAAAAACTATATTTCCCCCGTCTTTCTTTTACTCCTGTGGGAATAGAATCCAGCTTATCATACCCATATATCCTGGCTATTTCTTCTATCAGGTCTATTTCTCTCTCAAGATCTTCATATCTAAAAGAAGGAACGGTTACCTGGACGATATTATCTTTTACTATATTATTGATTTTTAATTTTGTAAGGATCTTAGAAATCAATTCTTTATTGATTTGCTTGCCCAGTATCTTACTTACTTTTTCTACCCTTAAATCTATCTTTCTTTTCCGATCCTTTTCCATATAATTATCATGTATGAATTCTTCTGTCTCAATACCGGTCACTTTCTTCAACATATCTTCAAATCTTTCAATCGCAAACACTGTTAACATAGGATCGATTTTTTTCTCGAACCTGTTAGAAGCTTCCGTACGCAGACCGATATTTTTGGAAGTTTTCATTATAGAAGGCCCATAAAAATTTGCAGATTCCAGCAGTACATTCTTCGTATCCGGGTTTATTTCAGTATCTTTACCACCCATTATACCAGCAATTGCGACTACTTTTTTTTCATCTGCTATCACAAGTGCATCTTCATCAAGTATTTTTATAGAGTCATCGATCATCTTTATCTTCTCTTTTTTAGCTGCATTTCTTACTATGATTTTACCCGAATATAAAAGGTCCTTGTCAAAAGCATGCATAGGCTGACCGGTTTCCAGCATAATATAATTTGTTAGGTCCACTATAAGATTTACCGGTCTTACATCACAAAGCATGAGTCTGTTTTTGATCCACCGGGGTGATTCGATGTCCGGCGTGTTCCTGAAGATTTTTGCAGAATAACGGGGGCATAGAGTATAATCATTTATTTCAATAACAAATTTTGAATCCAGATTAAGCTTTTTATTAATATCATAATTAGGAATTATAAGTTTTTTATCGGTCAGAGTACTGATTTCTCTGGCAATTCCTATCACGCTAAGACAATCCGGTCTGTTAGGGGTTATTTCCAGTTCCAGAACGGTATCATCCAGACCGACCGATTTCGAGAAGTCCTCGCCTATTTTACAGCTTTCATCCAGAATCATTATGCCCTGAGACTCGGAAGATAAGCCCAATTCCATTTCTGAACACATCATTCCTTCCGATATCTGTCCTCTTATTTTACTCTTTTTTATGGTAACATCTTTTATCCTGGCTCCCGGAAGTGCTACAGCAACTTTATCTTCTTTTTTGAAATTTCTGGCCCCGCATACTATATCCAGTTTTTTTGATCCTATATCTACTTTGCATAAAGATAATTTACCGGCATCAGGATGATCAGAGTAATCGATGATCTTTCCTACGATTATATTTTTATATCTGCCGCCCACATACTCTATCTTTTTTACCTCGGTTCCACTCATGGTCAGAGCATTTACAATACTTTCGGGTTCAAGTGTATCCGTATCTAAAAATTCACATATCCAGTTTAATGTTACTTTCACTCTTTTTAAGTTTCCTTCTTCTAAATGTCCTTTTTAAGATATGTTATTTTATAAAATAATTAAAAAATAGCAGCTCCAAATTGAATTACGATATATCAGGAAATTAAAATTGTTCGATAAATCTCAAATCGCTTTCAAAGAAAAGTCTTAAATCATCGATACCGTATTTTAACATGCAGATTCTTTCTATTCCCATCCCGAAAGCAAAGCCGCTTACTTCTTCAGGATCGTATCCAACATATTGATACAGGTTGGGATCCACCATTCCGGAACCCAGTATTTCCAGCCATCCGGATCCCGAACATACTCTACACCCTTTACCGCTGCATATATTACAGGAAACATCGACTTCTGCACTGGGTTCTGTGAAAGGAAAGTAATGAGGTCTGAATCTTACTTCCCTGTTTTTTCCAAAAACCTCATGCGCAAAGGTTTCAAGTGTCCATTTAAGATTACCAAAATTTATTCCCCTGTCTATTACCAGGCCCTCTATCTGTGTGAACATGGGAGTATGCGATATATCATAATCCCTTCTGTAAGCTTTTCCTGATGATATTATCATCAGGGGTGGTTTATGGCTCTCCATGTATCTTATTTGAACCGGTGAAGTATGGGTCCTGAGAAGCATGTTTTCGGAAATAAAGAATGTATCATGTAGAGATCTTGCCGGATGGTCTGCGGGAGTGTTCAATGCCTCAAAATTATAGTAATCTGTCTCAACTTCCGGTCCCTCTGCAATTTCGAATCCCATGCCAATAAAAATTTCTTCGATTTCTTCTATGACCTGTGAAATGATGTTCTTTTTTCCCTGTCTGACACTTTTTCCCGGTAATGATAAATCGATATGCACTTTCTTTAATTTATTCTCATATTCGATACCTTTGAAAAATTTTTCTTTCTGCAGGAGATCGGACTCTATTTTATTTCTGGAAGTATTGGATTTTTTACCGGCAACTGGTCTTATATTATCAGGCAAGGATCCAATATTTTTTAAAGTATTAATCAGGAAACTTTTTTTCCCGATATACTTTGTCCTTATTTTCTCCAGTTCGTTTAGATCCTTTACTGTTCCCAGATCTCTTTCAAAATTGCTTAGTTCTGTTTCTATCTTTTTTTCCAACTGGTTCAGTGTATTTTCTTTTTCGCTCATAATCTTACGCTATTTGCTCTTTTGCAATCTCGGTCAATTTTAGAAAAGCATTGGGGTCATTTACAGCCATCTCAGACAACATTTTTCTGTTGATATCGATACTTGCTTTCTTTAATCCATTTATGAACTCATTATATGAAATCCCATTGATTCTCGCTGCAGCATTGATCCTTGTGATCCACAATCTCCTGAAATTCCTTTTGTTATTTTTTCTGTCCCTGTATGCATAGCTCATCGATTTGAGCAACTGTTCTTTGGCAATTTTATAGCTTCTGCTCTTGGAGCCGTAATATCCTCTTGCTTCTTTTAATACTTTTTTATGTTTTATTCTCTTGACCTGTCCTCTTTTTACTCTGGTCATTTAAATCACACCTTTCTTATCTGGCTAATAGTCTTCTTACCTTTTTACTGTCGGAAGCGGATACCTCCTGCATTTTACTAAGCCGTCTTTTTCTTTCAGCATTCTTTTTGGTCAGAATATGACCTTTACATGCTTTTACCCTTAGAATCTTTCCGCTGCCGGTTATTTTAAATCTCTTGGCTGCTCCTTTATGAGTTTTAATTTTTGGCATAATAATCCTTCCGATTTAACTATTGAATATTAAAATTTATTTTCAAACTGGTGCTAAAATCGTTATTATGTTATATCCGTCCAATTTTGGTTCCAGTTCCATTACGCCTTTGTCTTTTAATTCCTCAATCAACTTATTTAACATATTTATACCCAGTTCTTTATGTACAATTTCCCTTCCCCTGAACATGACCGTGATTTTTACCTTGTAACCACTTGTTAAAAATTTTTCTATTTGTCTTTTTTTAGTATTCAGGTCATTTGTATCTATTTTGGGTCTTAATTTTATCTCTTTTATGATGATCTGGGATTGCTTTTTTTTCTTTAACTTTTCCGATATCTCAAGCTGATATTTATATTTTCCGTAATCCATTATTTTACAGACCGGTGGACTGCTCTTAGGTGAAACTTCGACTAAGTCCAATCCAATTTCTTCAGCAGTTTTTAGTGCTTCTTTTATTGGAACGACCCCAATCTGACTGCCATCCTCAGCGATCAACCTTACTTCCGGTACCCTGATCTGTTCGTTTATATGAATCCTTCTGTTATCTTCGAAGTTACACCTCCTTGAATTTTTTTAAAAAAAATAGGCAGATAAATCATCTACCTATTTATTTAAATTTTAATTTAAAAATAATTAACCGGATCAACTGATTTATAAAACCGCCATCTGGTGAGAAATAGATGATTTCTACTTATTTTTTTTATTCTTTCTATTATTTTTACAATTTTATATTATTAATTTCGGAATTATACTAATTATTGATTACTTTGTCTATACTGCTTCTTCTCTCTCTTCCCCCTCTTCTGCCGGAATATATTCCTCGTCCCATGCTTTATCGGCAATTTCCTTATAATCGCTGGCATATTTATCAAGAGGTTTTGCCAGGCAGCCGACAACTGTTTCTGCACCTTCATGTGTTGGGTAAGCACCGCTTTCGGCAACTATGTCTCTTAAAACACCGGGGTTATCTATTATGCAGCATGGTCTAAGATGGTTTTTTGTATAAGGCTGTCTTTTCCTGAATCCTTTGAAGAAATTTGAATTCAATACCTCGATAAGACTTTTTTCCTTTATGTTATCGGTCGCAAAGTGTACGAAAACACATGGTTCGACATCTCCGTTTACATTTATATGCAGATAATTCTTACCGCCGGCCATACAGCCATTTACCAGAGGCCCGTCGTTCCAGAAATCAGCTATCACTATTTTATTACCCTTCCTTATCTCCCGGATCCTCTCCCTTCTGTAATCCCTTTGTTCCGGAGTGGGCATAAGATCCATATCGGGTTCCTTCCCTATCGGAATATAATTAAAATACCATCCTATAAATGCTCCTTTTTCTACAAATAAATCAACAAATTCGTCACTTACAACCAGATCGTTATTATACCTGGTGGCGGTCACAGAAAAACCAAAAAGCACCCCATTGTCATTCAGGGCATCCATTGCTCTCATAATCCTTTTCCATGCACCCCTGCCCCTCCTGATATCGGTTTCCTTTTCAAAACCTTCCACACTTATACAGGGAACCGCATTTCCAAGTTCGGCAAGTTTTTTTGCGACTTTGTTATCTATCAGCTGGCCATTTGTATATATCTGAAAAAATGAGTTATTATGCCTTTCAAGAAAATCATATAATTTATTCCAGCAGAACGGTTCTCCTCCGGTAATAACGAAGAAGTATAACCCTATGTTGTTTGATTCCTCTATTATTCTGTTACAGACATCATACGGAAGATCGTTCTTTTTAGAATATTGCCATGCATAGCATCCAAAACACTTCAGGTTGCACCTCATAGTGGGACTCATTACTAAAAGATTTGGCGGATTAAAACCGTATTTTTTGGTAAAAGCAAACCTTCTGGGCTGGCCCTGGACCATCGCATTATTTATAAGGTTCATAACTACTTTTTCTCTTACCTGAGGCGATATTCTTGAAGCCTGCATTTTGAGATTTATAAGTAAATTTTCCAGAAAATCTCTTTCTTCTTTTTTATTCAGTCTGTATACCCGACCCTTGATCAATGAAAGCCATCTTTCATCGGAAATTTTAGGGAGTACCTTTAATACGCCCCTTATGGCTGTCTTTGTAGTGTATAGCTTTACTCTTTCCTTTATTGTCATTTTTTATGCCCTCCGATAGGTCGATAAGTAATTTTATGAGCTATTTAAAGCTATTATATATTTGAGTCAGTATCTAAAGAGTGTTTAAGTTAAATTATAAAAATATTTTTTTAAAAAATAAAGATAAATATAATTTCAGTCTAATAGATATTCTTTTTATTTTCTATGACTTCTTTTAATTCACCGGTAAAATCCGAAAGTTTTATTTCTTTCATATCACCGCCGCTTTTTTTCCTTACAGTAATTGTCCCTGTATCTTGCTCATTTTTCCCGACTATGATCATATAAGGTATTTTTTTTACTTCTGCCTGTCTTATCTTTTTATTTAACGACTCTACTCTGTTATCAATCTCGACTCTAAAACCTTTTTTTTCAAGATTAGCATAGACTTCTGTGCCATAATCATAAAATTTTTCTGAAATCGGAAGTACTATTATCTGCTGCGGTGCAAGCCATGGCGGCATGTTCCCGCTGTAATGCTCGATTAGTATCCCTAAAAACCTTTCTATGCTGCCCAGAACCGTCCTATGGATCATGACCGGCCTGTGCCTTACATTGTTTTCTCCCATATATTCTATGTCGAATTTTTCAGGCATTGCAAAATCAAGCTGTATGGTACCGCACTGCCATGTCCTTCCCAGACAGTCCAATATATGAAAATCTATCTTTGGGCCATAGAAGGCGCCTTCTCCCTCATTAATCACATATTCAAGCCCTCTTCTTTCAATTGCTTTTTTGAGTATATTTTCTGCCTTCTCCCACATCATATCAGTACCAATTCTTTTTTCGGGCTTTGTCGAAAGTTCAAGGTGGTATTTATCAAAACCAAAAACTTTATAAACCCGGTCTATCAAACCTATTATCTTCGATACTTCTTCTTCTGCCTGTTCTTCCGTGCAAAATATATGAGCATCGTCCTGTGTGAAGCTTCTTACCCTGAACAGTCCATGTAAAACTCCCGATTTCTCGTGACGGTGAACAAGTCCTAACTCTGCGATTCTGACAGGCAATTCTTTATATGAATGCTGATTTGTTTTATACACTATAATCGTTCCGGGACAGTTCATTGGTTTTACCGCATACTCATCTTCATCGATTTTAATGAAATACATATTTTCCCTGTAATTATCCCAGTGTCCTGAAGTTTTCCATAACTGATTGCTTAGTATGATCGGGGTGTTTATTTCCTGGTACCCTTCTTTTTTGTGCTCCTCTCTCCAGTAATCCAGTAGGATAATTATCATAATCATTCCCTTTGGATGGAAAAATGGAAATCCCGGGGCTTCATCATGAAAACTGAAAAGGTCCAGATCTTTTCCTATTTTACGATGGTCACTTCTCTTTGCCTTTTCCAATCTATCCAGATATTCTTTTAACTCTTCCTTTTTAAAAAATGAAGTTCCGTATATCCTTACAAGCATCTTATTTTTTTCATTTCCCCGCCAATAAGCACCGGCAACACTCAGTAGTTTGAATGATCCGACTTTTCCTGTAGAAGGTATATGAGGTCCCGAACATAAGTCGATAAAATCTCCCGAAGAATAAATACTGACGCTGTCACCCTCGATGTCTTCTATAAGCTCGATCTTGTAAGGATTGCTTTTGAATAGCTTCTTTGCCTCTTTTTTACTGATTTCTTTTTTCTCAAATTTATAATCCGCCTTTATTATTTTTTTCATTTCTTCCTCTATCGAAGGGAGATCTTCCGCAGATACATTTCTATCCGTCTCAAAATCATAATAAAAGCCTTCCTTTATAGAGGGGCCTATTGCAAATTTTGCATCGGGGAATATTTCTTTTATAGCTTCAGCCATTATATGAGAGGAGCTGTGGTTTAATATATCATATGCTTTTTCACTAGTTTCGGCAGTTATAATATCAAAAACAGAATCCTTTATTACCTTGAAATCAAGATCCACGAGACCCCTTTTTATTTTTTCATCTCCTGCACCAATTAATTCAGCTGCTATTGCCTGGTCCGCAATTTTTTTATCGATCTTTCCCAGCGCCTCAAGAATAGTCGATCCATCTTCTACCTTTATTTTTCCTATTTTTTTGAATTCCATTTCTATCATTTATAACAAAAGTCCACTATAAAGTTTTTATTATTATTATTATTATTATATATCTTTATATGATTAGGACAATTAATCATCTATAAAAAAATGGAGCGGAAGACGGGACTCGGACCCGCGACCCTCACCTTGGCAAGGTGATGCTCTACCAACTGAGCTACTTCCGCACGGTAAAATTTCGGTTCAATTATTATATTACTATTATCAATTATTTTGCAAAACAAATATTAGCCACTCGAAAAATAAAAGTCAACAAAACGATCTTACTGGCTTTCTTAATTGTGTTAAAAAAATATATTATATATTATTAAGAAAGAATTCTTTTTTTATTAAATATTATTTTATATAATTACATTTACTTTTCCTTTAAAAACTAAATTATATATCCAGATGCAAGATGAATGAAAAATTCCCATATGACGATAAGGCTCAGACTATTGGATACTTTCCTTTTATGGAACCTGATGAAAAAACTGTATTTTCCGTACCCGGAACTCTTGAAAATCTAATAGGCGGTTTTCTGGTTTTAACCAATAAAAAATTATTTTTTTATTTTTATTCCAATATAACAAGAGACAAGAAATTCATAGCAACTTATCCCTATATTATTTCTGCAAACCTCAAAGAAGGTATGATTTATTCGACATTAATTGTGAGCAATAAAAAAGAAGGTTTCAATATAAATAAAATAAAGAAAAACGACGCTTTAAAATCCTACAAGATTTTAAACGAAATAATCAAAAGCAATAAAAAATAAAATTGTGAATCACGGGATACGATATATCTTACAGATCAGCTAAATCAAACTTATAACTGTTATCGATTATTTTGACCCAGACACCCTTCTTGCCAAATTCCTGTGCCTCTTTCTTCGAATCGAAACATATATCTATTCTGTTACCCTTGATTTTCCCTCCGGTATCTTCCGCTGTAAAATATCCCATATCTTTTATCTCGACTTTAGTTCCCAGAGGTATGACATCAGGATCAACTGCAATTATTCCCACTCCTGCTTCTTTTCCGGTTGCAGTCATATTATCCGTTCCCTGCACAGGATCATTTGCACTATATCCGGAAGCGACAAAATAATACCAGTTGACCTTCTTCTCTACTTCTTTGATTTCCGTGACTATCACTTTTTCGGAAAGCTTGGCACTTTTTAGGAAAGGCAGAAAAGATTCAATTTTATAATTATCGGAAAATATAGAAAACGTTATTATTGAAAGTAAAAAAACTACCATTATCCAGAATGAAATATGTATAGCCATATTGTATTTTTTCATATTTTTCTTCCTTTACACGGTATTTTACAAAAAATATTAATAATTTAATTTAAACATCTATTAATAATCCCATACAAAGTCCCTTATTATATATAAAAAACCCGAAAAATCAACCCCGGAATAATTAGAGTGCTGTAAATTCCTGTTGACCGAACATATGTTTGGTAGTAATATAAAAGAGCTGATGCAAGCAGCCAATTCTGCATACATATATCTAAATAAAATTCAGGGGGGCAAGGCTTTAATAAAATGGCTTTTTTTTCACATCTGCACGTACACAGCGAATACAGTCTCATGGAATCGACCATTAAGATAAAGAATCTGGTCAGTGCTGCTGCAAGAAACAATATGGAGGCAGTTGCCCTCACCGACAGATATGTAATGAGCGGGGCAATCGAATTTTACAAAGAAGCAATGAGCAAAAATATAAAACCCATAATCGGATGTGAGATATGTGTCGAAAACAACGCGATGCTGTCAAGTCTCGTCATACTGATAAAAAATGCAAGAGGATACGAAAATCTGTGCCAGGCAGTAAGTAAATCACACATAGAAAGAAAAGGTCCGGTACCGGTGGTCAGGATGTCTGATCTTAAAAAAATGAGCGAGGGACTTATAGGATTGAGCTGCTGCGGAACCGGCGAAATTTCCTTACTTATAAAAGAGGGAAAAACAAAGGAAGCGCTGCGGTCGGTAGTGGACTATCGGGAATTATTCGGCGGAGACTTCTTTCTGGAGATCCAGAGATATCCGAAGTCCAGAGTAAGTCTGTGCGTATCAGCGTTTTCCGAGATACTGATTAATTTTACATATAGGAATAACCTCCCCATAGTGGCGACAAACAATGTCCATTACTTGAATAAGAAAGATTATGGGACATATAAGTATCTTTCTAAAATAAAGGCCATGGGAACAAAAAATGATAACCGCATAAAGCAAATAGATAACGATGAACATTATTTCAAGTCCGCTTACGAGATGGCCGGGATGTTTCATGATATACCCGGGGCAATTTCCAATACCCGGGCCGTAGCAGAGAGATGCGATCTTAGACTATCTCTGGGCAATGTAGATTTTCCGCACTTTAATACCCCCGCAAATGAAACGGAAGAAGGATATCTAAAGAAACTGTGCTATGGGAAAGGCCTGGAATGGAGATATGGAAGTAGTCCCCCTGCAGATGTCCTCAGCAGACTGGACAGAGAACTCGGGATAATAGCAGAAACAGGTTTCTGCGGGTATTTTCTTATAGTAGCCGATATAGCAAGATATGCGCATAAAAATAACATCTCAATTTGCGGCAAGGGTTCCTCGGCAGGCAGTATAGTGTCTTACGTACTGGGCATATCCAATGTCGACCCCGTAAAAAACAACCTTTATTTCGAGAGGTTTCTAAACAGGGAAAGGAAAGAACCCCCGGATATAGATATCGACATTTCCAGCAAAAGAAGAGCTGAAATAACAAGATACCTGGCAGCTAGATACGGTAAAAACAATATTTCCAGAGTATGTATCTTTTCCACTCTCAAACCAAGAGCTGCGATAAGAGAGGCAGGAAGGATCATGGGATGGAGCAAAGAAGATATAGATCCTGTAATAAAAACAGATCACGGCCTCTTCTCGTATCCAAACAGGCATAATATTGATACCGGAAAACTTAACGGAGATCCCTGGCATACGGATACAAAAAACATGCAGTACAAAAAAATAGCCTGCATTTCCGGAAAGATTGAAAGTTACTCGAGACACATTTCCATGCATCCTTCCGCATTTATCGTGTCCGGTTCCAGCCTGGCAAAAAAGATCCCCCTTACTCTATCCGAGACCGGAGAAATAATCAGCCAGTATGATAAGAGCAGCATAGAAGATCTTGGGCTGCTTAAAATAGACCTCATAAATTCCCTCAGTCTCAGCTTAATAGACGATACGGCAGAGATGCTGAAAAGCAAAAGAAATATAGACCCCAATATCGCGAAGATACATTATGATGACAAAAAAACATTTGATTTGATAAAAAAAGGAAAGACCCTGGGTGTCTTCCAGCTGGAAAGTTTTGGCATAAGGAAACTTGCAAAAAAAATAAAACCCTCTAATTTAAACGATATCACACTGCTTATTTCTCTTTACAGACCCGGTCCCCAGCAGTCAGGAATGGTTAAAAATTTCATTGAGAGAAAATTCGGAAGAGAGAAAACTACCTATATTCACAGCGATTTGAAGACGATCCTGGAAGAAACATATGGGATAATACTATATCAGGAGCAGGTCATGAGAATAGCAGCCTTAATAGCAGGCTATTCGCTGGGCGAAGCAGACAATCTAAGAAAAGCTATGACCGGCCTTTCAAAGGAAGAGATGAAAAAACAGACAGCAAGGTTTATGGAGGGAGCAGCGCGTAAAGGTTACAGTGCGTATAAAGCGGAGGAAATTTTCAAGCTGATTTCCAAATTTGCCAGTTATGGTTTCGTAAAGGCCCATGCCGCCGCTTACGCAGAATTGTCCTACAGAACCTGCTATATAAAAGCGCACTGGCCGGCAGAACTCCTGTCGATAATACTGACCGATAATTCGGGATATTACAGCAGAAGTCAATATATCGAAGAGGCAAGAAGGTTTGATATAAAAATAAAACTTCCTCACATCAATAGGAACGGGTTCGAATTTTCCGTCGAGGATGATGGAAAATCCATAAGGATTCCCCTGCTTACCGTAAAGGGACTGGGGCACGTAAGCGTGAGTTCCATAATAAATGAAAGGACCAAAAACGGAGATTTCAAAGATTTTACCGACTTTTATAACAGAATTTCAGAGAACTGCAGATTACCGGAAAAGGTAATTGAAAACCTTATAAAAGTGGGGTCGTTTGATTTTACCGGCCTGCAAAGGAAATATCTGCTGCTTGTCTGTCATGATCTAAAGAACCTAGAAAATAACAGGACCATCCCCCGCCGCAGCGAATGTCTCCTGTCCCGGGATAAAGATCATTCCGGAGATTTCGATCTTGAAGAAAGGCTGGAACTGGAAGAAAAAATTCTGGGGTTTTATGCAAGCTGTTCTCCTCTGATGTATTTTAAAAGCGAACTGGAACAGTATCATACCGTAGAGAGTAGGGATTTTCCCATCTTCATATCCAGTAAAAAAAATATATTTACTGCAGGAATTGTCATTTCCAGGAAAATCAATAAAAGCAGGGACGGCAGAAATATGCTGATGTGCACCATGGAAGACAGAGATGGAATGTACGAAACAGTATTTTTCCCCGATGCCTTCAAAGACAGCTCAAAAATAATAATGAATCATTCCGCTCTGGTAATCGAAGGAAGACTCTGTTTCAAGGACGGAGAAATATCGGTAATCGGTAAAAATGCTGAGAGTCTTACGGATTTGAAAAAAACTAAAAGCGGAATAAGAAGAGACATCATTAAGAATATCTTACTTAAGGAAGCAAAACCTGTATGGAAAATCTAAGGAGAATAATACATATAGATATGGATGCTTTCTTTGCCCAGGTAGAGCAAAGGGATACCCCTGAATATAAGAATAAACCCCTGATAGTAGGCGGTCCGCTAAACAGAGGAGTGATCTCATCCGCTTCTTACGAAGCAAGAAAATATGGTTTACATTCAGGGATGCCTCTGATCCGCGCAAAGAGATTGTGCCCCGACGGAATTTTTGTTCCGGTCAACATGGAAAAGTATCTCAGGGAATCTATGCTGATAAGAAAGATATTCTTTCAATTTACTCCCCTGGTAGAATCCATAGGCTGCGACGAAGCCTTTCTGGATATAACCGGATGCCAGAAACTTTTTGGCAATGAACTGGAAATCGCCAAAAAAATAAAGGGCAGGATCTATGAACAGACCAATTTGACTTCCTCTGCCGGTATAGGCCCCAATAAGTTTTTGGCCAAGCTTGCTTCAAGTATAGGAAAACCAAACGGTCTTACTGTTCTTGAGAATACCAGAGAAGTCATTGAAAAAGTCAAGCTCCTGCCGGTATCTTATATGTGGGGCGTTGGGAGAGTCACAGACGAGGAGTTAAAATCAATGGGAATCAGGACCATTGGCGATCTTGCCAATGCCCCGCTGTCAATAATCGAAAATAAATTCGGGGAACCCGGAAGGATTGTCCATGAGATGGCAAGCGGGATCGATAACAGAAAAGTAGTGACAAACCAGGAACCAAAATCGATAGGAAGAGAGGTGACTTATAGAAAAGATGTAGATGATCTTGAGATATTGAGATCGACCCTGCTTTTTCTCTCTCAAAAAATATCCAGAAATCTTCGCTTACAAAAATATAAAGGTAAAGTAGTCGCTCTCAAGGTAAGATTTTCCGATTTTAAGACAGTCACCAGGAGAGTAACTTTAAAAAAATATACCTCCGGCATGTTCGACATACAAAAATCCTCCGTTCTCCTGCTTAAAAATTTTGATTTGAACAGAAAAAAAATCAGACTGATCGGAGTTTCAGTAAGCAATTTGAAACCAGCCTTTATGCTGGAAAATTTATTTCCTAACGACAAATCGGCGGATGAAAATCTGAGCGAAGCTATTGACAGAATATCTGATAGATTTGGTGGGAATAAGCTTACTATAGCAAGGTTGGCCGATAAAGATGAAATAATGGATTAAGCTATTTTATCTATTTTTCAATAAATATTTCGAATCTTTCTCTTCCAGCCTTACATACAGGACATATTTCCGGTGGTTTTTCTCTTGCACATAGATAACCGCATACCTTGCATCTCCACACGGGATATTCAATATTTAAAACTTTGTCCATATATGTTTTTATTTCTTTTTGCTGAAGCTTTTTTTGCCCCATAAATCTTCTTTCCGGAACGGGACCTAATTTCTTTTTGCCTGACAGTATTTCTTTATCTACATAAAGCCCGCAATAACATGCTCCATAATCATCTAAATCGGGGTCACGGTAATCACAGGGGCATATTATGTCCAGATCTTTTTCTTTATTACCCGATGCCAGCCTGCAGGGACAGGCCTGATATCCGTACCTCCCTTGATTTACCAGTAAACCTCGTACCAGTTTTTTCGTAAAATTGACATCCGGGTTAAGGTGGTATCCTCCGGATTCTGCTTCATCATTCAATTTTATATATAACTTTTCAATTTCTTCGTTTGTTATTTCTGCTTTATTCATTATTTAAATCTTTCTCTTATTTTTTCTTCATCGAATCCTATAATAGAGTAATTATCATCCACCACCAGTGTAGGAAAGCTGCATGCAGGATTATATTTTTTTATCTCCTCTATTATTTCATCCTGGTCTTTTTCATCTGCAAGGTCCACATCTATGTAAGAATATTCAATGTTCAATTCCTTTAAAAGTTCTTTTACTTTCATGCACCACTGACAGGTACTCAATGCATATATGATAACTTTGCCCTTATTGGTCCCATCCATATGGTTCATTTTAATGTTCATAATAATATCCTTCCTGCCAATAAATAAAATTTATAACTAAAGAATAATTTATATTTTTCTATAAATCAATTATATTACCCTGAATTAAAGGTCTACAAAATTAATATTTCCATTCTAAGGCATTCAATCTGTAAGTACTTAAATTTATAAGTATATTATACAAGATCAGATTAAGTATCACTTCCAGAGCAATTATTATAGGAAATGAAATAAGGTTGGACCAGTTTAAATAATCTGCCAGAAATAAAATCCCAATAACAATACCTGCAAAAAATAATATGTATATGAAAAACAATATGAGATTCAGTATACCGCCAACGAATGATATGTTATTTCTATTTGACGATTGATTTGTCTTGAAAACAGGGAAAAAGGTGCTTATAGAAGTACCAATAACCGAATCACCCCAGCTGAATAAGATTAGTAGAATCAATCCAAATATGAGGTATGCCAGTCCAGGCTTATACACGAAATAAAATATGACCATTACTATGCCCCCGCATAATATGGTCAGAATAGTGCTGAGAATTATTTTTGTCCTTAAAAGTTTTTTTGTATGTACGGGTGATATCTTAAGTATCCAGAATTGTAATCCTTCACCGCCAATACTATTTCCTGATATATTCTGGTTTACCATTCCTGCGACCAGTAATGGAAAAAATAAAAATATAAGTATCTTTAAAGGCAGTAAAAAAACAATATCCCCTCTATCATTGATATTTCCTGAAATAGTCCAGAAAAATATAAAAATAAACATAAAAACCGGTAAAAAAATATTCAAAAGTCTTCTGGCATCTCTTAGGATGATTTTAAGATCCTTGACTATAATATAATTCACTCCGGAAAAAAAGCTGCGGCCATATCTTCCATCTTCATCTGTTTTCCGCCCTTTTTCTGCTTTAGCCCTTTTAAATCCTGTTCTTGCTGCAACTTGAGAGGAGTTCGACCAGCCTAGATAATATATTCGCTGAGATATGACTATGCATAAAAAAATCAACAAAATAGAAGTCGCGGTAATCAAAGTAAAATTCAGGCCAAACTGTTTATAATTGCCATCGTGCAGATAAAATAATGTATTGGATCCCCATGTCGAAGGAAAGAATTTTAAAAAGGGTTTACTGAAAACAGCAGTTATATACTGCCTTATATCTTCAACACTCATAGATTTCAATTGTGGAGCCAGATTCTCACCGAATCTCGCCATAAGTTGCGAGGACAACCATATCAGCAGACCGAATAATCCTCCTATGAAGGCAAGAATTTCCTTTGCTCTATTGGGATTGATCAATCTTACAGCTACCATACCTATCAGGACTCCAAGGCTGGTTGGAATGGAAACTACGGATATAAAAACAATTATCATAGAAGGATAATAAGCCAGCGGTAATCTTGCTGTAATTCCATAAGATATCAAAAACGGCATAATCACTATAAAAAACAAATAAGAATTTGCAATCAATGCTTCTATATATTTATATATAAAAACGGTGCGATACTTTATCGGAAGAGTCAACAGCAGTTCCAGATCCTTGGATAAATAGAGAATATAAAGACTTGTGGCGATACCGGTAAATATGATAAAAATAAAGATAATCATAAAAATATAATCCAGCGCAATATCGAATATCGTATTTGCCAGTCCTGTATCCAACCTGCTGTAAATAAAACTAATAAATCTGGAGGAGTAATAAAGGATCAGTGCGAAAATCAATATACTTATCAAAGTACCGATTATTCTTCCGGCCTTTTTTTTAGGCTCATCCCTTGTATATCCAAGAAATATTGTATTTAATCTGTTTTTTAGTAATAAACCAAGCATAACCAATCAGGTCAAAGATTTTATAATATCTATATCTTCTTCTTCTCCGGTCAACTGTAAGAATATTTCTTCCAGATTACCTTCCTTTTCCTTTGAAACCTTTCTTAATTCATCCATATCCCCAACAGCTATAAGTTCTCCATTATTGATAATACCAACTCTGTCACACATTCTCTCGGCAATTTCCAGGATATGAGTGGACATAAAAATACAGACCCCCGATTTCGCCCTGAATTTCATTATATCTTTTATTACTTTTGCGCTTTTAGGATCGAGTCCTACTGTTGGCTCATCAAAGAACAATACTTTGGGAGAATGGATCAATGCCCCTGCTATAGCCATTTTTTGTTTCATACCATGAGAGTAACTCTGGATCAGTTGCTCTCCTCTTCCGGTAAGATCAAAAACTTTTAAAAGTTCCTTTATCTTTTCCTCTATTTCTTTTCTATCCATAGCAAATATATTTCCCATAAACCTCAAGAACTCTATTCCTGTCAACTTTTCATAGATCTGGGGTTCGTCAGGTATAAGCCCGAAATTTTTCTTTGCTCCCAATGGATCTTCCTGTATGTCTTTGCCCATGATTTTAACAGTGCCTTTTGTTGGTTTAAGCAGTCCGGTCATCAATTTTATCGTTGTAGTCTTACCTGCTCCATTTGGGCCTAAAAAGCCAAAAATCTCACCACTTTTGATTTTTAAATTTAAATCATTTACAGCAGCCAGACTTCCATATTTTTTTGTCAGATTAAAAGTCTCTATTGCAATTGAATTATCAGCCATAGCCAAAACACCTTATTCCTCATCGTTCATATTTCCGTTATTATTTTTTTAAACGACTCCCTGTGCGAGCATCGCATTTGCTACTTTGATGAAACCTGCTATATTGGCACCTTTGACTAAATTATCCTCATCTCCGTATTCTTTTGCCGTCATGGTGATATTTTTAAAGATTCCTGCCATAACATGTACCTCTAATGCAGCTTCTATAGATGATTATAGATGATAATACTTCCTTTACGGCTTGATGAAATTCTGATTCTCCGGGATTTTTTTCTAAAACATTCTCAAGTATATCCTGGGCATACAACATGTTTTTCTCTTTCTTATTTTAAAATAAATTTATGATCTGGAGGCGGCACCCGGATTCGAACCGGGGATAAAGGTTTTGCAGACCTCTGCCTTACCACTTGGCTATGCCGCCTTTTAAAACAATAGAAAGATATTATAGGATAATTTTATTTAAAAGTTAAGCAGTCTATGTATCTTGATAATTGATCTTGAAGATTAAATATAAGAATTAACCTTTTTAAAAAATTCCTTCTATTTTCTGACCGCAGCTAAAGCAGGAACTTTTTTTTATTTTATTGCCTGAGACGGAAAATCCTGTTCTTTCAATAAGCATATTTTTGCAGTTGGGACAATTGGTGTTTTCATATCCACTTCCCGGAATATTTCCTCCGTAGACATATTTCAATCCTGCATTTTTACCTATATCAATTGCAGCTTTTATTTTTTCTGTGCTGGTAGGAGGAATATCTGACTTATATTGAGGATAATAAGCACTCAGATGCCAGGGTATATTTTTATCAATTCCGGCTAGAAATCCTGCTATGTTTTTTAATTCGTCTTCGGAGTCATTGATCCCCGGAATTATAAGTGTAGTTACCTCTACCCAGATATCCAGCTTCTTCATAAGGGCAATATTATTGAGAACAGGCTTCAGCTTTCCCCCGATTTTCTCTTTATATGTATTTTCCGAAAAGCTCTTCAAATCTACGTTTGCTGCATCAAGGTAAGGTTCGATCATCATTATACATTCTTCAGTCATGAAACCATTGGTCACAAAGACATTTTTTAATCCTTTTTCACTTGCCAGTTTAGCGGTGTCATAAGCATACTCGAAAAAAATGGTGGGTTCGGTATAAGTATATGATATGCTTTTATCTCCATTAGCAAGAGCGTGATTTACCAGCTCTTCAGGCGAAACATCTCTTCCCTCTATTATGTCTAACTCCGATGGTATCTGTGAAATGTTGAAATTCTGACAGAAAAAACATTTAAAATTGCATCCAACCGTTGCTATAGATAAAGAATAAGTGCCCGGTAAAAAATGAAACAGTGGTTTTTTTTCAATCGGATCGGAGTTTTCAGCAATCAGTTTTCGATATACCAGAGAGTATAGCACTCCATCGATATTCTTTCTGACACAGCATTTTCCCTTATCCTGATCCTTTATCAAACACCTGTGATTACAGAGGTTACATCTTACTTTTTTGTCATCGAGCTTTTTATATAAATATGCTTCTTTCATGTTCTTTATCCATGATATTTATAAAACTATTATAATTATATTTCATTTATTTTTAATGTATACTTTTATTATTTATAAATATCAGAACATAAAAGGAGATTTAGTAATATGCCCCACATAATAGTTAAATTATGGCCCGGAAGATCAGAGGACCAGAAAAAACAAATGACTGATAAAATTGTTAAAGTAATTAAAAATACAACGGGTGCCCCTGAAAGTTCTATTTCCATAGCGATTGAAGAGGTACCAGAAGAAAAATGGGCTGAAGAAGTTTATAAACCTGATATAATCGGAAAAGAACATCTACTATATAAAAAGCCTGGCTATTGATGTATTTAACATGCACTGTGGCATGTTTTCACCAGTTTAACTTTACTGTTTAACCATACTTAATAAATCTACTGGTGTCGGAAGGGGGACTTGAACCCCCATGAACTAAATCGTTCACAAGGCCCTCAACCTTGCGCGTCTACCAGTTCCGCCATTCCGACATAAGAGTTTAATTAATTGAACTTATGATTTTTAGCTAATTAATTCTAAGAACAATATTTATTATTGTCAATAAACTAATTATAAAACTAAAGAGGTCGCCTAACGAAGATACCAATTTTCTTTATAACGCCTATTAATCTTTTGGTTTTAGGCAAATAGCGAGATGCTCCAGCAAATTTCCCGGTTTAACAAGTAAATCAAAATTTTCATCTTCTTCCAGATTTTTCATTAAATCAAGATCTACAGGAATATTCAATAAATCTATCTCTTCATCTCTGAGCATACTGACAAGATTGTTTATATCAACATCTAATATGACCCTGATAGAATCTATTTCGGATACTGATCCTGAATATGAATAAAATTCATTCTTCACCAGTGTAAGATATTCTCTTTCTTTATACTCTCCTATTTTGTAAGGACCATTGGAAACAATATCACCTGGAGAAAAATCACTTATATCTTTTTCATCCAGTGATCCTTCTTTTAATACAAGCGGGAAAAGTTTCTTCCAGTTATTGACATTTTCTTTAAAAACGATTTTGAACTCTTTTTCGTTTATTACTTCAATTCCCTTTACTTTTGAGTAGTCTTCATCAATATTTAAACTTTCATTTCCCAGTATGGAATCATAAGTATATTTGACATCTTCCGAAGTGATGGGGTCCCCATTCTCCCATAATATATCATCTTTTAATGTGACATTGATCTCAAGATCCGGTATTCCATCCGTGTTTTTCTCTGAATAATCATCTTCTTCCACAAAAACCGCTTCATAATCCCCTTTTTCATCTATTCGCCATAAACCTCTTACTATAAGATCATTAATATAATCAAAATCAAACGGACCCGAAAGCTCGTAATCCTCACCTTCGTACCCGATGATGATCTCATTTTCACTATTTTCATCTGTATTTTCTTCACCTGATAAAATCCAGTTTTCTATGTTATAAAAGATTTTATTATTCTTTATACTGATATCGATTTTTTCTAATTTCTTGTTGTTATAAGCTATTGAAAATAACCTGCTGTAAAGGGGCAGCACAACAGCATCCTGTGCCAGCAAATCCTGTAAATCCTGTAGTAGATCCTTTTTTACTTCAGGATCTCTCTCTTCGGCAACCTCTCTTAGGATTTCATCTACACTTGAATTTTCGTACCAATAAAAATTCTCGCAGTTCTTATTCTCTTCTGTCTTTAATGGAGGTATTTTTCCGGAATCAAAGTTATATATCAGGCTGCTTCCATCGAAATTATAGATCGACCATATGCCAAGTTCATAATCCCCTTTTTCGACGTAATCCTGATACCATTCTTTTGAAGGCTTATTGAATATCCATAATTTTATTCCTATTTTATCCAGATCTTCTATGAGCATTTCTTCTATTCTTTGTCTGGTTCTATTATCACTTATGGAACCGATAGTAATATACAGGGGATTTTCCACGCCGTATCCTGCTCTGCTCAAAGATTCTTTTGCTTTATTTATATTATAATCATATTCTGACCAGGCAGGATAATAATAATAGGAATCTTTTGCAAATAAGCTGGCCAGTACCTCGCCATATTCACCAAGTAACTCATTTACGATTCTTTGCCTGTCTATTGCATAAAATATTGCTTTTCTTATATTGATGTCATCCAGAGGATTCTTATTCTTCTGTTTCTCTTTTGATTCCAGGAAAAATTCTCTGTCACTGACACCCAAATTATCGACATTTTCTTCTCCGTTGATGCTTCCGGCTTCATCATCTATGGTAAGTAATCCCGTATCATGATATTCACATGAATATAGGAAAATACTTGTAAACATCAATATCAACATAAAAATAAATATTATTATTTTTTTTGATTTATTCATATATACACCTGTAAATTTATTATTTAGGCTATAGGTTTTCCTGCAAAAAAGCAAGCAGCAAGATGTTCGTTCCCATTCTTTGAATAATCTTTTAATTCAGGTTCTTCTATGCTGCAGATATCCTGTGCATTCGGACATCTTGTATGAAAACTGCAGCCGGAAGGAGGATTAATAGGACTTGGCACATCTCCCTCAAGGACGATTCTCTTCCTTTTTCTTTCAAGTTCAGGATCAGGAATGGGGATTGCAGATAACAGACCCATTGTATAGGGATGAAGTGGTGTTTTATATAAATCTTCACTTTCTGCAACTTCAACCAGTTTCCCTAGATACATTACACCTATCCTGTCGCTTACATGTTTTACAACAGAAAGATCATGAGCAATAAAAAGATAAGTAAGGTTAAATTCTTTTTGCAGTTCTGTCAGTAAATTTAAAATCTGCGCCTGGACTGATACGTCCAGAGCTGACACAGGTTCATCACACAAAAGTAACTTTGGAGTCAGAGCCAGAGCTCTTGCTACTCCGACTCTCTGCCTCTGTCCACCGCTGAATTCATGCGGGTATCTATGTATATGCTCGGGATTAAGGCCAACCACCCTTAATAATTCCTTTACTTTTTTTATCCTTTTTCTTTTATCACCAATTTTATGAATTTCAAACGGTTCATTTATAATATCGCCAACCGTCATCCTCGGAGAAAGAGATGCATAAGGATCTTGAAAAATCACCTGGATTTCTCTTCTTATTTTAAACATCTCTCTGCTATTTAATTTGAATAAATTCACACCGTTATATATCGCTTCCCCGCTTGTCTGTTGTACAAGCCTTAATATTACCCTCGCAACGGTAGTCTTACCGCAGCCTGTTTCACCTACAAGTCCAAAAGTCTCGCCTCTTTTTATATAAAAACTTATATCATCCACAGCTTTTACGGAACCAGTAAATTTTTGAAATAAAAACCCGCTTCTTAAGCTGAAGTATTTTTTTAAATTTTTGACTTCCAGTAATTTATTATTTTCCATATTTAATTACCAAATCTTTCAATTATTCCTTCCATGAATTCTTTCCCTCTGTAACATGATACAAAATGATCTTTTTCTATTTCTACCAGAGGTGGATATTCTTTTTTACACTCATCGCATATATATTTGCATCTTGCTCTGAAAATGCAGCACTCCGGTAAATCTATCAAACTTGGAGGTAATCCCTCGATTGGCTTCAATTTTTCTCTTTTTTTCTCATCAAGTCTTGTCACTGATTTCATCAACCCGATTGTATATGGGTGCATCGGTTTATAAAAAATATTATCGACATTCGAAAATTCTACTGGTCTACCTGCATACATTACCATTACTCTATCTGCATATTTTGCAACCACACCAAGATCATGCGTGATTATTATTATCGATGAATTTGTCTTATGCTTAAGTTCATGCATTAATTCCAGTATTTGAGCCTGAACAGTTACATCAAGTGCAGTTGTCGGTTCATCAGCTATGAGGATACTGGGGCTATTTGCTATTGCCATAGCAATCATGACCCTCTGCCTCATCCCCCCGCTGAATTCATGAGGGTAGCTATTGAATCTTCTTTTGAATTCAGGTATTCCTACCATTTCAAGAAGTTTTAAGCTTTCTATTCTGGCCTCTTCTTTTTTTAATTTTCTATGAACAATCAGGGATTCCATAACCTGGTTACCAACCGTATAAACAGGATTTAATGAAGTCATCGGATCCTGAAAAATCATTGAAATCTTGTTACCTCTTAGATTCTGGAGATCTTTTTGTCCGAGTTTTAACAAATCCCTGCCTTCAAAGATTATTTCACCCCCGACTATCCTTCCAATAGGCTGTGGAATCAACCTCAGGATCGAAAGAGCAGTTACACTCTTACCGCATCCGGTTTCTCCTACAATGCCAAGAGTTTCACCTTTTTTAAGGTCGAAACTCACACCATCAACTGCTTTAACTATGCCGTCATCAGTATAAAAATAAGTCTTTAAATCCTTAACTTCTAAAATTTTATTGTTTTCTGTTTCTACCATTTTTAAAAAATCAATTAATAAAAATCTGTTTTTTGTTAATCATTTTCTAAATTATTTCAATTTCGGATCAAACGCATCTCTTAATCCATCACCAAGCAGCACAAACCCTAAAACTGTTATCAATATGGCCAATCCAGGGAAAAACATCATCCACGGGGCAGTATCGATATAAGCCATTGAATCTGCAAGCATTTTGCCCCATGCAGGCGTAGGAGGCTGAACACCTATTCCAAGAAAGCTTAATGCAGCTTCTACTATTATTGCGGTTCCCACATTCATTGTTGCATAAACGATTATCGGAGCAAATGAGTTCGGAAAAATATGTTTCGTTATGATCCTGTAATTGCTTGCACCCATTGCCCTTGCTGCCTCAATATATTCCTTATGCTTAATTGTCAGGATTGAACTCCTGAAAATTCTCGCAAATGAGGCCCATCCCAGAATACCTATTGCTATAAATATATTTACTATCCCCGGACCTAAAATTGTCATTATCGCTATTGCGCCTAAAATATACGGAAAGGCAAAGAAAATATCTGCTACCCGCATTATTACGGTATCGGAAAAACCCCCGAAATACCCGGACAGAGCCCCAAAAAAAAGGCCTATGATAACCGATATGCCAACTGCTATGACTCCCACTTCTATTGAGATCCTGCTTCCGTAAATAACTCTGCTGAAAATATCCCTTCCCAGCAGATCTGTTCCAAAAAAATGTCTTACACTGGGTCCAAGGGAAGAATCTGTCTTTATTCTTATAATTGGATCGTAGGGAGTGATCAAAGGAGCAAATATTGCAATCAATATCAGCAAAATGACTACTGCGAGGCCCAGCATGGAAAGTTTGTTTTTTCGCAACCGTTTCCATGCATCTTTATAAAGAGATGTCCTTGAATATCTTTTTCCTGTTTCAATCTCCTCTAATGTTTCTAATTCTTTTAAGGCTGCCATTTAAATTTGTATTTCCTTTTTTTCATATCTGATTCTTGGATCCAGCAGTGCATAAACAATATCCACGATCAAATTCATTATCACAAAGATCATAACCAGGATTATTGTTCCGCCGATTACCACCGGCGCATCCCTCTGAAGGATTGCCAGATAAATAGTTCTTCCGACGCCTGGCCAGTTAAAGACTGTCTCGGTAAGAATTGCACCCCCCATTAAGGTACCCAGATCCATTCCTATTAAAGTCACCACCGGTATTAAAGCATTTTTTAGCGCATGTTTACCGATAACCATACTGCGTGAAAGCCCTTTTGCATAAGCAGTCGTAATATAATCATTGGATAATACTTCAAGCATTGTGCTCCTGGTCATTCTTGCCACAAATGCAGTAGAAACAGAAGCCAGGGTTATTGCAGGCAATATATAATACTGGATGCTCCCATTACCCATTCCGGACATAGGTAGCCACCCCAGTTTCAGGCCAAACGAAACCTGCAGCATCATACCGAGCCAGTACACAGGCACACAGACAGCAATAGTTGTCGAAACAGTGACAACTATGTCCCAGAAGCTATATTTTCTGACCGCCGATATGATTCCTGCAAAAATACCGATGATAATCTCTATTACAATAGCAGCCAGGGCCAGTTTTATTGAATTGGGATAATGATCGGCAAGAATACTATTGACAGAGCGCCTGTATCTGTATGAAGTTCCCAGATCCCCTTTTGCCAGCTGCTTGATATATCTCCAGTATTGAACATAAACAGGTTTGTCGATACCCATTTTTGCCCTTAGATTTTGAAGCGCTTCAGGAGTTGCACCTTTTTCAAGAATAAGTTTTGCGGGATCTTCCGGGATAATATACATCAAAGTAAAGAGGATCAGCGTGACACCTATAATAACAGGGATAATCTGTAAAATTCTTCTTAATATAAAATAAAACATTTAAATATTTTTTATCTAAAATAACAAATTATTTTCTTGATATTATACAGCCTACACCTTTTCAGGTGTAGGCTGTATTTTATTTAATCTCTAAACCGTTACTTAAATCTGATTTTCTCTTTTATTTCTCCAGCCATACTTTGCTTAAATCATAGTTTTCCATGTTATTCAGCTCGAATCCCTTGACATACGGCTGTACTATTCTTCTTGTTCCATACCAATATATATTTGCAAATGCTGATTCCGCAAGAATCATCTGTTCGACTTCTCTGTACTTTGCGATTCTTTCATCTTCATCAAGGATAGTTCTTGCTTCCAGAAGCATGGCATCAACATCGGGATTATTATACTCGCCATAATTATCACTGGATCCTGAATAGAATAACGGGAACAGGAAATTATCCATTGTAGGATAATCTGCTACCCAGCCCAATCGGTAAAATACTATATCTCCTGCCTTTGCCATCTCGAGCATTGTTCCCCATTCATAACCTGTTATGTTTACAGTTATTCCAATTTCGCTGAGATCAGCCTGTATCGCTTCTGCTAACTGTTCATGACCCGCACCTGTATTAAATCCAAATTCCAGCGTAGGCAAGCCCTCTCCATTCGGATAACCGGCATCGGCCAATTTTTGTTCAGCTAACTCTACGTTATAAACAAAATCGGAAGCATTTTCCTGAAATCCCGGAATTCCCGGGGGAACGAATCCTGTAGCTGGTGTGGATATTCCCTCATTTATCACATCGCAGATATTCTGCCTGTCTATGGCATAACTTATAGCCTCACGCAATTCCTTATTACCCGCAAATGGTTCGGCATTTAAATTAAATCCATAATAATATAAAGCCCAGAATGGTTTAATTATTGCGCCGCCACCAATTTCCTCATTATCCAGTGTAGTCTGGATTTTTCCAACAGGTATCGCGGTATATTCAAGATTACCGGCCTGAAATTCCAGAAATGCTGTATCTTCGTCAGCTATTATGACATATCTGACAGATTCAAGTTTGGCTTTTTCGCCCCAGTAATCATCGTTTCTTACAAGATCTATATACTGGTCGTGTTCCCATTTAACGAATTCAAATGGACCTACACCATTTATATGCTCGGTATATTCATCTCCCCACTCTTCTATATCTTCCTTGGCCACAGGGTAGAATACATCATGACCCAGAGTAGTTAAAAAGTCAGCATAAGGCTCTTTCAAGGTCACTTCCAGCGTGTAGTCGTCAAGAGCTTTTACTCCTTCAAGAACAGTGGCTGTTCCTGCCTGGCACTCTTCATAACCCAGGATTGGAAGTAAATGATAGGCAAGATAAGAAGCTGTCTCTGCATTGGCTACTCTTGACCATGAATAAACAAAGTCTTCGGCTACCAGTTCTCTGCCGCTGTGAAAATTAACCCCTTCTCTTAAATGGAAAGTATAAACAAGGCCATCATCGCTTATGTCCCAGCTTTCAGCCAGTTCTGGTATTGGTTCATAAGTTTCAGGATCCCAATCTATCAGACCATCCCAGCATTGTCTTATCACCTGGATTCCTTCACTTTCATAAGCATTTGGAGGATCCAGAGATACCGGTTCAACAATATGTAATCTCATAATCTGCTCGCCGGCTGCTTCCTCTTTACATCCTGCAAACATTGCTCCTATAAATACGATAACGGTAAGTACTGCAATTATTCCCATCCACTTTTTGTAATTCCTCACTAAAGCCTCCTTTTCAAATTCTATGATTTACTTGCAAGATTTTTTATTTTAAAACCTCCTTTCGTTCTAAATAATAATCCTGCAGCTTCTAACGATTTATAATAAAATAAAAAGAGTTATTGTAGTAACTGTAAAAACCACTCCAAGTATAATTGTGATCCTATCAAGATTTTTTTCCACAATTCCTGCACCATCAAAAGTTTCTACCATACCGGAGAATAAACCGGAAATTCCTCCTCCTCTTCCAGCGTGCAATAGGATTAAAAGAACCAATCCGATACTGGCAATTATATGAAATGAAAATAATATATTTAACAAAACAGAACCCATATCTATATTCCCTCCCTAATCTTTATAAAATCTAAAATTGGCTTCTGGCCTATATTTTATCAAAAAAATGATATATTAAAAACAAATATTTATATGTAGAATACATAGTCTTTCCTTTAAAATCAAGTTCAATATGATAAAAGCGATACCCCTGTCATTTCTACAGGTTTTTGGATTTTTAAGAGATCCAATAACGTAGGTGCAATGTCACTTAATTTAAAATCTTCATCATAATCTTTCAATCTCATTTTTGAATCGCAAACCACAAGAGGCACCATTGATAAGGAATGTGCAGTTACGACTCTTTTGTCGACAGGATTTATCATTATTTCAGCATTACCATGATCTGCCGTAATGAGTGCCAGTCCATTATTCATAATTAATTCTTCGACCACTTTTCCAACACATTCATCAACTGCTTCTACAGCTTTTATCGCTGCATCCAAATGCCCCGTATGACCTACCATATCAGGATTTGCAAAATTTAATATTATTACATCATAAATCTTTGATTTAATTTTGCTTATGACAGTATCCGTTACTTCAAATGCACTCATTTCAGGTTTCAGGTCATATGTCGCAATCTTTGGGGAAGGGATCAATATCCTATCTTCTCCTTTAAATGGTTTTTCTATACCGCCATTAAAAAAGAAAGTGACATGGGCATATTTCTCAGTTTCAGCAATTCTTAATTGTTTTAAATTATTTTTTGATATGACCTCTCCCAGGGTATTTTTAATATCCTGAGGAGGAAAGGCTGTAAGAGCATTAAATGACTTGTCATATTGGGTCATACATACAAAATATACTTTAGGCGGATTCGGACCCTTATCGAATTCCTTAAAATCATCACAAATAAATGCCCTTGTTAGCTGTCTTGCCCTATCGGGTCTGAAATTAAAGAATATCACTGAGTCCGTCGACTTGATACTGGCTTTCTCATTATCTCTACAGTCCACTATAGAAGGAACAACAAATTCATCATCTACATTATTACTATAGGATGCTTCAACAACTCCGGCACCTGTTTCGAATTTTTTTCCTTTTCTATATATCAGTGTGTTGTAGCTTTTTTCAACTCTATCCCATCTATTATCCCTGTCCATACTGTAATATCTTCCGCTAACTGTGGCAATTTGTCCGATTCCCTTCTTTTTTAGATATTCGTCCACTTCATTTAAAAACGGTATTGCACTTCTCGGGGGTACATCCCTGCCATCAAGAAAAGCATGTATGAATAAATCTTTTATTTCATATTCAACTGCCAGGCTGATTAAAGCTTCTAAGTGTCTTATGTGACTGTGTACCCCGCCATCCGATACAAGACCCATAAGATGAAGACAGCTATTATTTTTTTTCACGTTATCGATTGCATTTATTAATACTGTGTTTTTGAAAAAATCTCCATTTTCAATTTCTTTATTTATTCTGGTAAATTCCTGATATACGATTCTACCCGCTCCGATATTCAGATGGCCTACCTCCGAATTGCCCATCTGACCTTCGGGCAGTCCCACTGCTTCACCTGAAGCATTCAATCTGGTATTTGGATAAATCCTGAAGTAATTATTCATATGTGGAGTTTTTGCTTGCTTGATTGCATTGCCTTCAGTCTGACTGGATAAGCCCCAGCCATCAAGTATCATCAAACAGATTGGTTTTTTTCTTCCGGTTTTATAAGTCACTGCTATCCTAATAATTAATTATATCCATAAAAGTATCTACTTCCAGGCTTGCGCCTCCTACAAGGGCACCGTCTATATCTGACATCTTCATCAGCTCGGAAATATTTGAGGGTTTTACACTTCCGCCATATTGGATTATAGCAGCTTCGGAAATTTTTTTGCCATATAATTCATCAATTTTTTTTCTTATTGCAATGCACATATCATTAGCGTCCATGGATGTTGCAGTTTTACCTGTGCCAATAGCCCAAATCGGCTCGTATGCTACAGTTAAATCGACCATGCTTTCTTCATCAATACCTTCCAGGCATTCCTTTATTTGATCCAGAACAAACTGCTCGGCCCTGCCGTTTTCTCTTATTTCCAGTGACTCGCCAACACACATAATTGGCTTTAAACCTGCATTAAAAGCAGCCTTTGCTTTCTTGTTGACGTCGGAATTAGTCTCTCCAAAATATTGCCTTCTTTCACTATGACCGATTATCACATATTCGACACCTAGTGATTTAAGCATTACTGGTGAGATTTCTCCTGTAAATGCACCGCTTGTCTCATGATACATATTTTGTGCGCCAAGTTTGATATAAAGATTGTCACTATCGATTATGGTTCTTACACTCCTTAAAGCTGTAGCAGGCGGACACACTGCCACTTCACAATTATTTTTGTTATTATATTTATATCCAAGATCCTGTATAAAATTGGCAGCCTGTAAATGAGTCATGTTCATTTTCCAGTTTCCTGCTATAAAAGGCCTTCTTATTTCCATAGTTCCTTTCGAGATTTTTATATTATTTATGATTACTTATCTAAAAGAGATGATACGCCCGGTAATTCTTTCCCTTCCAGTAGTTCCATTGCGGCCCCGCCGCCGCTGGAAACATGTGTAAATTTTGAGGATAGATCATATTTTTTCAATGCTGCCAGCGTATCTCCTCCCCCTGCGACCGTTACTGCCTGACTTCCGGCAATAGCATTTGCTATATTTCTGGTTCCATTTTCAAAATTGGACCATTCAAATACACCCACAGGGCCATTCCAGAAGATAGTTTTTGCAGTGGCAATTTCTGTTTTAAACAATTCTATGCTCTTGTCTCCGATATCCATCCCCATCCAGTCTGCCGGTATCGATTGTATCGATACAAGTCTCCTCTCTGAATTACTATCAAATTCTTTTGCCGCAACGATATCTACTGGCAGTATTAATTTGACATTATCTTTCTTGGCCAGAGCAAGCATTTCTCTGGCAAAATCAATCTGGTCATCTTCGCAAATCGATTTACCTATTTCATAACCCTGTGCTTTCAGAAATGTATAGGTCATCCCACCGCCCAGTATCAAGCTGTCTACCTTACCGAGAAGGTTTCTTATAACCTGTATCTTATCAGAGACTTTACTTCCTCCCAGAATGGTCAGAAAGGGCCTTTGCGGTGATTCCAGAAGAGATGTTAAAACCTCGATTTCTTTCTTCATCAAAAATCCCGCTACAGCAGGAAGATATTTCGTCACTCCGGCAACAGATGCATGCGCTCTGTGCGCGGCGCCGAAAGCATCATCGACATATACATCAGCAAGTGATGCGAGTGATTTCGAAAATTCGTCATCATTTGCTTTCTCTCCGGGATCAAATCTCAGGTTTTCAAGCATTACGATTTCACCAAAATCCATTTCATTATCTATATATTCTTTGATTTCTTGTGAATAAATGCTGTCAAATTTCATGACTTTTTTACTCACCAGCTGACCAAGTCTTTTGGCTGCAGGATCCAGTTTGAATTTAGTCTCGACTGCTCCTTTTGGCCGACCAAGATGTGACATCAATATGATCTTGGCATTCTTTTCGATCAGATAATTTATAGTCGGCAGCGATAACCTTATTCTGGTGTCATCTACTACATTGAGGTTATCATCCAGGGGGACATTATAATCTACTCTTACCAGGACTCTCTTGTTTGTGACATCCATATCTTCGATTGTTTTTTTATTAAACATTTTTACCACCAAAACTTTACTTTATAAATAACCGAGGTTTAGTTGACCCCGGTTATTTATTTTTTATATTTATTTTTTTTATTTATTTCATAATATAATTTATCAAATCAAATAATCTGCTTGAATATCCCCATTCGTTATCATACCAGGATAAGACTTTCACCATTTTTTCTTTCGTAAGAGTACTTAATGAATCAAAGACCGTAGAATAGGAATCTCCAATGACATCTACAGATACGATCGGATCTTCAGTATATTTTAATATTCCTTTAAATCCTGGCTCCTGAGAAGCTTTTTTGAAAGCATTGTTTACATCTTCAACAGAGCAACCCTTCTCTACTTCTACCACCAGATCGATCAGGGATCCCACAGCTACCGGTATCCTTACTGCAAGACCGTCTAGTTTACCGTTTAATTCGGGAATCACCAGTCCTATCGCACTTGCGGCGCCTGTAGATGTAGGTATGGCCGATAGAGCAGCTGCTCTTGCCCTCCTCAGGTCTTTGTGAGGAAGATCGAGTATTCTTTGATCATTTGTATAAGCATGTATGGTAGTCATAAAACCATTTTTTATAATAAAATTCTCATGAAGAACCTTACATACCGGAGCCAGCGCATTTGTGGTACATGAGGCATTTGAGATTATATTATGTTTTTCTTTGTCATAGCCTTGATGATTTACTCCAAGTACAATTGTTATATCAGCTCCGCCCTTTTTCATAGGTGCAGACACAACTACTTTTTTTGCCCCTGCCTTAAGATGCTTTTCGGCGCCTTCCCTTGTAGTAAATATTCCTGTAGATTCCAGCGCAACATCTACTCCAAGATCCTTCCAGGGAAGAAGTTCCGGATCCTTAAAAGAAGTTATCTTTATTTTTTCTCCATTGACTTCTATATAATCCTCTCCTGCTTTTATTTCAGCATTCAAAATCCCGTATATGGAATCATATTTAAGAAGATGAGCGAGAACTTTTGGATCGTACAGATCGTTTATTGATACTATATCTATATTATTATCTTTATCATATTCTAGTTTTGCTCTTAAAAACTGTCTGCCTATCCTTCCAAATCCGTTAATTCCTACTTTTATTGCCATTTCATCCCCCTTAGTCAAATAATAATGATAAGTATTTATTCATACAAATTTATAAAAATATAAAAATATTTTTATTTCGATATGAACCGTGTAATTTTAACAAATTTGATAAAATCATTAAAGTGTAATTTTATAAAAAATACCTTTTACTGGAATAAAATTATGCTTTTAGGCAATGAAAATCAGATTTTGGAGATATCTCTATGAAATAATTTTATAGAGTAACCTTTTAACTTTAAATATTCAAATATTTTCTCGGAAATCACAACAGAACGATGCTCGCCTCCGGTGCAGCCTATACCTATCCCTAAATAACTCTTACCCTCTGCAATATAATTGGGTATCAAAAAATCAAGCATTTTTTCAAAAATGTTCAGGAATTCTTTTGTTTCTTCCCGGCATAAAACATAATCAATCACTTTTTTATTTTTTCCATCAAGATCCTTTAACTCTTCGTTATAAAATGGGTTGGGCAAAAATCTGACGTCCATAACAATATCCACACTTTCAGGTAAACCATATCTATATCCGAATGAAGTAATGGATATTTGTAAAAGTTTACTTTTTTCTATATCGCTCATCATTCGTTCCGTTATGGCCATACGCAGTTCTTTTGAATTCAAAAGTGTAGTATCTATCACTACATCCGTTATTTCTCTGAGTCTTCTCATCTTTTCAATCTCTTCTTCTATTCCCTTCCCAAGATTACCGTCCTCGACGAGCGGGTGCTTTCTTCTGGTCAAAGAATATCTTTTTATAATGGCACTCTTTGAGGCTTCCAGAAACAAGATTTTATAATCTATCTTCATTTCTTTAAGTTTATCGAGAGTTCTGTATATCTCATCAAAAAAATATCCGCTTCTTAAATCTATGGCAAAAGCCATATTACTTATATTCCTATCCTCCATTGAAAAGTAGTCGATAATATTGGGTAAAAGATATGCAGGTAAATTATCTATACAATAATAACCTGCATCCTCAAAATACTTGAGGGCTTCGGTTTTTCCGGCACCGGATATTCCGGTGATTATTACAATCTTTATCCTGTTATTATTTTTATCTTTTGCAGCAATCATATTTCTTCTTTTAAAAATAATAATATTTAATACGTATATATGTTATTTTAATCTTTTTTATCGCTTTTTCCCCTAAAAAAAATAATTTTGGATATTACTATGCTTAGGATACTTATTACCAGTGAACTCCAGACGTAACCCCAGAATCCTTTTATTTCCAATTCCTTTATGATCATATCCACTATCCATAACATACCAGCATTTATAATTATATTAAAAAGGCCCAGAGTTAAAATATTAATAGGCAGAGATAAAATTTTAACGATAGGTTTTACAAGAAGATTGAAGAGTCCAAGAAGCAACCCGGCTAAAAAGGCGATTTTTAACCTGTCCCAGGTAGTATTCCCGGTCAAATATATGAATGGCAAGAAATATGAAGCAACGGCAATAGAAAAAGTAAGTATCACCCAGTCAAGGATCCATTTAAACAAATAAACCACTTATCCTTTACCGGTGAATACTTTTGTATATTTTGTCTGCATCTTTATAATTTAATCCTTTTATTTTCGTCAGGTCTTCTATTGTTTTTTTTCTCAGATCCTCTATCGAGCTTATATTTTCATAGATATATTTCTTTTTTTTCTCTCCTATCCCTTTTATCCCATCCAGTATGGAACCGGTCATATTCTTATCCCTTAGTCTCCTGTGGAAGTTCACGGCAAACCGGTGTGCTTCATCTCTTGCTTTAATGAGGATCCTTGCATATCTATCGTGCAAATCAAGTTTCAATCCATCGGGATACTTATCACAGAATACTGCTTCTTCCTTTTTTGCAATACTAATAATATCGATACCATCTATATTTTTTTCGGATAATAATCTCTTTATTGTATTATACTGTGCTTTTCCGCCATCTATTATTATTAAATCAGGTTTTATATAGAAACTGTTTCCTTTTTTTATTTTCCCGTTCTCAAAATATTTAAGTCTTCTTGTAACTACTTCGTTTATCATCCTGCAATCATCCTGACCCTTTATGCTTTTTATCTTAAAATGTCTGTAATCATTGGTCAACATCATACCATCCAGAGAAACAGACATGGATCCGACTGGAAATGATTTTTTTAGATTTGAAATATCAAAACATTCTATTCTCCTTGGAAGATTGGTTAATCTAAAAATCTCTTTTAATTTTAGTAAATCTCTATAAATACTGCCCAGCCCGGTGTCCTTTTCAAACTTTTTTTTCTCAAGATATAATTTTGAATTTCTGATAACCAACTCCATTATTTTTTTCTTTTCGCCTATTTTAGGAACTATAATATCGATTTTTTTATTTTTCTTTTTACTCAACCAATCTGATATGAATACAGCATTTGCTGTATTCATAGGACAAAAAATCTTCGATGGAATATCATCAATGTCTGCATAATATTTTTCTATGAATCCCGATAGAATTTCTTCATCTTCCAGATGCCCGGTATTATTTACGATAAAATTATTGATTATCGCAAGCATCCCGGATCTATATGTAAATAAACTTATTGCCGAATCATCGGCATTCCTGGCTGTAGATATAAAATCCCATTTACTGCCGCCTGGAAAGAATATTTTTTGTTCCCTGTAAAGTTTATTTATATCTTCGATCTTATTCTTATATTCGGCCGCTTTTTCAAATTCCTTTTTCTTTGAATACTGATCCATTTTTACTTTCAATTTTTCTATTATGGTCCTGTCCTTACCCTTCAGGAATAAAATTACAAAATCGATATTTTTCCGGTACAGCTCGGGGGAGATATTTTCGACACATGGTGCCGGACAGAGTTTGATATGGTAATTAAGACATGGTATATTCATACCTTTTCCCGGACTTGTTTTCTTGCAGTCCCTTACCTGAAATATTTTTCTTAAATATTCAAGAGTTTTCCTTACGGCTCTGGCATCGGTATAGGGGCCGAAATACCTTGCATCTCTCATGTTCCTGTCTCGTGTTAAAAAAACACGTGGAAATTTTTCTCCGATTGTCACGGCAACAAATGGATAAGACTTATCATCCTTTAGATCTATATTGTATTTTGGTTTATTTTTTTTAATTAGATTGCCTTCCAGGATGAGTGCTTCCGTTTCATTATCGGTGACAATATAATCGATAGATTTGATTTTTTTGACAAAATCCAGTGGTTTGGCATAAGGAAAGTAACTGCTGTTATCCTGAAAATAACTCTTTACCCTGTTTAAAAGATTTTTTGCTTTACCGATATAAATAATTTCATCAAGATGATCTTTAAAAATATAAACACCGGATTTTTTTGGTAGGATCTTCAGGATTTCTTTTGTTTTATTCTCCTGTTTACTATCGTCGATTATTTTTTTATTCACTGCAGCTTCACCTGTAAAGTTGTTCCTTTACGAGATTTATTTTCATATATCTCTTTAAAAACTTCCCTGTGTAAGAACCTGTATTTTCCGATATTTCCTCAGGAGTCCCCCGGGCAATTATTTCTCCGCCTTTATCTCCGCCTTCAGGACCAAGATCTATGATGTAATCGGCGGTTTTTATGACTTCCAGATTATGTTCTATCACGAGTACGGTATTCCCTGCATCCACCAGTTTCTTCAATATCACGAGCAACTTATTTATATCGTCGAAGTGAAGTCCTGTTGTTGGTTCATCAAGCAGATATAACGTGCTGCCGGTACTTTTTTTCGAAAGTTCCGTAGACAGTTTGACCCGCTGTGCTTCTCCGCCTGATAATGTGGTTGAAGACTGACCTAATTTGATATAACCAAGACCCACATCATTTATAAGTTTCAGTTTTTTATTGATTTTCGGAATATTTTCAAAAAAGATCATTGCTTCTTCAACGGTCATATTCAAAACATCATCTATATTTTTCCCTTTATATATTACTTCCAGAGTCTCGCGGTTAAATCTTTTCCCTTTACAAACCTCACAGGGAACATAAATATCCGGAAGAAAATGCATTTCTATTTTTATGAGTCCGTCTCCGTTGCAGAATTCACATCTTCCACCTTTTACATTAAAACTAAATCTTCCCGGTTTATATCCTTTGACCCTGGATTCATGTGTTTTTGAGAACAATTCCCTTATATAAGTGAAAACACCCGTATAAGTAGCCGGATTCGATCGTGGTGTCCTTCCTATAGGAGACTGATCTATTACTATAACCTTATCCAGATTATTATAGTTTAATATCCCATCATGTTTTCCCGAATTATACTTTGTCCTCATAAGCAGATTGGAAAGTGATGGATATAATATTTCATTTACAAGTGTACTTTTTCCTGACCCCGAAACCCCGGTTACCGCTACAAGTTTACCGAGATCTATCTGAACGTCTATATTCTTAAGATTATGTTCCCTGGCACCTTTAATGATAATATTGAGCCCGTTTCCTTTTCTCCGTTCCTCAGGGACAGGTATCGATTTTTCCCCTGATAGATATTTTCCGGTTATGGATCCCTCGCATGTGTATATATCTTCAAGATTTCCGCTGAATACGATTTCCCCTCCATGTATTCCCGCACCTGGCCCGATATCTACTATAAAATCCGAACTCCTCATAGTTTCTTCATCGTGTTCTATTACTATTATGGTGTTGCCAAGGTCCCTCAATCGTTTCAATGCGTTTATCAATTTCTTATTATCTCTTTGATGAAGACCGATACTGGGTTCATCAAGTATATAAAGGACCCCTACAAGCCCGGAACCTATCTGCGTTGCCAATCTTATCCTCTGAGATTCGCCGCCGGATAAACTACTGGACTTCCTGTCAAGGGTCAGATATCCAAGTCCGACGTCTTTTAAAAAATTCAGTCTCTCTATTATCTCTTTTATCAGTCTCTCGCCGATCATTTTTTCTCTATCGGTCAGTTTAAGCGACCTTAACCATTCTATACCTTCCTCGATAGTCTTTTCGCAGAAATCCGAAATGGAAAGCATGCCGATTTTCACTGCAAGGCTTTCCGGCCTGAGCCTTTTGCCATTGCATCCCCTGCATGGTTTGCTGCTAATCATTTTTTCTATTCTTATCCTCTGGCTTTCGGATTCCGTTTCCAGATACCTTCTGCTTAAATTATTTGCAAGACCCTCAAATTTTATATAATAATGTCTTAATCTGCCCTTATGGTTTATATAACTGACTTTTATCCTTCTTCCATCGGTGCCGTATAATATTGTTCTTCTTGCAAACTCGTCAAGATTTTTGAAAGGAGTATTCAAGTCAAATCCATATTCTTCAGCCAGACTTTTCATCAGCTGTGAATAGTAATTTGAATATCCCATATTAAAGAAAGGAATGGCACCATCCATTATGCTTAGGTTCGGGTGTTCCACAATCAAATCGGGATCTACTTCTTTACTTATACCCAGCCCGCTGCATTCTTTGCATGCCCCATAGGGACTATTGAAAGAAAACATCCGGGGAGTAAGCTCCTCAAAATCCAGACAGCAGTCCACACAGGAAAAATTTTCTGAGAAGCTATATATCTCTCCCGAATCCAGCAATTGAATATAGACAATACCGCCGCTTTCCTTGAGCGATATTTCTATATCCTCCGAAAGTCTTTTTCTTATATCGGATTTTATTTTTAATCTATCTATAATTATTTCAATGTTATGTTTTATGTTTTTATCCAGCTTAAGCTCAAAATCATCTCCAAGTTCGTAAATATTGCCGTCTACCCTGACTCTTGCATAACCGTTATTTTTTATGTCTTCGAATGCTTTGATATATTCACCTTTTCTTCCTCTTACGATAGGTGCAAGGATTTGAAATTTAGTACCTTCCGGTAATTCCAGAACCCTGTCGACTATCTGATCCACTGTCTGCCTGGTTATGCGTTTCCCACATCTGTAGCAGTAAGGTATCCCAATTTGAGCATAGAGTACACGAAGATAATCGTATATTTCGGTTATTGTTCCCACCGTGGATCTGGGATTCTTGGAAACACCCTTTTGATTTATGGAAACCGCAGGAGACAGGCCTTCTATCAAATCGACATCAGGTTTTTCCATCTGCCCCAGGAACTGCCTTGCGTAAGAAGAAAGTGATTCCACATACCTTCTCTGCCCTTCGGCATATATAGTATCAAATGCCAGTGATGATTTTCCTGACCCGCTTACACCTGTAAAAACTACGAATTTGTTTCTGGGAATCCTCAAATTTATATTTTTAAGGTTATGTTCCCTGGCACCTTTTATTACAATCTCTTCTTTCATAAATATTATCTTTTGACCTCTATATTTGTTATCTTTTTTATCCTTTTTATTTCATCTCTGATCATGGCAGCTTTCTCAAAGTTTAATTCCCTTGCCTCAAGATTCATCTCTTCCTCGAGACCACTTATAATCGTGGCAACTTTGGATGGTTCCATATCCAGTAATTTGTCTTCACCAAATAACTTTTTCTTTTCGCTGACTTTATGATCGGATATTGTTTCTTTTTTAGTTTTTATACCTCTGCTATATAATATGTCAGATATAGTTTTATTTATAGTTTTTGGCGTTATATTATGTTTTTTATTATATTCTATCTGCAGATCCCTTCTCCTGTTTGTCTCATATAAAGCATTTTTTATTGAATCAGTTATATCATCTGCATACATTATGACTTTTCCATTCACATTTCTTGCGGCTCTTCCTATTGTCTGAATAAGCGATATTTCCGATCTAAGAAATCCTTCTTTATCTGCATCCAGAATGGCCACCAGCGATACCTCGGGGAGGTCTAGTCCCTCGCGGAGTAGATTTATACCGACCAGCACGTCGCATTCCCCCGTCCTTAAATATCTTAGTATTTCTATCCTCTCCAGGGTATCTATAGTAGAATGCAAATATCTTACCTTTATCTTTTTACCTGCCAGATAGTCGGCCAGATCTTCGGCCATTCTTTTTGTAAGAGTAGTCACCAGAGCCCTTTCACCCCTGCTTACAACTTTCTTTATCTCATCCATCAGGTCATCTATTTGCCCTTTGGTTTTTCTTACATAGACCTGAGGATCGACAAGACCTGTGGGCCTGATTATCTGCTCGACAATCTGATTGCTCACTCTTCTCTCATATGGTCCGGGAGTAGCTGAAGTAAATATCATTCTTCTGACTTTAGCCTCGAATTCCTCAAATCTTAATGGCCTGTTATCCATCGCTGAGGGGAGTCTGAATCCATAATCAACAAGTGTTTGTTTCCTTGAATGATCGCCTTCATACATCCCTCTGATCTGGGGAATGGCAATGTGCGATTCATCTATGATGACCAGAAAATCTTCAGGGAAAAAATCGAGCAGGGTATTTGGCGCCTCTCCCGGCTTTTTCCCGAGTATGTGCCTCGAATAATTCTCGATTCCACCGCAAAATCCCAATTCTGCTATCATTTCAATGTCATATCTGGTCCTTGATTCCAATCTCTGGGCCTCCAGCAGCTTATCCCTATCTTTGAAATATTTTATTCTTTCACTTAATTCTTCCTCTATTGTCCCAAGTGCTCTGTCTACCCATTCTGCTGTTGCCAGAAAATGTGTCGCAGGTGATATTATATAGACTTCCTGATCATTAAAGATTTCTCCGGATACAGGATCAAACTCAACTATTCTTTCCAATTCGTCTTCTAAAAGCTGGACTCTTACGGCCCTATCCTGATATGCCGGAAATATTTCGATCGTATCCCCTTTCACCCTGAATTTACCATTTGTAAAATCATATTCATTTCTTTCATATCTTATATTGACCAGTTTATTTATTATTTCTTCCCTTGGAAATACTTCCCCGGACCTCAAAATAATTCTCTGTTTTCCATATTCGGAAGGTGAACCCAGACCATATATACAGGAGACACTTGCAACCACTATGACATCGTTTCTAGTGTAAAGGGAGTTAGTGGTGGACAATCTTAACTTTTCTATTTCTTCATTTATCGAGGTATCCTTTTCTATATACATATCTTTACCAGGCAAATAAGCTTCCGGCTGGTAATAATCATAATAACTTACAAAAAATTCTACGGCATTATCAGGAAAAAATTCTTTGAATTCATTACATAACTGAGCCGCGAGTGTTTTATTTGGAGCCAGGACCAGTGCCGGGATCTGAATATTTTCTATAACATTTGCTATAGAATAAGTCTTTCCGGAACCGGTGACTCCCAGCAGACTCTGAAATTTAAGATTATTTTTTAATCCTTCCGTTAACTGTCTTATCGCTTTACCCTGGTCGCCCTGGGGAGAATAATTTGATACTATTTTAAATTTCGAATCTGTCATATTGATTTGTTTTTTTATTAATATATTTAAATTTTTTTTATAATCTTTTCGACTTTCTCAAGCAAGTCTCTTTTGGAACCATCATTATCAATTACAAATACCACTTTTCCCTTTTGTATTTTTATATGCTGGCCTTTCATCCTTAATTTTATCCTGTCATTCGAAAAACCTTTGTTCTTCAGGAAAGTCTCTCTCTTTTTAACGGAAGCTTCGACAAGAATTATATAATCGCAAAACAAGTTTAATTTACAATCAAAAAGCACCGCTGCGTCTATTATTATATAATCCTTGTCCTGGTTCTTATTTAAAATATTCTCAACTTTATTTCTGATCAACGGAAACATCAGACAATTTAATTTTTCTAAATCCTTTTTGCTCGAGAATACTCTCTCTGCCAGAGAATCAAAAATCAGTTTTCCATCCGCACAGAATATCTTTTTCCCAAAAATGACTTTAAGTTTATCCAGGACTTCAGGATTTTTTGAATAGATACTTTTTGCTAACTTATCGATATCCAGTATCAGGACATTTTTCTTTATTTTTTTTATAAAACCGGATACTGTGCTTTTACCCGAACCAATCCTGCCCGTGATCCCTAGTACTATTATGATATCCTCCTTTTATTTTAATAAGTCAATTATATCTTACTTATTAAAGAGTGAAATCAAATATGAAAAGATAATTACAATCTATGGTTAAAACACTATGCAGTTCTGGCAGTTTTAAGTTATAAACTGGAATGTCAGGAAATAGAACTTCAGTCTATATTTGCTTCGTCTTTCAGTTCCTTGAGTATTTCTTTTATCTGTCTTTTTTTACTGGATTCCTTATCTTCTGGTTCTTTATCCTGGCTTTCTTCCACTTCTTTGCCGGAGACTTCTTCTTTTCCTTCAGTTTTTTTTGGTTCTTTTTTTGAAGTTTCCTTTTTTACACTTTTTTTATCCGATTTTGAATCCTTGGCTTCCTTTTCTTCTTCTTTTTCTTCTACCGGATTCTCAACCTGTCTGACGCTAAAAGCCATCCTTCTTTTATCAAAATCTATATCAATGATCCTTATCATTAACTCATCCCCGATTTTTGCAACATCACTGGGTCTTTTTACAGTTTCCGTGCTTAACTCAGATATATGTACAAGACCTTCCAGATCCCCTTCTACCTGTACAAATAAACCGAATTTTACAATACGGGTTACTTTACCTTTTACGATATCTTTAATCGAATAATTTTTTATTTTCTCAAGCCATGGATCTTTCTGAGTTTGTTTCAGACCCAGGGACAGCCTTTGCTTTTCGTAGTCGATATCCAGTATCTCCACATCCACTTCCTGGTTGACGCTGACCACCTCGGAAGGGTGCTTTACATGGTTCCAGGAAAGTTCAGATATATGTACCAGACCGTCAACACCTTCGACATCCACAAATGCTCCGAATTCTGCAATACTTGTGATTATACCTTTCTTTACCTGTCCTGCTTCCATTTTGTTAAGTATTTCTTTTCGCTGTTCTTTTCTTTCGCCCTCTATGATTGCTTTCCTGGACAGGACCACATTATTCCTGTTCCTGTCCACTTCTATGATCTTGCATGCGCACTTCTCACCAATATAAGATTCCAGATCTTTGGTTTTTCTTACATCTATCAAGGATGCAGGTAAAAATCCTCTCAATCCTATATCTACTATCAGGCCTCCTTTTACGCATTCGATGATCTCTCCTTCAACTGTATCACCGCTCTGGTATATCTTTTCTATCCTGTCAAAATTCTGCTCCACTTCGGCTCTTTTTTTGGACAATATCAACCTGCCATCCTGATCTTCCTTCTGAAGTACCATTATTTCTATCTCATCATCTACCTTTAGAATATCTTCGGGCTTGATATCGCCCCTTATAGAAAGTTCGTTTATTGGTATGACTCCTTCGGATTTGAAACCTACGTCGACAAGAATCTCATCTTTGTCGATTTTTACCACTTTGCCTCTAATCACATCGCCATCGTTCAAATCGATCATGGTAAGGTCATAATTAGGAACCATCTTACCATCCTTATTCTCTATCATACAATTATCATTCGTTAATTTTCCGTAAAAATTATTATCGGTCATAGTTTAATAAATCATTCTCCTTTTTTAATATTCGAAAAGGATAACATGCAAGAAAATAATAATCAATATTATAAAATATTTTTTTAAATATACCAATTTTTGCCCGTTTTTATGTCTACTTTGAGTTTTACATTCAAATTCATGCAATTTTCCATCGATTCGATCACCATCTGTCTGACTTTATCGAGATCTTTTTCTTTTAATTCCAGTACCAGTTCATCATGTACATGAAGTATGATATTACTGTCTATTCCGGCAGCCTTTATTCCATTAAAAAGTATTACCGTGGATAATTTCATTATATCGGCCGCGCTTCCCTGTATAGGAGTATTTATTGCAAATCTTTCCCCAAGACCCCTTATCCGGACATTACTGCTTCCAAGTTCCTTGAGATATCTCTTTCTTCCAAAAATAGTGGTTGTATATCCCTTTTTATAAGCATCGTCTATCAAAAATTTCAAATATTTTTTCACTCCCGAATAACGGGCAAAATATTTTTGGATATATTCTCTTGCTTCTTCCTCCGATATCGAAAGCCTGTTCATGAGTCCATATTCTGTCATTCCGTATATTATTCCGAAATTTATGGTCTTGGCTTTTCTTCTCAGGTTTTCATCGACTTTATCATAACTTACTCCGAATATTTCCGATGCTGTGTGCGTATGTATATCTTCTTCATGGTTAAATGAATCTACAAGGTTCTTATCGTTTGAAAGATGAGCAAGCACCCTTAACTCTATCTGGGAATAATCCGATGCCAGTATCAGACCATAACCTTCTCCCGGTATGAAAGCTTTTCTTATCTGCCTCCCGTAATCGGTTCTTACCGGAATATTCTGCAGATTGGGATCACTGCTGCTTATCCTTCCGGTAGATGTCCCCAGCTGATGATAAGTGGTATGGACTCTGGAGTCCCCTGGGTCGATCAAACAAGGTAAAACATCTATGTAAGTATTCTTTAATTTGGTTTTTTCTCTAAAGTCCAGTATTTTCTCTATCACCGGAGAACTGTCATAAATAGCCTTAAGTGTCCCTGCATCAGTGGATAATCCCGTTTTGGTTTTTTTCGTAGCAGGGAGTTTCATCTTTTTATAAAGAACCTCGGATAATTGCTGGGAAGAATTTATATTAAACTCGCCGCCGCAAATATTGTGAATTTCTTTCCGGAGTCTTTCTATGTCCTTTTCATATTCCTTTATTAAACTACTTAAGTATTTTTTATCTATGTTGACACCCTTATATTCCATTTCGGCAAGTACCTTTATGAGAGGTTCCTCTATCTGCCAGTATAGTCTTTCCATATCTTCTTTTTTTAATTCTTCCAGAATCCTGACCTCTAAATTTTCATAAAGGCCCAGCTTTTTTAAAAGCGTTTCCAGTTTCTCCTTATCCATTCTTGTTTTCTGCTTTTCATCCATACACAGATCGAGTTTTAATTGTTTTTTCCTTTCTTTGCTTTTTAATCCGCCTTCATCATCTTCCTTAAACTCACTATCTTTTATTTCTATATTCAAGAGATCTTTTAATATCTCATCCAGGGTAACGGTGGATCTGACAGGATTTAATATCAGGTATAGTATTTTGTAATCTACAAACTTTCCATCCAGAATAATCCCAAAACCTTTTAGGATCTTATATATTCTTTTAAAATCGAAACCGGATTTTTTTATTTCTTTATTTTCCAGTACTTTTCTTAGATCCCCTTTTATTTCTTCCTTGACGAGCTCACCGCTCTTGATCAAAAATGTATCGCCTTCTCCGCAATGTAAGATAATTCCTTCGAATATATCTTCGGGACACCATTCGGCAATATATATACTTTCGCCGGCATTTTTACTCAGACATTCAAGATTTAAATTCAGAGTCAAGTGTTTAAAATCAGTCTCATCCAATGTCTTGCCGGTCACAGGGGTTTCTTCTTTGAAATCAATCTTATCTTTAAGACTTGTAAGTCTCTTTTCCATGGATTTAAACTCAAGACTTTCAAATAACTGTTTGACTCTATCAAAACTGACATCCCTGAAACTGCTCTCAATGATATTTTCGATATCCATGTCACCTGGCATTTTTAATTGGGTAAGTTCCTTGCTTAGTAAGGCAATATCTTTATTTTCTACGAGCATTTCTTTTAGCCTTGGATTTGTTATTTTATCAATACTTGAATAAATCTCTTCGATAGAACCATATTCTTTTATCAGTGACCTGGCTGTTTTTGGTCCGATTCCCGGAATACCCGGTATGTTATCGGAACTATCACCCATCAATGCCAGCAAATCTTTTACATTTTCCGGTTTGACTCCAAGTTTTTCCTCTACTTTAAATCTATCGATCAAAACGGTATCCGTAATACCTTTTTTGATGGCCATCACTCTTATATTGCCGGAAACCAGCTGCAGTATATCTTTATCGCCTGTGACTATTACAACTTCATCATATTGACTTTTGACCTTATCTGCTATATCGGCAAGTATGTCATCTGCTTCAAATCCTTCTTTTTCAAGACAGACAATATTGAAAGCATTTAGGACCTCTTTTATTAAAGGAAACTGTTCCGATAACCCCTCGGGCATTTTTTTTCTTTTTATTTTATACTGATCGAACATCTTGTGCCTGAATGTAGGGGACTTACTGTCGAAAGCGCATATAATGGTATCCGGAGACCCGTCCTCTATAAGCCTTAACAGCATATTTGTAAAACCAAGAACAGCATTGGTCATGGTACCCGATGAAGTGGCGATATTCTCGGGTATGGCAAAGAATGCCCTGTATGCAATATTATTTCCATCTATTAGAATGACTTTTCTCTTCTCTTTGCCTTTCAATTGATTCCTTTGACTATTAAAAAATATTTATTAATTAAAACTTTTTAACTTTTTTATTTCAAAAATTCGATATTTTTAAAAAATTAGTTCCAAAATATAATTTCGACTGATATCAATGTGTGTTTTTATATTATAACATTTAAGAAAAATAATTTTATAAGGGATAATACACCTGGAAGACCTATCAAACTGTAACATGAAACGCCTTAAGTGAAAAATAAAAAAGCGTCATCAAATTTCATAGAAATTTAATAACGCTTCGTGACTAAAACTATAATAAATTATTATAGAATTGTCAATCTTAAAAGAACACATTCCTGCTGTTTTTTAGCAAAAAGAGTGTAAGTACCTTGTCTATTTTTAATGCACTTCTTGATAATAATCCACTAAAATTGTATTATTCTTAAAGCGCCGAAGTGGCGGAACTGGCAGACGCGCTGGACTCAAAATCCAGTGAACCGCGAGGTTCGTGTCGGTTCGACCCCGACCTTCGGCACCAAAAAAATCTTTATCATAGTGCCAGTATATGAGCAAGCTTATATAACTCCTCGTCTATACCCTTTTTTATTTCAAAGATCTCTTCGAATTTAGATGTTTCTATTTTCATGCTTTTTATACCTACCATACAGTCGCTTTTACCTTCGATCAATAGATCTACAGCTTTTTTCCCAAATTCTGCAGCTAATATTCTATCCATTGCAGAAGGAGAACCTCCCCTCTGGATATGTCCAAGCACCGATACTCTGACTTCATGGCCCACAAGTAATTTTATCGAGGAAGCAACATCGCCTGCACTGCATACCCCCTCAGACACTATTATCAGGGTATGTCTCTTGCCAGCTCTATGGTTTTTTATATCGTTTGCAATCTTTACCAGATCGACTTCTATTTCAGGAATCAATATATAATCGGCTCCACAGGCAATCCCTGTGTTGACTGCTATCATTCCCGATTCCCTTCCCATGACCTCTACTACGAAAATTCTTTCATGTGAAGATGCCGTGTCCCTTATTTTAGAGATTATGTCTATTATTACATTAAGTGCCGTATCAAACCCTATGCTGTAGTCAGTTCCTGCAATGTCGTTATCTATAGTAGCGGGAATTCCAATAACCTGGACCCCCTGTCCGTGAAGTTCATGGGCTCCTTTAAAAGATCCATCTCCGCCAACAACAATCAGTCCTTCTATTTTGTTTTTTTTCAGATTGGCTATAGCCTTTTCCTGTCCTTCCCTGCATTTAAATTCTTCTGATCTTGCAGAATAAAGAAAAGTGCCCCCTCTATCAATAATTCCACCTACCGAGTTGAGATCCATTACCGTAAAATCGTTAGAAATAAGTCCTTTATATCCTTCATAAAACCCATAGACATCCAGATTGCGATATATTGCATATCTGGTAACAGTTCTTATAACAGCATTCATTCCGCTGGCATCTCCGCCACTCGTCAAAAGTGCAATTCTTCTTTTTTCATCCACAGTACTCACTCCTTTACTTTCTTCTGCTTTTTAATTCATTAAACACTTCTTCGAGAGTAATCTTTTTTTCAACCATAAGTACCAATAAATGATAAATCATGTCCGATATCTCATTTATCATATCTTTTTTACCCTGGTGTTTCGAAGACAGAACAACCTCCATGCTCTCTTCTCCGAATTTCTTTATTATTTCATCCAGTCCCTTTTTATGAAGCGAATATGTATATGAATCTGAAATTTTATTTTTTATTCTTCCTTCTATAACATTATACAACTCGACCAGTATGTTCTCTTTTGAGCTTTCCTTGAAATATTTGCTAAAATCCAGATCCTTATCGGTATCTTTAAGCTTTCTGTAAAAACAGCTCTTATTTCCTGTATGACAGGCATTTCCTACCTGTTCCACATTGATAAGCAGTGAATTCCCATAACAATCATATTTTATACTTTTTATTTTCTGTATGTTCCCGGACGATTCGCCTTTTTTCCATAAACTTTTTCTGGTCCTGCTCCAGAACCATGTATTTCCGGTATCAAGACTTTTTTTCAGAGACTGCTTACTCATATATGCAAGCATAAGGATCTCGCCTGTCTTGTAATCCTGGATAATGGCCGGAACCAGACCAATCTTATCGTTATCTTCTTTACCAGTTTTATTATTTTTTTTCATAATATTAAGTGATCCTTTTATTTTGATAATTTTTTACTCAAACCCTTACATTTATCCCTTCGGATCTTAAATATTCCTTTGCCTCCCTTATCGTATTCTGGCGGTAATGGAAAATAGACGCAACAAGAACTGCATCGGCACCTGCATATTTGATTACGTTCTTTAAGTGTTCCAGTTTTCCTGCGCCTCCCGAAGCTATTACCGGAATATTCACTATGGAAGTGACCCCTCCTGTAAGCTCAATATCATAACCATCCTTTGTCCCATCCCTGTCCATGCTTGTAAGAAGTATCTCACCGGCACCCAGTTCTTCTACTTTTTTTGCCCATTCGAATACATCTATACCTGCAGGGGTCCGTCCTCCATTTATATATACTTCCCAGATATTTTTATCCCTCTTCTTTGCATCTATGGCAATCACTATGCACTGACTTCCAAAGATCTTTGATGCCCTGCTTATCAGGGAAGGGTCTTTTACTGCGGCGGTATTTATAGAGATCTTATCCGCACCTTTTTTTAATATTTCCCGTATATGCTCTATTTCGCTTATACCCCCCCCTATGGTATATGGTATAAAGACTTTTTTGGCAGTCTTGCTGGCAAGATCGACAACTGTACGCCTTTTTTCATGAGAAGCTGTTATATCCAGAAATACTATTTCATCGGCACCTTCTCTATCATAAAAAGCTGCAAGTTCCACAGGATCTCCCGCATCTTTTATATCTACAAAATGGATTCCTTTAACAACCCTGCCTTTGTCTACGTCAAGACATGGGATTATTCTTTTAGTTATCATCTTTTTGAGCTCCAATCCTTATTGCCTCTCTTAAATTAATTCTATTTTTACCTTCATATAATGCTTTCCCTATTATTACACCTGAAATACCCATATTCTCGATTTTCTTTAAATTGGCTATATCCTCTATCCTGCCTACGCCTCCGGCAATTATAAATTTTATAACGGAACTTTCCAAAATTTTTTTAATAAATTCTATATTTACTCCCTTCAGTGTCCCATCTCTCGATATATCGGTTACAATTGCCTCATCTGCGCTCAACTGTTCGACTTTTTTTATTGATTCAAAAATGCTGATTTCCGATTCTTTCTGCCAGCCATTTTTGAATACCATCCCACTGGTACCATAATCAAGACTGATTAGAACTCTATTTTCATAACCGGAGATACTCTCTTTAAGGAAATCAGCGTCCTCTATGGCTCTGGTTCCCAGTATGACCTTGTCTATGCCTTCATCAAGAATATTCCGTATTGTCTCATGATTCCTTATTCCACCGCCATACTGTATTTTTATATCCACTTTTTGTTTTATTTCAAGTACCCACTTAAGATTTTGCTGTTTTCCTGTGCGTGCGCCATCCAGATCGATTATATGTATCCATTCTGCACCCTCTTCCTTCCACTTCAGGGCTGCTTTTACCGGATCATCAAAATACTTTCTCAGGGTTCCGAAACTGCCCCTTGTCAGCCTTACACACGCACCGCCTATCAGGTCGATAGCAGGTATTATTTTCACGATCTTCCTTCCTTAACTATTTTCCAAAAGTTTTCCAGGATCTTTAAACCACTTATACTGCTTTTTTCAGGATGGAATTGAACTCCGTAAATATTTTCATATTCGATACTGGCCGCTATATCCATTCCGTAATCAACTGTACTGCTAATGATATTTTTATTTTGTGGAATCACATGATAGGAATGAATAAAATAAAAATTTTTTTCCGCTTCTATTCCGTAAAATATTTTACTTTCTTTTTTTAATATATTTAATTGGTTCCA
>DATBWH010000076.1:0-35071 GCA_036514895.1 Candidatus Humimicrobiaceae bacterium
GTGATACGATCACAATAGAGATTGGAGACCAGATGACTACTTGGGAAATAGTCGGAATCTTCCAGATGAGCGGGAACTTTTCACCACCGCCCGTTTATACCACGAGCGAGATTCTGGATAGTTATATGCCTGAATCAGGCATGGTAACATCGGTACGTGTGACAACCGCCTCAAGCGATGCCGGGACCCAGTTACAGGTTTCGAAGGATCTGGAAGCTGTCTTTAATCAGGAGAATATTCAATTTACACAGATCACGCTGAGTACGGATTGGATAGCCCAGCAAGCAAGTGCATTCGATACACTTATCTATTTTCTGCTGGTGATGGCGATCATGATTTCTATAGTAGGTGGCATTGGCCTTGCAGGTATGATGAGCATGAACGTAATGGAACGTACCCGTGAGATCGGTGTGCTGCGGGCAGTAGGTGCCTCAAACGGCAGTATTCTTCGTATGGTCATAGCCGAAGGTGTAATAGTAGGGGCGATCAGCTGGTTACTGGGGCTGGTAGTTTCATTTCCGCTCACCCTGGCACTTAATGCCGGAGTAAGCCAGGCAATGTTTCAGCAGCAGTCGATGGGTGCCTACGTAATCAACTGGCAGGGGATAGTGTACTGGCTAGTTGGGGCGCTTGTGCTTGCGACCCTGGCAAGTATCCTGCCTGCATGGAGAGCAATGCGCCTGACTGTACGAGATTCACTTGCCTATGAATAATAAGGTATTGAGTAGTAAGTTATCTGCAACATAACTGCGACACAATAATGGACCCATTCCTTTAGAGGAGCGGGTCCATCTTTAAAGAGTAATAAAATAAAAAATATTGGAGGTAAATTAGTTTTGCAAACTGCTAGCCTGAGGTCGGATTGTTTTCTAATTGGAATTGTCCTCCACCTGCCGATTTTGCCCTATACAAGGCAGCGTCAGCAAGAGAGAGGAGCCGCCCGGCTTTCTTACCATCCAAGGGGTATGAAGCGATACCTATACTCAGTGTGATAGTCAGTTTGTTTCCGTTTGGTGCCGTAAAAATATTCTTCTTTAGATTATCCAGGATTCTCTCTGAAGTATGAGCTGCGCCTGAAGCATCAGTCTCCGGAAGAATAACGGCAAACTCGTCTCCTCCATATCTTCCCACCAGATCTATCTCCCGGCATGAGCTCAGGATAGTCCGGGCTACGGTGCGAATAACCTCATCACCCGATGAATGACCATACTTATCATTAAATAATTTAAATTTATCAATATCGATCATCAACACAGATACCTGCCTGTTGAAACGATGAGCACGGACCAATTCTATCTGTAAGTGTTCATCAATATAGCGTCTGTTCCAAACCCCTGTCAGTGGATCGGTGGTTGCCAGCAGTTTGGTTTCTTCATAAAGGCGGGAGTTCTCGACAGCAATGGCTGCCTGGTCGGCAAGGAGAGAGATTAAATTACATTCTTCCTTACTAAATGTGTGGGACTTAAGAAAAACCAGATTAAGAACACCGGTTAATCCCCATTTTCCTTTTAGAGGAAATCCGGCAACCGATTGTACGCCCCATTTTCGTGCATTGGGCGTGCAATAAAGAGGATGGTCGGCTGCTTTCTCGATAACCACGGGCTTTTGTGTCTTGGAGACAAGAGCGGTAAGTCCTGTCTTCCTGGGCCAGGTTACCGGAGGTTTCCTGGCTTTTGATATCCAGGCAGCGGCACGCTCTGTGAATTTATCGGTTTTTGGGTCAAGGGAGAATATATGGACATAGTCTCCGTTTGTAAGTTCCAGAGTGCTTTCAGCAATACTTTGAAGAAGGTTAGAGAGATCTAACGAAGAGGTCAACTTCACTCCTATTTGTTGAAGGGTTGTCATCTCCCTAAGGTGTCTTTGCGTCTCGTTATATAATCTAGCGTTCTCGATAGCAATGGCCGCATAGTTGGCAATGGCAGATAGAAGTTCAATAGACCGAATACTGTATAAATCCTTATGTTTGTAACTTTGAATTGCCAGAACACCGATAACAGCAGAGCCATAGATAATAGGAACTCCAACATAGTTTCTTGCTCTTTTGTCTCCGGTGATAATGCCCAATCTGTCATATATTTCCTTTGGTTCTCCATGTATAAGGAGGGGCTTTTTTGTTCGGATTACATATTCCGTTCGGCCATTGCCGAGTTTACGGCGTTTTTCCCCCTGAAATCGTGGTTTTCCATGCAGAAGGTTTATAACGTTATACAATTCTTCTTTTTCCCGGTCATATAGAGCGATATAAAAATCGGAGATTTCTATAACTCTGCAGGCTTGTTTATAGATCAGTCCCCAGAGCTCATCAAGCTTTATGGTAGAGGTGATGGCACTTCCGATCTCATTCAGGGTAGAGAGTTCCAGAATTCGGTGTTCCAGTCTATCATCAACGTCTTTGCATTTTTTAATATTTTGGTTCATACTCACGAATCCTCCGCGTTTCTACTGTATCTCCGTAAGTGGATTTTAATCATTAAAATCCAGTAGATATTATACTATTTTAGTGGGATAATTACACCAGAGCGTCTATTATTATTAAAGATGTCGATAAACTACTAATATAGAATATGTAAATTCCCGTCACCTAACAAATAAAAATATTTGCCAAAAACTTATCGCCATACGATAATTTAACAATACTGTAAATATTTAGACTTATTAAATTAATGGATATAAGAAATAGCAATATGTATGACGTTATTACCATAGGTTCCAATAATATCGATGCATTTGTCTATACAGATAAATCCCAGTCCATATTCATAAAAACAAAAAGCGGTGAGGAAAGTTTCATCTCATATCCTGTGGGGGCAAAGCTTCTTATAAACGATCTTCATTTCTTTACAGGCGGAGGTGGTACCAATTCGGCGGTCGCACTTTCACGGCTGGGACTTAAGGTGGCCTATATAGGAAAAGTCGGAAATGATCAGAACGGCCAGAGAATTTTAGACGAATTAAAAAAGGAAAAGGTGGAATTCCTGGGTTCTGTCAGCAGGGATTCAAGAAAGAAGACTGGGTATTCCGTGATTCTGGACAGTCTGGAGAAAAAAAGAACCATACTCTCATATAAAGGAGTCAATGATTATCTGGACTACTCCGAGATAGATATTGGGAAGGTAAAGACAAAGTGGTTCTATGTCTCCAGTATGATTGGTAAATCTTTTGAAACAATAGAAAAAATGGCGGATTTCGCTTCTAAAAATAATATAAAAATACTATTTAATCCAAGCAATTATCTCAGCGAAAAAGGTAAAGGATATCTAAAGAAAATACTGGAAAATACAAAAATTCTAATACTGAACAAAGAAGAGGCGGAACTTCTGGTGGGGCACGGTGAGATTGCTGAAATAATTTCCGCCTTAAAGGAGCTGGGACCGGACATAGTCATGGTTACCGATGAAGAGAATCCTGCCTTTGGTCAGGATGACAAAAATATTTATTATAAAGTGTTTCCATACGATATCAGAGTTGTAGAGGCGACAGGAGCCGGAGACAGCTTTGCCTCATCTTTTCTTGCCGGAATGATAAAGACAGGAGATATGGAATTTTCACTAAAGCTTGCCATCGTAAACTCTCATTCCGTACTGCGCTTTAAAGGAGCTAAAAGAAAACTTCTGACATATGAAGAGGCACTGGCGGAAATAGACAAGAAAAAAATAGTTGTGGAAAAGAAAAAAAGTTTGACTGTGCTATAATTGCCCCTTCTTTCATTGATAAAATGGAATGATTGAGATAAAATTTTTATATTATAATTTTATCCAGAGAGCCCAAATATGAAAAAAATCTTTTCACTTTCCGTGGTTGTATTTTTGGCTGCTTTCCTGCTTAATTTTCTTTTTGTCTTCCAGATTGCTGCACAGGATGAATTTTTAGCTCCCCCCGGAATAGAAGCTGAATTGATTTATATTCCATATCCCGCGGATATTGTCGTTGATGGGAACTTAAGCGACTGGGGAAATATCGAAAAATTTATAATAGAGACAGGTCCGTATACGACAGGGGATCCGGAGAATAACGGACAATTTACTTTTTCCATCTGTGCCGATCTGGAAAATATTTATGTCAGCATGACGATGCCGGATCAGAACATTATAGCGGGTCAGCATGGTACGAATTTCTGGAACGAGGACTCTTTTGAATTTTTTCTTAATCTTACAGAAAACCTGGATATCACTCAATATATAGAAGGCATAGTCCAGGTCAATGTGGATGCAACAAATCTGGGAGGTAACGATCCCAGTGCACTTTCGATGAGCGGTACACGTTTCGTGGAGGAGAACAATATTGTTACAGGGTATGCTTTTTATACAGATAATGGCTGGGGTATTGAAGTAGCTTTCAGCCTGGAAAAATATATTACACCTTCTCATGGTTTGACAATCGGACTGCAATTTCAGGCCAATGGCGCCACAGAAGCCGACAGGGATTCCAAACTGGTATGGTCCAAATATGATGTTGAAGATAATTCCTGGCAGAATCCCGGTCTCTTCGGAACAGGCGTTTTCTATGAAATTGGCAAGCCAGACATACCTGAACCTGCCGAAAGGGATATTCCCGAAATTGTAGAAAAGGTAACCGTTCCCCTGGAAGATCTTCCCCTTTTAAGAGTCAATCAGGTCGGATATTACCCCGATGCACAAAAGACTGCGATTCTGGTGACCAGAGGCGAAGATCCTCTTCTATGGGATCTGATTGATTCCGAAGGAAACATTGTCGCAAGCGGAGAAACGGAATTCATAGGATATGACAGCAAGTCATGGGATTATTTGCATCGCATCGATTTTTCCGGATTTACTAACATTGGAGCCGGTTTTATACTTAAAGTTGGTTCCATCGAGAGTTTCCCATTCGATATAGCAGAAGATATTTACCATCAATTAAAAACAGATGCCCTTCACTATTATTATTACAGCCGTATAGGAATACCGCTGGAGCAGGAGTATGCAGGGGAACAGTATGTACGTAATGCATTCTACAGCTCGGACAGTAGTGTCACTCCTTTTGCAGGAACGGATTCTGTTGGTAACGTCTGGCCGGAGAGAGATTACACACTGGATGCCGGCAGGGGCTGGATGGATGCAGGAGACTATGGAAAGTATGTTGTAAACGGAAGCATCACATCATGGACACTTCTTAACCTTTACGAGAGGAATCCGGAAAATTTTGCGGACGGTTCTATGAAAATTCCTGAAAACGGGAATGGAATACCGGACATCCTGGACGAAGTCAAATGGGAGATGGATTTTATGCTGGGAATGCAGGTTCCCGATGGCCAGCCCGATGCCGGTATGGTTCACCATAAACTTCACGAACCGGCATGGTCCTCTTTGCCATATGTGGCACCTGAAAGCACAGAAGACAGATTTGTTTACGTGCCTTCAACTGCTGCCACTCTGGACATGGCTGCCGCTGCTGCAATGTTCTCCCGCCTCATAGCTCCTTACGATGAGGAGTCAGCCTCAAGGTGTATAGAAGCTGCAGAAAAAGCATGGCTGGCCGCAAACAACAATCCTGTTTTTACTTACGGGAATATACCGGGAGATGGGGGAGGCAACTATGATGACGGTTCCATAAGTGATGAAATGATATGGGCAGCTTCCGAACTGTTCATTACCACGGGAAAGACTGAATATCTCGAAGTGATCGAAAATAATATGAATCCCTTGAGACCAAATAATCTGCTTTTGAATAACGATTTTGCCATGTCCTGGGATAGTGTTGGCGGCCTGGGAATGCTTTCGCTTTTTACTTCCGAGGATTATCTCGATAAAAATATTATCCAGTTCATAAAGGATAGGATAATAGAAAGTGCAGATATATATGTAAGGCAGGCAAGTCTGGATAAATATTCTGCACCAATGGTCAATTATTACTGGGGATCGAATTCCCAGATTTTAAATAAGATGATTGTCATTGGCTATGCCTATGATATTTCGGAAGACAATATCTATCTTAATACGATCACGACAGCCATGGATTATATACTCGGACGGAACGCTGTATGCAAGAGTTTTATTTCAGGTTATGGCGAAAATCCGATGAATTATCCGCATCATAGATGGTGGGGGAACAATCCTGCCTCGGAACTTCCGCCGCCTCCTCCCGGAGCTATTGCCGGAGGAGTAAATCAGGAAGCAAATGATGATGGCGTAAACTATTTCGCAGGCAATGTCGGGCCCACAAAAAGATATATAGATGATGCGAAATCATATTCCACAAATGAAGTGGCAATAAACTGGAATGCACCTCTTGTCTGGGTTACATCATTTATGGATGAAAAAAATAATAACGGGTCCGGTGTGACTATAATACGTGCCGGAGGAAATAAGATGGATTATACGATGTATATCAATATAGCTGTTGCGGCTGCGGTCCTGCTGCTGGTTATATGGTTAGCTGTAAGCCCGCTTTTAGGGAAAAGAAACAGAAAATAATCGTGCAGGTATTTGCAGATATTATACTGTCAGCGGAAATAAAATTGTTTTTTAAAGAAATTGCAGCAATTTTATTTTCAAAATTGTCCAATTATCACATATAATATGGACTGTATGTAAGATGCATCGATAGGTTTGTACCAGTGCTATAATATCCGTTAATTATAAGGAGGTTCAAAGTGGCTGTAAATAAAGGTAATAGAAGCCCGGTAGAAAGTTTTGGTGATATGGTCAAAGAATTCGGTGAAGCTATCAGTAAAATATTCAGTGACCCCGAATTGAAGAAAAAAGCAAAGGATTTTGCAAAAAGCACAGAAGATTCCGCGAAGGCTTTTGGAAAAAGATTCAAGGATGAAGGAGTGAAAGAAAAATTCACAGATTTCGGAAAAGCGGCGCGGGATTTTGGTAAGGACGTGTCCGCTTATTTTAAAGATGATAAGGACAAAGATGAAGATATCAGCCAAAAAGAATATGAATGGGAAAAGAACCTGAATGAGAAGATGAAAAAGTTCGGAGAAAAGACAAAAAAAGCCGGACAGGAACTTGGCAGCAAGATGGAAGAAGTGGGTGTTAAAGTAGATCGTTACTTCAAGGATTCAAGAGGCGGCAGAATAACCGGCTATAGCTTTGCCATAATGTGGAGTGTTGTTTTTCTTGTACTTTTTAATTTTTATAGTAAATATATAGCTTATTACAACTATGACGGAATATGGCACAGGCAGGAGCTTCTTACCGCAAATTTTAGTCAGTGGCTGCCAATCGTCACCGCGGCGCTTATTGCGTCAGTTATCGGAAACATCCTTTTGATTATTTATGATGGTTATTTCTTCCGTCAGATCGTCCGTATCGTCCTTAATCTGTTTGGACTGGCTGCGATCATTTCACTTCTTACCATATTCCCATTTGATTTTACGGTATTCCCGAGAGATTTAACCGGGATCTTAAATCCGATTGTTATTGTGGTTCTTATACTGGTTGTCATCGGAATAGGAATAGATACAATGGTAAGATTCGTAAAATTGATTGTTAATGCGGCAAAAGCTTCTTAAAGGAATTGCTTTAAAAATATATTTTTTTATGGATTTTTCAGTATGGAACAGGTAATTACCTGGTTAACAGAAGCTAATGATCCCTATGTGGAATATCTAACCCGAAAGAATATTCTCGGGGAAAAAGTCAATAAAAAAAACTCACCTGAAATCATCAATAATATAGCCAATCGTGAACCCGTCTCTATTATTCTTGATATGCAGAACAGAGAAGGCTGGTGGGGTTTGGATAACTATTCGTTCAATCCATTATATAAGAATACATTCTGGCAGCTGTATTTTTTATCCATAATGGGAATCACAAAAAGAGTCAGTGGAATCGACAAAGCTGTCAGCCTTGTGGTAAGTCATATTCAAAAAGATAACGGTTCTTTCCTGTCAGACTCAAGATATTCAGGGAACTTATGCTGTATGGAGGGGATTTCTCTGGAAATGCTTCTCCGTCTTGGATATATCGACCATGATTTCACAAAGAGGGGTATTGATTTTATAAATAACATGGTATATAGAGAATCCTTCAGGTGTAGATACAGGCAGAATTTAAGATGTCCCTGGGGTGCCATAAAAATCCTAAAGGCATATAATTTGATACCGGATAAATATATCGATTTGAAAACGGAGTCAACCAAAAAGAAAGCCCTGGATTTTTTGGTCAAATACGATATTGTCGAAGCCGCCTACCCCCGTAAGAAAAATAAAAGCAATCACTGGTTGATGTTTGGATTTCCAAGAGGTTATCAAAGCGACATACTGGAACTGGTTTCTGCTGTTGTGGATGCGGGGTGCGGCAAGGACAGCCGCAATGTTAAAAAGGCACTTGATTATATCCTATCAAAGAGACTTTCGGACGGGACATGGAAGATGGAATATTCACTAAACGGCAGGATGCTTGTCGATATAGAAAAAAAGAATAAGCCCAGTAAATGGATCACTTATTTTGCATTAAAAACTCTCTATAAAAGCAGATATTTAGAGAAAGAAAAATGAACCGTAAGGCCGGTAAAGTCAGCATCGTAAGATGCAAGGACTACGATAAAGAAAATCTAAAGGATGCCATCAAGAGGTGTGTCGGTCTTATAGGTGGTTTCGAAAAATTCCTGAAACCTCAAAGTAAAATATTATTGAAGCCAAACTTACTTTTATCCGCACCACCGGAGAGAGCCATAACAACCCATCCTTCATTTATTGAAGCTGTGATCGAAAATATTGTCGATATTACCGGTAAAAGTCAAAATATATTGATTGCCGATAGTTTTGGCCCTGCAACACCATATAACAAAAAAGGGATGGAAAAGATTTACGGCGCAACGGGAATCCTCGACATTGCAAAAAGAACGGGATGCAGGTTGAATTATTCTGCCGAATACGAATGCCTGTCCAATAAAAAAGGCCGGATTATAAAAAGAATAGAAGTCATAAAACCGGTGATCAAGGCTGATGTGATAATCAATCTTCCAAAATTCAAAACCCATAATCTTACTGTTATAAGCGGAGCCATAAAAAACATGTTCGGTATAATCCCCGGATTTACTAAAGTAGGATATCATCTGAGGTTTACCGATTTTGAAAAATTTGCGGGAATGCTCCTGGATATAACAAATTTTATCAAACCTGCTTTAAATATTATGGATGGAGTATGGGGAATAGAAGGGGAAGGGCCGGGAAGAAGCGGAACTCCCAGAAATGTGGGATTGATACTGGCGGGCAGCGATTCAATTTCAATGGATATTATTATGAGTAGAATAATGAATATACCTGAAGCTATGAATCCTTTTATACAAGTATTGGAAAAATGGGATGCCGGGTCTTATGCGACCGCAGAGATAGAAGCAGCGGGAGAAAAGCTGTCAGATACGATAATATATGATTTTAAGATCCCCAAAAATATGGGCCAGAAGAAACTCATTAAGAATAATTTTATAAATACTTATATTTTGCCGTTTGTTAGGAATTCACTTAATCCCTATCTTTATATCGACTATGATAGGTGCAGTTTATGTATGACCTGCGCAAGTATCTGCCCGCAGAAATCGATTTCGTCAGTCAATAAAAAAATCAAGCTCAATCAGAGGACCTGCATCAGGTGCTTTTGCTGCAGTGAGATGTGCTCGGAAGGAGCCATCGGTATCAAATATCCATTTCTGGGGAATTTGATATTTAACCGGTTAGGGATGTCGGGCAAACTCAGCAAGAAAACAAAACATTGAATACACGTTAAAATTTTTTTATTTCAAAAAATATTAAAAAATCTTCATTATATGTATAATAAGAATATATTAAAAAGTCTTTCTTTAGACATAGGAGGTTTTTATGAGCAACAATGGGTCAGGAACCGTAAAAGGCATTTTTTTAGGATTTACTCTGGGATTTGTAGCAGGTGCTGTAACAGCATTACTTTTAACTACAAAAACCGGTGAGGAATTAAGGGGCGATATAAAAAGAATAGCCAGAGATCTTACTGATAAAGTCGAAGAGAAAGCCGGCAAGATTAAAAATATAACCAGAGATAAATACAACGAGATAGTAAATAGTGTTGTTGCAGGTTATAAAAAGATAAAAGACCTTACCGAAAAGGAAATAGAGTTCATTAAAAAAATAATAGCCGAGCAAAAAGATATAGCAAAATAACTATACTCTTATTTTTGATCGATCTCCGAATAATAATATTCAAAGCTATTGTCCCATCATAAGATTAATGTTCTTTACTATCATAAAACATCCTTCGGGATACTTATAATTCCGATATACGCGGCGGCAGCTATGGTCTTTAGCAGTATTTCCGTGGTGAGCAACTCGCTAAGGTTAAAGAGGTTAGCACTTAAATAAAGAAAGGAGATCGCAATGGCTAGAGCAATGAAAGTAATAATAATAGGTGCCGTAGCAGCAGGAACAGCTGCTGCTGTCAAAATAAGAAGACAGAGCGAAGATACAGAAATCGTCATATACGAAAAGGACAGGTACATATCATATGGAACATGCGGGCTGCCTTATTTCGTTTCGGGAGAGATAGAAAGTATAGAAGATTTGATAGAAAACACGACAGAACGTTTCGAAAAAAGATTTAACATCAGAGTAAATGTTTTTCATGAAGTGACTGATATAAAACCTGGAAAAAACCTGATAAGTTTGAAAGATTTAAAGACCGGAAGACAGTTCGATGACCGGTATGACAGGCTCATCATTACGACAGGATCTGTTCCTGTAAGATTAAAATTTGACGGGAAACTAATGGAAAATATTTTTGTTTTGAAGACTATCGATGATGCCGTGAATTTAAAGGATTATCTTGACAGGTTGGATAAAGAAAATAAGTCCGGCAAGAGTGCGCTGCTAATAGGCGCTGGTTTCATTGGACTTGAACTTCTCGATACATTTCTAAACAGAGGATATAAAATAAACATTGTCGAAAAGACTTCTCAGATACTCCCCATGTTTGATAATGAAATCATAGAATACCTGGAAAAATATTTAATGGAAAAGGGAATAAAATTACACAAAGAGGATGAAGTTTCGGGACTAGCGGAAGTGAGGGATGGCAGAGCCGTTTCCGCAGAAACTCTAAAAGGTAAGATAATAAAATCCGATATTATATTTCTGGCTGTGGGCACAAAGCCGGATGTAAAACTGGCACAGGATTGTGGAATAAAAATAGGAAAATCCGGCTATATAGCTGTCGATGAGTATATGAAAACAAATTTAGCAAATATTTATGCAGCAGGAGATTGCTGTGAATGCGAGAATAGGATTAGCGGCGTGAAGAGATCTTATAATCTAGCCGCCATTGCTGCAAGGCAGGGGAGGATTGCCGGCATTAATGCTGCCGGAGAAAAAGAGAAATTTTCAGGGAGTGTGGTCAACTCGATATTAAAAGTTCTGGATCTGGCGGTGGCGAAAGTGGGCCTGAGTTTTAAAGAAGCGGCAGCGATAGATAATGATGCCGATTTCGTAGAACTTCATAGATCATCCCATGCAGAGTATTATCCTGGAGCCGATATGATCCATATGATAATAGTTTTTAATAAAAACAGCGGCAAAATACTGGGATTCCAGGCTATAGGAAGAAGCGGAGTAGATAAAAGGACGGATGTCGTTTCTACTGCCATAAAAGGTGATTTAAAGATATGGGAACTTGCCGACCTGGATCTTGGTTATCATCCTGCTTATGGTTCCACAAGGGATTCTGTAAACATACTTGGGATGATAGCTGGAAATCTAAAAAAAGGTGAAGTCTTTACACTAAGCGTGGAGAAGCTAAAAGAAAAAATCAAAAATAAAGAAAACATAACCATTCTGGATGTGAGGACCATAGAGGAATATGAACGTGGCCATATAGATGGTGCAGTGCATATTTATATCGATGATCTCAGAAAGAATTTAGATAAACTGGATGCCGGAAGCGAGATAATAATATACTGCAGATCAGGTTACAGGGCTTATCAGTCATTCAGGATCCTTAAAAACATGGGTTTTAAAAACATAAAACTTTTAAATGGCTCATATCTGAGCTGGATAAGAAAAATCTGATAATAGTCTTCCGATAAGCAGCCTGAGACGTCTTTTTTCCCCTTTAATTTTTCTTAGTTTCCCTTAGTTTCTTTAGATCTGTATGAAGTCACTTTTACGAATTGAAGGATAATAAGCCCGCTTATAAGAAAGAATAATGTGCTCAGCAGGGCCATTCTCTGGTTTTTGGTAATAAAAGATATTATCCCAAAAGTTACCGGACCCAGAATGGAAGAAGCCTTTCCGCTTATTGAATAGAAACCAAAAAATTCCCCCTCCCTATCCCTGGGTATCAGAAACGACATGAGACTTCTGCTTGCTATAAGGGTCGATCCGGTGCATATAGCTGCAAGTATGTAGCCCACATAAAACACTGCTCTTATATTGAAAGTGGTCACGAGGATTATGATTGTTATCCACATGACGAGAGTTATTGTAATAGTTAGTTTAGAACCGATCTTATCGGTCAGCCAGCCAAAGAAAATAGAACTTATAATAGCGGGTATGTGTCCGAATATAAAAAGCATTATTATTTCAGTCAGTCCAAAATTTAATGTATCTTTGGCATATATTGCTACATAAAGGGCGAGGACGGAAAAAGCATTGCTGAATAGAAAATATGAAATCAGGAATTTGGTAAGGTCTTTATGCTTTCTTATATTTCTTAGAGTGCTTGCAAACTTTTTGAATCCATATGAAACATAAGAAGTTTTTATTTTTATGATGCTGGCGGCAGGGGAATCTTTTAGAAATATAAATGACGGCAATGAAAATAATAAAAAGAATATGGATGTAATAACAAATGTCAATTTAATGTTGAATAAGTTGGATGGCTCGATCCCTCCTCTCACAAAAGGATAGACAATCAGTAGAATGATCAGGCCCCCCAGATACCCTATCGAGAACCCAAATCCTGATACGATACCGGTGTTCTTTTTCGTAGAGAGCTGGGGAAGGAAAGAATTATAGAACATCATCGAAGTCTCATAAAAAATATTGGAGATTATAAACAGGATCACGGCCCAAACTACCATCCCTTCCTTTAAAAAGAAAAGGAGCGAACTAAAAGAAACACATGCCAGTGTTAAAAAGGTTAAAAATTTATTTTTGGATCTTGAATTATCTGCAATTGCTCCAAATACAGGGGACAGCAGGGAAGCGATTATCATCGATGTACCGCTGGCAATTCCCCACATCAAATCTCCAAAGTTTCTGGAATAGATTTCTGGAGATGCAATTATACTGGTGAAATAAACGGGGAAAATTAAAGTGATTATCACCACTGCAAAAGAAGTGTTTGCAAGATCATAGAGTGCCCATGATATTACCGGAGGCTTGAAAAGTATTTTGATCGTATCTTTGAATTTATACTTCTTCATATATTTATTTAAGACCGGGATTCCAATATATTATCTTAAAAAAGTCAGGATTTTGCTATAGGTATTGATAATTTCTTAAATCAGTATTTGAGATAATCTGTATACGGCAGATAAGTCTCAAAAAGATATTACGATTAGTTGCAAATAAATTATCAGGGTAATATTATGGTATTTAGAATTGGTTTAGAAAAGTTAGGATTTAAATTGAAGGTATCAAATATAAGCTGGAAAATTGGTGGGGAAGCTGGTTTCGGAATAATGTCAACCGGAACTATCTTTTCAAAGATCTTTGCCAAAAAAGGATACAATGTTGTCGATAATAATGAATATCCTTCATTGATAAGAGGCGGGCACAACACTTACACCGTGAGGGTAAGTTCCAATGAGATTTTTTCAATCGATAAAGATATCAATATTCTGATTGCGCTGAACGAAGAGACCATAAAACTTCATCAGGAAGAAGTGACATACGGAGGGTATGTTATCTATGATGAAAATCATAGTGATATAGGGGAATTAAAAAAGGCCAGGAAAGATATCAATTACATTATGGTACCCTTTTCTAAAATAGTTGCTGAACTGGGAGTTCCCGGAGTCATGATCAATAATGTTTCACTTGGGGCTTCGGTTGCTTTGCTGAACTATGACCTGGAGGTATTAAAAAATATCATCAGAGATATGTTCGGGAGAAAAGGACCGGAAGTCGTGAGTTCTAATATCAAATCATCCGAATTTGGATACAAATATATAAAAGAGAAACTGAAAATAAATGCTTATGAACTTGAAATAGTAAAGCCCATAAGTAAAATGCTCCTTACAGGCAATGATGCAGTTTTTTTGGGAGCGGTCAGATCCGGTTGTAAATTTTATGCAGCTTATCCCATGACTCCTTCTACTTCGATACTTGAATCATTTGCATCTATCGAAAATGATTACAATATTGTGACCAAACATGCCGAAGATGAGATAGCAGTGATCAATATGGCTATAGGTGCTTCCTTTGCCGGGACAAGAGCAATGGTAGCGACATCGGGAGGCGGTTTTTCTCTCATGAACGAAGGATTAGGCAGTGCCGCTATAACTGAAACTCCTATTGTTGTCATATTGTGTCAGAGAGCCGCTCCTGCTACCGGTCTACCAACATGGTCCGAGCAGGGCGATATGTTATTTGCTATGCATTCCTCGCATGGTGAGTTTTTAAGAGTGGTGATGGCACCCGGCGATCCCGAAGAATGTTTTTATCTTACGGGAAAAGCGTTTAATCTTGCTGAGGTTTATCAGATCCCGGTTATTGTAATGCTTGATAAATATTTATCAGAAAACCATTTTTCATATGAAAAATTTGATTTTAAACTCGTAACGGCTGATAGGGGAAAGTTACTGGTAAAGAGTAAAGATATAGATGCAGGATACAAACGTTATCTTAATACCGAAGATGGCGTTTCTCCCCGTGTAGTAACAGGAATAGAAGGCGGGGTCCATATAGCCAACAGCGATGAACATGATGAGTATGGATATTCAGAAGACAGCGCCTTCAACAGGAAGATAATGGTAGATAAAAGATTCAGGAAAATAAAAAAGTTAATCGAGGAGATACCCCCTCCCAGGATCTACGGTCCTACGGATGCGGAGATCACAATCTGGAGCTGGGGATCATGCAAGGGGCCGATCCTGGAGGCTATGAATATATTGAATCAGAAAGAAAAGAAAGTAAATTTAATCCACTTTACATATCTATATCCGTTCGATGGTGAATCTATTGAGGGGATCATAGAGAAAAGTAATAAAAATGTAGTGGTCGAAAATAATAAGACGTCACAGCTTGCAAAGACCATAATGATGAATACCGGCCACAGGATAAAAAATAAAATTTTAAAATACAGTGGGCGGCAATTTCTGCCGAGCGAAATTGTCAACGGAATCGAACAAATAGAATAGAGTTTGAATTATTTATATGATGTAAATTTTTTACGGGTAACAAGATATGGATAGAAACGAAAGAAAATCTTTAAGAGAAATTTACGATTTAAAACCAGGGGATTTCAATACCGAAAGAAAGCCCACCTGGTGTCTGGGCTGCGGAAATTATGGAATCTGGAACACTATTAAAAAGACATTCGTAAAACTAAAACTTATGCCCCATGAAATTCTTATAGTCTATGGAATAGGATGTGCCGGCAATGGTACCAATTTTATCAAGACCTATGCATTTCATTCATTGCATGGAAGGGCCCTCCCCGTAGCAACAGGAGCAAAACTCGCGAATCATAAACTCAATGTAGTAATCATGGGGGGAGATGGCGACGGTGTCGGTATCGGGGGGAACCACTTTATACATACATGCAGAAGGAACCTTGATATGACATATATTCTGCATGATAACAAGATTTATGGACTCACCACAGGTCAGACTGCACCTACAAGCGACAGAGGTTTCAGAACTAAATCAACACCATCGGGAGCCCTGGAGAGACCGGTAAATCCTGTTGCGATGGCTCTTATATGCGGTGCCACTTTTGTAGCAAGGGGCTTTTCCGGAGACACAAAGCATCTTATGGATATAATGAAAAGAGCCATTAAGCACAAAGGATTTTCTTTTATAGAGGTCCTGCAGCCCTGCGTGACATTCAACAAAATAAATACATATGATTATTACAGGGACAGGATATACAAACTGGAAGAACTAAAAGATTACGACAGAAGCAGCCTGGATGAAGCTATAAAAAAATCTATAGAAGAAGAGAGAATACCCATAGGTATTTTTTACGAGGTTGATAGGCCGACATATGAAGATGGGCTGAAGCAAATAGAAAGAAAACCACTGGTAGATCATATGATAGCGGATGTAGACATCAATAGGCTTTTGAACAAATTCTACTAAAAATTTTTTATCCTTTAGCATAAAGTTTATCAATGAATAAGAATCCCACAGTCAAGAATAAAAGATTTAAACTGGTAGCCATATATGGCAGTCCCAGAAAACAAGGTAATACAGGAATACTAATGGATAAATTTCTTGAGGGCGCAATCTCCGCTGCTGCCGGTTCCGAAAAAGATTTAGAAATCAAAAAGATAATGACTGCAGATCTGAATATTTCTCCCTGCAGAGTATGCGGGAATTGTTCAAAAACCGGGGAATGCATCATCGATGATGATATGCAGGAAGTGTATAAAGAATTGATAGAAGCCGATTTTCTGGCAGTTTCATCTCCTGTTTTTTTTACCACTGTATCAGGATACCTTAAAGCACTGATCGACAGGTGCCAGAGATTCTGGTCCCTTAAATATGAACATAAAAAAAGGATAATCAAAGAAGATAGAAAAGGTATTTTTATAAGTACCGCAGGTTCTAATTCGGTTAATATCTTTGATTGCCCGAAAAAGGTGATCCGTGCTTTTTTTGATGTATTATATATTGATTATTTATGTGATTTTGTGTTTAATGACGTGGATAGAAAAGGAGATATTTTAAAAAATAAAGAATCTCAGGAGACTCTGTACAGATTTGGCAAAGAAAAACTTTTTGAACAGGGATAAGAAGATGAAAAAATATTTTATAATTATTACCACAATCATACTTATGACTTCTGTTGTCTTTCTTTTTTCAGGCTGTAAGGTATCAGGAAATGTTTCTTCTTCCGATGGTAATTTCACACTTACTGACCTGGAAGGGAATCCGGTATCCTTATCGGATTTTAAAGGAAATATAGTCGTATTGAATTTCTGGGCAACATGGTGTCCCCCATGCAGAGAAGAGATTCCGGATTTTGTAAAGGTATTTAATGAGTTCAGGGACAAAGATGTCCAATTTATCGGAGTCTCGAATGAGGATATTTCCACATTAAAAAGATTTGCAGCTGATTATGGTATAAATTATCCGATCTTAGTCGATGATAAAAATATCATGGCAATCTGGGGAATACGTGCAATTCCCACTACCTTTGTATTTGACAGAGATGGGCGGATTGTTTTCGAAAATGTCGGAATGATGACCAGAGAGCAAATTAGAAATGTTATTGAAAATGTACTTTAGATGTTAGGGATTAGTTTACTTTCTGCTTTTGTTGCAGGAATACTGGCATTCATTTCTCCCTGTATTTTACCGATAATCCCGGTCTACCTGAGCATGATGTCGGGCAGGGTAATACATAGAAATGATAAGATAAAAATTTCGGAACGGCTTTATCTTTTGATAAACAGCATATTGTTCGTTCTGGGGTTTTCACTGGTTTTCATAGCTCTGGGTTCGACCGCTACTTTCATAGGCCGCATTCTAAAAGAATATTCCGGTATCATTTCAAGAATCGGCGGGGGTATACTGATAATATTCGGTTTGCAGTACGCAGGTCTTTTCAGGGTTCCGTTTTTGAATATAGAAAGAAGATTTAAAATGCCGTCTTCATTGAAATCAGGTTACGCAGGTTCTTTTGTGATAGGAATAATATTTTCTTTCGGATGGATCCCATGTGTGGGAATGATATTATCGGGTATATTGCTGCTGGCAAGCAAGCTTGGAACCCTGCTCAAGGGGATGCTGCTTCTTGGGAGTTTTTCGCTGGGTCTGGGAATTCCTTTTATACTTGCCGGAATATTTATAAGTTTTTTTTCCAGTTTCTTAAAAAAAATAAACAAGCATCTTAATATTGTATCCATTGTTTCAGGGGTCTTTCTTGTGGCCCTGGGTATTATTTTTATTACGGATTCAATGGATTGGGTGGTAGGATTTTTATCCAGGTATCTGCCGTTTTTAAATAAAATTAATTTTTAAATAAATTTTTGCCTGGATTTATGTTAAAATCTTAAATATTTACTATTTTGTTTTAGATAGGATAACGACAATCAATAATATCAAATTCGAGTTTTAGGAGGATGTTTTGAATATAGATCCGATTGCATTCAGTCTATTTGGATTCGAAATAAGATGGTATGGGATATTAACTGCGCTGGCACTGATCATAGGTTTTACTGTTGTGTATTTTATTGCAAAGTACAGGGATCAGAAAGCAGAGGAAGTCTTAAATTTTGCGCCTTTTGCGGTAGTATCTTCGGTTCTTTTTGCAAGGCTGCTTCATGTGGCAGTAAACTGGTCTTACTATGCAGATAATCCGCTTTATATTTTTGCTTTCAGAAGGGGCGGGCTTGCCATACAGGGAGCAATGATAGGGGGTGTAATAGCCCTTATCGTATTCTGTAAGGTAAGGAAACTTGATTTCTGGTTATGGGCGGACATATTGTCTACGGGCTTGATACTCGGTCAGGCGATAGGCAGATGGGGCAACTTTTTTAATCAGGAAGCTTATGGAAAGCCAATAAGCCTTCACTGGAATTTCTTCTATATTGCTGAAGCCAATAGGCTTGAGGGTTATAAAAGTTATGAATACTTTCATCCCACATTTTTATATGAATCAATAGCCAACTTTTTGTTATTCGGTCTTCTACTGTTAATGCATAGATATTATAAAAAGAGACCGGGTAAAATACCTTATGGATTGATACTGGCAATGTATCTTGGAATTTATTCGGTTTACAGGACATTTATTGAATATTACCGCATAGACAGTTCATACTGGGGCCCAGTCAAGGTAGTATATGTGATAGATTTTATTGTACTTATTGCTGCGTTCATTATAGCAAATCATGTGATTAAAAAATTCAGGGAAAAAAAGCAGCTTGAAAAAAATCTGGATGAGTAAGGCGCTGGTCCTCTATTTATATAGTCCGGTAAAATAGAATATATTAGAATAAATTATCCAGGTGTCGACAAGGTCATATTTTTAAACCTGATGTTTTATTTCATAGAATAAATACAGCCGCAGTAATTCTGGCGGTAAAGATCCAATTCTTTGCTTAATTCCATGGTTTTTTTAAATCCGTTCATTTTCTTTAAATTGCACTCGTAAAAGTTGATTCCTTTTGCGGATGCAAGTCTCAGTCCTATCGAATTTATAATCTCGTGATTTTTATGGGGGCTTATTGTCAAAGTGGTTCCAAAAAGATCATGGCCCAGCTTCTTTGCTGTGCGGGCCGTTTCATCAAGGCGCATATCGAAACACAGGGTGCATCTCCTTCCGCCTTCGGGGTCATCTTTAAAATCTGCTGTCAGGCTTAGCCATTTTTTATTTTCATATTTACCTGTTATGAGAGAAATATTATATCTTTTTGAAATTGTTTTTATACCTTCGAGTCTCTTGATATATTCTTTCTCAGGATAAAGGTTGGGATTATAATAAAAAAGAGTTACATCGAAATCTTTTTCCAGAAGAAAATAAGGATAAAGGGCGCATGTCCCGCAGCAGGCGTGGAGAAGGATTTTGGGTTTTGAAGTTGAATATTCTGGCATTTTCTTTATAATGTTAGGTCTATTTTGCTAATTTTGTTTTCAATAGTATATTAATAAAAACATTTAAAAGTATCAAAGGTCTTTTATATGGATTATGATTTTTTAAAAATTGAAAAACCTGAAAAAATTAGTGAGATATATGGCCTTGCGGCTTCCGGATTGAAAATTCCTGATTCCGTTGATAAGACAGTCGAAAAAATTCTAAAAGAAATAAAAGCAAACGGAGATAAGGCGATAGTAAAATTCTGCAGGCAGTTTGAAAATTATAAAGCTAAAGATATCGATGGTATCAGAGTTAAGGCTAGAGAAATAAAATCTGCAATGGCTGTTGTAAAAAAAGAATTTCCAAAACTTGCAGAAGCATTTGAAGTAAGCAGAAAAAACATAGAAAAATATCACACCGCTCAATTCAAAAAAGAGACCGGTTCGTGGTATATAAAACCCGGCAGAGGAAAAGAAGTCGGACAGATAATAAGTCCGCTGGAAAGGGTTGGGATCTACATACCGGGGGGTAGATATACTTATCCTTCTTCAGTGCTAATGGCGGTGATTCCGGCAGTGATAGCAAAGGTAAACGAAATTGTCATCTGCACCCCGCCTCAGCCAGATGGTAGTTTGAACACGGTTCTTTTATATCTGTTCGGAAAGTTAAATATCAAAGAAGCCTACAAAATTGGTGGAGCGCAGGCCATAGGGACCCTTGCGTATGGTTCGGAGAGTATCAAAAAAGTGGATAAGATAGTGGGACCCGGAAACATCTATGTGACAGCAGCTAAAAAAAGGGTTTTTGGTGAGGTGGGGATCGATAGCCTTGCCGGTCCGAGTGACATAACCATACTGGCAGACGATTCTGCAAATCCTGTCTTTATTGCTGCTGATCTGATTTCGCAGGCAGAACATGATCCTGATTCAAGAAGTATACTGTTGACTTCTACTCTGGATATGGCAAAAAGAGTAATCAAAAAAATATATGAAAATATAGATGCACTTATAAAAGAATATGGAAACAAAATAAACACCGGAGTCATTTTAAAATCATTAGAAAATAATTGTAAAATCATCTTTAATAAAGAAAAAGGATGGCTAATCGAGGCTTGTAATATAATAGCTCCGGAGCATCTGGAAATAATGGTAAGGGATACAAAGGCGGTCCTGAAAAAAATAAAGAATGCGGGAGCAATATTTTTAGGAGACTATACTCCGGTAGCGGTTGGTGATTATATTGGTGGGACAAATCATATTATTCCGACAAACAGCAATGCAAGATTTTCTTCTTCGCTGGGTGTTTTTGATTTTCTAAAGAAAAGCAGTGTTGCTTCTTACGATAAAGATGCACTGGAGAAAGAGAAAAAGTTTATTGAGGCAATGTCGGAATACGAAAAGTTATTTGCTCACAGGAATTCCGTTAAAATAAGATTTGAAAAGAAGCAGGAATAAAAAAATGAGTATAAAAATCAAAGAATGGATCTCTAAGATGCCGGAATATATTCCGGGCAGGACCATTGAAGAAATAAAAAAAGAGTATGGCTTGAGGGAAGTTTACAAGCTCGCCTCCAATGAGAATTTATTCGGACCACATCCTGATGTTATGAAAAAGATCTGTGAAAACCTGAGCGACATCAAATATTACCCCGATGATGAATCCTGTGAAGTAAGGAAAAAACTTGCCGGAAAGTACAATATAGATAGTAGCTCCATAATCATGGGGAATGGCACGGATCAGATTATCGAGATGATATGTGACAGCTTTATAGAACCCGGGGAAAATGCTGTGATTGCCGATCCTACTTTTTTGATTTACGAAAAATCAACCCTTAAATGCAGCGGGACCGTGATCAAGGTTCCTTTAAAGGAGTTCAGGCAGGATGTGGAAAAGATGGTGTATTCGGTAAATGATAAGACAAAGATATTATTCTTCACAAATCCACATAATCCAACCGGTACCAATATCAATCGAAGCGAACTTGATTTTATCATGAAAAATACCGGTGAAAATTTATTGGTTGTTATGGATGAAGCTTACTATGAGTATATAGACGATGAAGAAAAGGTCGATACTATTAAATACTTATCTGAATATAACAATCTGGTGGTATTGAGGACGTTTTCAAAGATTTATGGATTGGCGGGACTCCGAATTGGATATGGCGTATCCGGAAACTCGATTATCTCTGCATTGAATAAAGTAAGACTTCCATTCAATGTGAATTCGGTTGCACAAAAAGCTGCTGCGGCGGCATTGGAAAATGAATCCTATGTAGAGGAAATCAAAGGAAAGATAGAGGAGGAAAAGAAGTATTTTTATTATGTACTGGCTAAAAACGGAATAGGCTTTGTCAGATCATGTGCAAATTTTATATTGATAAATAGCGGAGAAAATAGCGACATGGTCGTGGAAGAATTGCTTAAAAATGGATTTATAGTTAGACCCGGGAAAAATCTTGGGATACCCGGATACATCAGGGTTACGATTGCATTACCGGATGTGAATAAGAAATTCCTTTTGACCTTTATAACAATATTTAACAATCTTTATAAAAAGGAAGAATAAAAATGGAAACGGTAGTTACGGGTAAAGGAACGGAAGTTCGGTTTGGACTAACTCTACCGACTGTCATCATAGCCGAAAGGATCAATCCCACCGGAAGAAAAGATCTGGCAGAAGAGTTAAAACAGGGTAAGTTCGATATAGTCAGGGAAGATGCCATAAAGCAAACTGAAGCGGGTGCGCACATAATCGATATCAATGTAGGAGCGGTCGGAGTAGATGAAGTCGAAGTGTTGCCCCGGGCGGTCAAGATGGTAATGGAGGTAACAAACCAGCCCATTTGCCTGGATTCTGTAAATCCAAAAGCGATAAAAGCTGCTCTTGAAGTGTATCCATTTAAAGCTATCATCAATTCGGTAAGCGGCAAGGAAGAATCGCTGGAAGAAATTCTGCCGATGGTGAAAGACAGCGGGAGTGCAGTTATATGTCTTACGATGGATGATAATGGTATTCCTGACGACGTCGAAAAAAGATTTGAAATTGCAAAAAAAATAATGAAGAGAGCTGAATCTGCGGGAATAAAGAGGGAAGACCTGGTATTTGATTGTCTCGTCATGACGAATGCAGCAGATTCTAATGCAGGCAGGATCACACTGGAAACCCAGCGAAGGATCGCAGATGAATTTGGTGTATCGATAACCGGAGGTTACTCGAATATCAGTTTTGGAATGCCGAACCGGGACCTGCTTAATATCCATTTCATGACCATGGGCATCGCGAGCGGTTTATGCGCAGTTATTACTGATCCGCTTATGAGCGGAATCCACTGGGCAATGAAAGCTGCAGATTTTCTTGCAGGCAGAGATCCATATGGCATGAATTATATTTCTTACTCTAGAAAATAATTATTTTTTATTTTATAATTAAAAGATTAATCATTAATCAAAAAAGGGAGAAGAAATGGCAAAAGTCATTCTAAAAAACCTCACAAAAAAATTTGACGATGTAGTAGCGGTAAACAACATCAACAGCACGATTGACGACCAAGAATTCGCGGTCCTTGTAGGACCATCAGGATGCGGGAAAACCACAACCCTGCGAATGATAGCAGGATTGGAGGAGATTTCCCAGGGAGAAGTATACATCGGAGACAGGTTAGTCAACAGCGTTCCTCCGAAGGATAGAGATATAGCAATGGTTTTTCAAAATTATGCTCTTTATCCTCATATGAACGTATATGATAATATGGCATTCGGATTGAAATTGAGAAAAACTCCCAAGCTGGAAATTCAAAAAAGAGTAACGGAAACAGCAAAGATTTTAAAAATCGAAGACCTGCTCAAGAGAAAACCAAAACAGCTTTCGGGCGGGCAGAGACAAAGAGTTGCTTTAGGAAGGGCGATTGTAAGAGATCCTAAAGTTTTTTTAATGGATGAACCTCTCTCCAACCTTGATGCAAAACTCAGGGTACAGATGAGAACAGAGATTGCAAAACTTCACCAGAGACTCAAAGCTACCATAGTCTATGTCACCCATGATCAAACAGAAGCAATGACGATGGCGGATAAGATAATCATTTTAAAGGATGGAATAATTCAGCAGACAGGTAAACCTCAGGAAGTATATGACTATCCCGACAACATATTTGTGGCCGGGTTTATAGGAAGTCCTGCCATGAATTTCCTGGATGCTACCGTAACCGATCAAATGACCCTTAAGGGTAATATGTTTGAACTTGGCACCACGGACAAGACCAAAAAAATAATCAAAGATAACAAACTTGCCGGAAAAGAAGTAGTAATCGGAATCAGGCCCGAGGATCTGGAAGATAGCAATTTTGTACAGGGTGCCTCAAGAAGTAATACCATAACTGCCAATATCGAGGTTACGGAACCTATGGGTGCCGAGATCTATGTATATATCGATATGGAAGGTATCCTTGTTACAGCCAGAGTTAATCCAAGATCAAAATACAAAAGCGGTGAAAAGGGGACTTTGTTTGTGGATATCGATAAGATACATATTTTCGACAAGAAGACAGAAAAGATTTACAGATAAATAAAATCATCTGGATGACAATTGATGCTGATTGTTAGTTTTGATGTCCATAATACATAATGATTTTAATAAACTTTTATAAATAAAGTTTCTATAAGTTTAATATAGCGATTAAATAAGTTTTCTTTAAGAACTTGACTACCTTAAACATTTTGTTATAAAATGCTTGCACGCGTGTTTACACGCATAAATACAAATAAAAGTGATTATAGGCTGGTATGTATAGTAAAGATATAGCGAAACTGGCAGGAGTTTCAAGAAGTACGGTATCCAGGGTAGTAAATAATTATTCAAATGTACAACCTGAAACAAGAGAAAAAGTAAACAGGATTATCAAGAAATATGGTTATGTGCCTCATGCACCGGCGAGGGCACTTGCCGGTAAAGTCAGTAATATAATAGGTATTTTTATTGCCAACATTAAACTTATCAATGAAAAATTCCGGGTCTACCAGAATGTGTATATCTCACCATTCGAAGCAGCAATAATAGATTATGCGGATAAGCTTGGATATAATGTGCTGGCTTTGATAATCAATGATGACAATGATTTTGACAAGATACGAAATCTTTTTAACAGTAAGATATTATCCGGTGGGATTTTTCTGGGAGCAAATAATAACTCCAGAGAAATCTTTGACCTTATAGAATCCGGATATAAAATGGCAGTAATAGATCAGGAAAAAAAACAGGGCAGAAAGGCGCAAAATTATATTATCGTTAATTCGGATAATTATAGCGGTGCATATAAAGCTACAAAACATCTAATAGATTACGGTCATACGGAGATAGCACATATTTGCGGAGATATGAATAAATATTCAGGTTTCAAACGGCTTGAAGGATATAAAAAAGCAATGAGTGAAATAAAACTAAAAAATAAAGGAGATTATATATTTTGCGGGGATTTTACTGAAGAGAGTGGATTTGAGTGCGTGATCAAACTTTTAAAAGATAAAACCAAAAATAAGATAACAGCTATTTTTTCATCAAATGATACAATGGCCATTGGTGCCATGAAAGCTCTGAAAAAAATGAAAATCAGAATTCCCGAGGATATTTCCATTGTTGGCTACGATGATATCAGAATCGCAAGCTATGTTTCACCAACTCTCACAACTGTCAGAAGTTCTATTACGGAAATGGCATCTGTTGCCACGGGAAATCTGATAGATTTTATTGAAAATGATATTAATTCCTCAAGATATTTCACTATTCCTGCAGAATTGGTAGTAAGAGAATCAACAAGAAAAAAATAATATCGATGATGAAAAAGCATTATTTTATAAATATTTTATGGGTAAACAAAACTACCCACAGATAAAAATAACCAAAAAGTGCTTGACGACCATAAAAGTTTTGTTATAGAATACTTGCACGCGTGTTTATATGATAGAAAATCCACGTTTGGAATTGTCCCTATAAGGGGGCAAGACCTTTTTCATATGGAAGGGAGGTGAAACTAGCAATAAATTTTTTTCAAAGCCATTACTTTCAATACCAAATACCTTAAAAGGAGGTTGAACAGTGAAAAAAGTATTTTTATGGCTACTTGTAATATCAATGATTGCAGTGTTCTCTTTAGCAGGTTGTAAAGAAGAAGCTGCAGAGGAAGAAGTTGCAGAGGAAGAAGTTGCAGAGGAAGAAGTTGCAGAAGAAGAAGTTGTAGAAGTTGACCCTGCAAGCTTTGTAGGCGAAATCAGTCTTATGACATTCATGGATGAGATGACTGTTCAGGGCCCAAACGGCGAACCCACAATGGTTGAAATGTTCAATGAAGTATATCCAAACATAACTGTAAACATCACAAAGGTTCCGAGTGGTGAAATGGTTGAAAGAATAAATACTGTTTTATCAGCTGGGACTGGTATACCTGATGTCTGGGTTGGAGAGCAGTCATGGGTGCTGAAATGGATTAATGCTGATGTGTGGGAAAATCTGTCTGCTGCACCATATAATGCAGATGCTTTAGCTGAAGATCATTTTGAATACGTTAAAGATCTCGCAAGAGATGCAGATGGCAATTTAAGAGCCTTAACTCATCAAGCAACCCCTGGTGCATTATTCTACAGAAGAAGTATGGCCCAGGAAGTTTTCGGAGTATCTGAACCTGATGAAGTTGCAGCTCTGGTCAGCGACTGGGACAGTTATATCGAAACAGGCATGACAATCAGAGACGAACTCGGTGGTTACATGACAGCAGGTCCGTCAGACATACAGAGATATTTCTTCTTTGCTAAGCAGCAGCCATGGGTAGTAGATGGCGCACTCGTTGTAGAAGATGTTGTTCTCAATTATCTTGATGTAGCAAAGACGATAAGAGATGAAAACCTTGATGCCGGTGCTGATATGTGGTCAGCTGAATGGTCGGGAGGTATGAATGGCAACACATTCACCTACTCGATGCCGACCTGGGGTCTGTTCTTTGTAATAGAGCCCACCATAACCGAACCAGCAGAACCAGCTGAAGGTGTAGAATACAGCTTTGGTGACTGGGGACTGACACACGGCCCTGCTTCATATATGTGGGGCGGAACATGGCAGGGTATTTCCAAGACAAGTGAAAATAAAGACCTTGCCTGGGAATTTGTTAAATATCTGACAACAAATAAGGAATTCTTACAGAGCTGGTCTGAATTAAGAGGAGACTTTACTTCAGATATAGCCGTTGATGAAATTGTTGCTGCAACATCTGCAAGGCCATCACTGGGTGGACAGAATCATATGCAGTACTTCCTGGATGAAGCTATTGCACTTAGTGACTCAGGTTGGGCTAGTAGAATAACTGAGTACGATGAAGACGTTCAGCAGGCATTTTTGTCCGCTCTTGGAGACTACGTTAATGGAAATACAACCAGAGACGAAGCTATACAGGCATGGAAAGATGCAGTAGCAGCTCTATATCCGGAAATCACCGTTGAATAATATAGGTTAGCTTGCTAAACTATATGAGTAGTTAAATAACAGGGGTATCTTTTAAATAGATACCCCTGTTATTAAAGTTTAAGAAATTTCATTTTTATTAAGGAGAGGGGTGAAGTGAGAAGGTTTTCAATTAGAACGAGCAATTACGGATATTTATTTATATTACCTTTTTTTATAACCTTTCTTGTACTGCAATTATACCCTATTCTGTACACATTTTTTCTTAGTTTTACCGGTTTAAGCACAGCAGATCCGCATGGTAGTTTTGTTGGAATCAGTAATTATGTAAAACTTTTTACGGATAAATTTTTCTTACAGTCTATAATCAATACCTGGAGAATATGGATAATAAATTTTATACCTCAATTAATTTTTGCCATAGGACTGGCAGCAATACTTACAAGAGATAAGATTGTGGGAAGGGGTCTCTTTAGAGGTGTATATTTCTTACCGAATCTTGTAACGGCAGCGTCTGTAGGAATATTATTCAATGTACTGCTGGGATGGAAAGAGGGTACAATCAATAATATTCTGGTGGCACTGAAAATAATACCGGAAGCCGGTAAGATACATTTTCTGGCCAGCCCGCTGTGGATAAGTTCTTCCGTTTCCATAATACTCTGGTGGATGTGGTTTGGACACAGCATGATTCTTTTCATGGCTGCGATGGTAGCGGTTCCAAAAGACTATTATGATGCAGCAGCTGTCGATGGCGCAAATGCATGGAGTTCTTTCTGGAAAATAACTGTTCCTCAAATCAGACCTATTATGGTTTATGTGCTGATTACTTCCTTGATCGGTGGTCTAAATAATTTTGATATACCATTTGTAATGGGAGAAGGCCAGGATTTAGGTGGAGGAGGACCGGTGAAGTCGATACTTACTATGGTAATGCATTTGTACAATATGGCTTTTACCGGTGGAAGGCAGCGTGGTTATGCCGCTGCTATCGCCTTCGCTTTATTCATAATGGTTTTAGTATTCTCTTTAATTATTTTTAGAACTGTAGCTCGAGGTGGTAGAGATACGGAGAAAGAGATTAAGGGGGTATAAGGATGAGGAGAAAATTTAATATAGGAATATTTTTCGGAAGGTTTTTTCTATACCTTTTTTTAATAGTCCTGGCAGTTATCTGTTTTACACCATTCTATATTATGATAATCAATGCAACCAGAAGCACCCAGGCAATAAATCTGGGAGTATCCTTGATACCTGGCAAGGCTATTGTGGAGAACTATAGAACCATGATAAGTACACTACCCATATGGAAAGGATTTTTAAATAGTGTGACCATAGCCGTCCCATCCACCATACTTTCCGCTTATTTCGGGGCATTGACTGCTTATGGATTTTCAAAATTCAGGTTCAAAGGTAACAAATTTTTATTCTGGGTCGTACTGGGAACTATGATGATACCGACACAGCTTGGAATAGTTGGTTATTTTCAGTTAACGGTCAAATTGCATTTGATAAATACTTACTGGGCTCTGATTTTACCATCTATAGCAACTGCGGCCACTGTATTTTTTATAAAAATGTATATTGACGCAAACATAGATCCCGCCCTGATAGAAGCGGCAAGAGTTGATGGAAGCAGTGAATTTCGTACATTTAACAGAATTGTTCTTCCTATAGCTTTTCCTGCGGTTGCCACAATGTCTATTTTGAATTTCATATACTCATGGAATAATTATCTGACACCATTGGTTTTATTGTTTGATCAAAATAAATATACACTACCGATTTTTATCACTCTGGTCAAAGGCCAATTCAAACAGAACCTTGGTGCGCAATATCTGGCAGTGGCTATAGCAGTGGTACCGATACTGATAGCGTTTACAATTTTCTCTAAATATATCATAGGTGGAATTACAGCAGGATCTCTGAAGGAATAAAATAAGGCGAAAACTCTTCTTTTATGAAGATTGTATTAATTTCATAATTTTAATCCAAGATATTAATTGCTGGGAAGGATTGATACCATTTTCTTAAATCAAGAAAATAGTGAAGATGAATAAATTCGGATATTTTGATGATGAAAAAAGAGAGTATATTATAAAACGACCGGATACTCCTCTTCCCTGGATTAATTATCTGGGCTGTGAAAAATATTTTGGCATCATATCAAATACAGCCGGGGGTTACAGTTTTTATCTGGACGCCCGGCTTCGTCGTTTAACCCGCTATCGTTACAATAATGTCCCAATGGACATGGGAGGGCGCTATCTTTACATCAAAGACGGAGATGTAGTATGGAACCCGGGATGGAAACCAAGCCGGACAGTACTGGATGAATATTCTTGCAGGCATGGTCTGGGCTATACCGAAATCAAAGGCTTTAAAAATGGAATAGAAGCCACGGTCCTATATTTCGTACCACTGGGAGAGAATATGGAGGTATGGAATGTAGTAATAAGTAATCAGACAAACCAGAAAAAAGTAATTACCGTTTTCTCATTTGTTGAGTTCTGTCTCTGGGATGCGATGGATGACATGACGAATTTCCAGAGGAATCTTAATATAGGTGAAGTGGAAGTAGAGAATGGGATTATTTTTCATAAAACGGAATACAGGGAACGGCGAAACCATTATGCTTACTTTGCCTGCAGCCGTAAAATTAATGGGTTCGATACAAGCCGGGACAGCTTTATCGGTATACTCAATGGATTTAATGATCCTTCGGCAGTCAGGAATGGGAAATGCAGCAATTCCATAGCAAATGGCTGGTCTCCGATAGGTGTCCACCAACTTGATCTGGTGCTTGAACCGGGGCAAAGAGAAGAATTTTATTTTATACTGGGCTACATGGAAAATAAAGAAGATGAAAAGTTCCAGGCGCCAAATGTGATAAATAAGAAATCTCTTATGGAAAAGATGAAGGTTTATAAAAATCCTGGATTTGTCGAGAATGCATTTGGCCAGTTGAAAAAATACTGGACCGATATGCTGGGAAGATACAGCGTGGATGTTAGTAATGAACATGTGAAACATATGGTAAATATATGGAATCAATACCAGTGCATGGTAACTTTCAATCTTTCAAGATCCGCTTCTTTATTTGAATCAGGTATCGGACGTGGAATGGGATTCAGGGATTCGAACCAGGATATACTTGGCTTCGTGCATATGATTCCTGAACGGGCGAGAGATAGGATTCTGGAACTGGCCTCTGTCCAGCTTTCTGATGGAAGTTGTTATCATCAATATCAGCCCCTGACCAAGGAAGGTAATAAAGCCGTAGGAAGCGGATTTAATGATGATCCTTTATGGTTGATAGTCTCAACATGTGCATATATAAAAGAGACGGGTGATTTCTCTATTCTGGATGAATCTATAAGTTATTCGGATTTGCCTGAAAGCAAAGCCACGATTTTAGATCATCTTTTCCAATCAATGCAATATACCCTGGATAGATTGGGACCGCATGATCTCCCGCTTATAGGTCATGCTGATTGGAATGATTGTCTGAACCTTAATTGTTTTTCCAGCCATCCCGGAGAGAGTTTTCAGACATTTGGTGATAGACCCGGCGGGGCAGCGGAATCCGTCATGATTGCGGGACTGTTTTTATTTGCCTTTGGTGAAATGGAATCACTTTTAAATCATATTAAAAACAAAGAAAAAACTGCTGCATTAAGTGGTGCATTTAAAAAAGGGTACGAATCTATAAAGAAAGCTGTTGAAATATATGGCTGGGATGGCGAATGGTTTTTAAGAGCCTATGATTACTATGGTTCAAAGATAGGGTCAAAAGAATGTAAGGAAGGAAAGATATTCATAGAATCACAGGGCTGGTGTATTATGGGCGGTATTGGTCTTGAAGACGGAAAAGCAAGGAAAGCCCTGGATAGTGTAGAGAAATTTCTGGCAACTCGCTACGGGATCGTTCTGCTTCAGCCGGCATATACACATTATTATCTGAATATAGGAGAGATAACTTCATATCCTCCTGGTTATAAAGAAAATGGCGGAATATTCAGCCATAATAATCCATGGATATCAATAGCGGAAACCATTCTGGGAAATGGGGACAAAGCATTTGATTACTACCTCCGGATCTGTCCCAGTACCAAAGAAGATATTATAGAGACTTATCGTTGTGAACCATATTGCTATGCCCAGATGACTGCCGGCAAAGATGCTCCTACCTTTGGCGAGGCTAAAAATTCATGGCTGACTGGATCTGCAGCCTGGACCTTTGTAAGTATTTCTCAGGCTATCCTTGGGATCAAGCCTTCTTATAATGGCCTAGTTATAGATCCATGCATCCCCAGAAATTGGGAAAAATATCACATAATACGGCTATTTCGGGGGGTAAAATATGATATTACAATTCAGAATCCCGATAAGGTAAGCAAGGGAGTAAAGAAACTTATGGTGAACGGGGAAGTAATATCAGGAAATCTGATTCCTTTCAAGGAAGGGACTGGAGAAATAAAAGTCGAAGTGGTCCTTGGCAACTAAAAAAACTCCTTTTATTGCACAGAATTCTATTTAATAATATTTAATAAGACAAATCTAAACTGTTTTATAAAAACCCATAAACGATAGGAAAAAGATGGTTAAAAAATTTAAGGATGATTTTATTTTTGGCACTGCGACATCTTCTTATCAAATAGAAGGTGCGGTTGATGTTGATGGCAGAAGTCCTTCTACCTGGGATTTATTCAGCAAGACACCGGGGAAAACATATATGGGAGATACAGGTGATGTTACATCTGATCATTACAATAGATACATGGAAGATGTTGAGATTATGAAAAAGATCGGTACGGATGCATATAGATTTTCGATTGCATGGTCCAGAATCTTTCCCGAAAAAGGCAAATATAATCCTAAAGGAATGGAGTTTTATAAAAAACTTATAGCTGAGTTAAAAGATAAGGGAATAAAGCCAATGGTCACATTATATCATTGGGATCTGCCTTTATGGGCCTATGAAATGGGAGGATGGTTGAATCGTGATTCACTCAAATGGTTTAAGGAATATGCGATAAAAGTATTCGAAGAACTAAATGATTCGGTATGGTTGTGGGTATCCCATAATGAACCTTTATGCACATCTATTTACGGTTATTATTCTGGTTTTCATGCACCGGGTCATAAAAACCTTAAAGAAGCTCTGACAGTGGCGCATCATGTCCTTTTGTCGCACGGTATAGCAGCAGAAGAATTAAAAAGATCAAATTTAAAAAATAATAAAATAGGATTGGCGCTTAATTTGATTCAATCTTACCCGGCTTCAAATCTGGAAGAGGATATAAAAGCTGCTTCTGTATGTGATGGACATCAGTTAAGATGGTTCCTTGATCCTCTTTTTAAAGCTTCCTATCCTGAAGATATGGTAGAGATATATAATGAACTGCTCGGAAAGCTGGATTTCATAATGGATGGGGATCTGGAAAGAATATCCAATAAATCCGATTTCGTAGGATTGAACTTCTATTCCAGAGAATTGGTTGAATTCTCGAAAGACACGGAATTGAAATTTAGAAAATTTGCCGGGAATTTTAAAAAAACCGAAATGGGCTGGGAAGTAGTGCCCAATGCACTTTACGATCTCGTAACAAGAATTAGAAAAGGATATACAAGATTACCGATTTATATAACCGAGAATGGTGCTGCGTTCAAAGACACATTGACAGAAGATAAAAGAGTCCTTGATGATCTGCGTATAGAATATTTAAAAAAACATCTAAAAAAAGTAGTGCAATTGAATGAAGAGGGGATGGATATAAGGGGGTATTTTTTATGGTCCCTGATCGATAATTTTGAGTGGCAGCACGGTTATTCAAAAAGATTTGGGATTGTTTATATAGATTATGAAACACAAGAACGGATTTTAAAAGATAGTGCATTATGGTATAAGGAGCTAATAAAAAAAAGAGTCATAAAATAATTATTTTAAAACGTATCAGGCAATGTCTTTTTTCAAAGAGTAAAGTACGATATCAACGTTATATTGTTCTTTACTCTTTCTTTTTATAAAATTAACCAGAGAGCATATTTAAGAGATTTATTTTTTAATGAAAAAGTATAAAATTTTCATGATATAATTTATTAAAAGAAGTAAAAAAGATTTTGACCTAAAAGTCATTTATAAATTTTTATATATACCCGAAAGGAAAATTATGGCGGAAAACACTAAAGAAACAATAATAGTCCAGATTTCCGATATCCATGTTGGCGAACAACATTTTGTACCCAGTCTTCTTACAAGATGTATTGATGAAATAAATGAACTTTGCCCCGATATAGTGATCATAACGGGGGATCTTACGGCCAATGGATTCAGAATGGAATATGATACTGTAAAAAATTATCTCTCCCCCATAAAATGTATAAACATACTGGTGCAGCTCGGTAATCATGATTCCAGGAATGTTGGATATCTGCATTTCGAAGATATTTTTGGAAGCAGGTATATCTCATTTAATAATGGTAAAGTGAGTATTGTTGCGGCTGATTCAAGTGAACCGGATCTTGATAATGGCCAGATCGGAAGGGAGCACTATGACTGGATCAAAAATGAATTCAGTAAATGCGATGATAATAGTTTTAAAATATTTGCCATGCATCATCACCTGGTACCGGTTCCCAACACAGGAAGAGAAAGGAATATGGTAAATGATGCCGGCGATGTTCTGGAAACGGTAGTCGATGCCGGAGTAGATATGGTATTGTGCGGGCACAAACATGTACCGTATCTATGGAGAGTGGAGGATCTGCTGGTGGTTACAGCCGGCACGGTTTCCTGTCTTAGATTAAGAGGTAAGATCGAACCAAGTTATAACATTATATATGTAAGAGAAAAAGAAATAGATATCTACAGAAGATATCCTTTCGATAAAATTGAAAAAATCATTGGTGTGACAAGGAAAGTAAAGAAGAGCAAACTCTGTGATAAATTTATTAAAGAAAAAAAGTAATAAGGGTAAAGATCTGATTGCATTGATAGATGGAGAGCACTACCCGCAGGTGACCAATGATGCAATCAAAATGCTTAAAAAAATCTATACAGGCAATTTCAAAGGGATGGTTTTTCTTGGGGGAACAGAAAAATTGGCAATAGGTGATATCGAAGATTTTTTTAAGGAAAAAGTCTATGTAATAAAAGACATCGATCTGGATTTTGATAAGGCACTTAAATATTTTAATCCGGATATTGCATATGATCTAAGCGACGAACCTGTAGTCGACTATATAAAAAGAATGAAAATCGCTTCTTTTTGTCTTGCGAATAAATGCAGTTATATGGGTCCCGACTTTTTGTTTTCTTATGAAAAAGAAGATATACATTGTAAAAAATTCACCTTATCTATAATAGGGACCGGGAAAAGAATAGGTAAGACAGCAATAAGTTCCTATGTGACTAAAATATACGCAGGTGAGGGCATCGATGTCTGTGTGATAGCTATGGGCAGAGGAGGACCCGAGACTCCAGTGGTCATCAAGGGAGATAAAATAGATATCACTCCCCGGTACCTTCTTAAAATCAGCAATAAAGGGATGCATGCAAGTTCGGATTATTTAGAAGACGCTCTTACAAGTAAGATCACTACAATCGGGTGCAGAAGATGCGGTGGAGGTTTCGGCGGTAAGGTTTTTATGTCAAATATTAAAGAGGGCATAAAAATTGCAGAGAGACTGGATCCTGAACTAATAATTGTAGAAGGAAGCGGTGCTTCTATTCCTGATGTCGAAACGGATGCAGTCATTTGTGTCATAGGTGCTTACCAGGACTGGGAAGCTTTGGTCGGATATATGGGAATTTATCGAATATTATCTGCGGATCTTATAATCCTCACGATGTGCGAAGAACCGCTGGCAAGCCGGGACAAAATAGTTTCTGTTGAAAGAGAAATAAAAAAAATAAATCCGAAAGTCAGCGTCAT
>DATBWH010000077.1:0-11114 GCA_036514895.1 Candidatus Humimicrobiaceae bacterium
AAGTTAAAACAAGAAAATAGTGGTTTTTATCAAATTCTACAAAATATAAAACAAATTTCCAAAACCAATAAAAGTCTAATAGTTTCCATGGGTTCTCAGAAGAAATTATTATATTCTTTTGACCAGATTCATTTTTTACCGGCCCAAATCGATAAAATTCCTTTGGAGAGTAATGAACGGGTAGACACATCAGTAATAATAGGTCCACAAGCAAAAAAACCACTTAAATTATCTTCCCCCATAATGATATCTGGAATTAGCCTTGGGACAATTTCTTTAAAAGTAAGGCAAATCTTTTCGCAAGTGGCCGCAAATTTATCTATCGCATATAATTCAGGTGAAGGCGGAATCCTGGACGATGAACTGGATAGAGCAGGAAAATACCTGATCGGGCAATACTCGACGGCAGATTCTAAAATAGATCTGGAAAGACTATCCAGAGTCGCGGCAGTAGAAATACGTTTTGGCCAGGGTGCCTATCCGGGAAGGGAAAGTTTTCTCCCCCCGGAAAAATTAACCACTGATATTGCATCCGTCAGAGGGATAAAGGGACCAGAACCTACATACTCGCCCGCCCATCATCTTGATATGGATTCTCCTGAAAAAATACAGGAAAAAATACACTGGCTTAAGGGAAAAACCGGCGGAGTTCCGGTGGGAGTAAAAATTGGTTGTGGAAATATTGAACAGGATATGGAAATTCTGGCAAAAGCCGAAGCAGATTTTATTGTTCTCGATGGATTTGGAGGCGGAACGGGTGCAACAGATATGTTTGTCCGCGAAAATGTTGGTATACCAATAATTGCAGCATTGCCAAGAGCCGTAAAATTTCTTAACAGTCACAATCTAAAAACCAAAATATCAATAATAGCTTCCGGAGGCTTAAGGACTTCCGCAGACTTTGCAAAATGTATTTCTCTTGGTGCAACGGCTGTTTATATTGGAACAGCGGCTTTGATTGCTATAAATTGCGAACAATTCAGAATTTGCCACACCAACCTCTGCCCGACTGGTATTGCAACACATATACCGGCGCTTACAGAACGTCTTGATACTAGTGAGGGAACAACAAGACTTACAAATTTTATTAATATTTGTACACGCGAAATCGCAGATTTTGCAAGAATCGCAGGAAAAAATAATATAAAAAAACTTGATTCTAAAGATATTATTTCTTTAAACAAGGAACTTTCCGAGCTTACTGGAATTAAATGGCTCAAAGGTTAAATTAGTTAATTTGGATTCCTGTTTTATATCATAATATGTCCTGCTTTGATAATGTCCTCATTTCTATACTATAAAATATCCAAATTTTTTCTTCAGTTGAATAAAAATAATTATTTATGATATATATATAAATGTTGATACAAGTTTTAAATATTATATAAAACAAATACTATTGAAAAAATAGTTTGGGCTTTAACTATTTCGATGTCGGAAGTAATGAAAAAACATTCGGAGATCGGTCACCGTATAGCTGGATCATCACCCGATCTGGCACAAATAGCACCCGGGATATTATATCACCATGAAAGGTGGGACGGTTCCGGGTATCCAGGTGGTCTAAAAGGCGTTAGAATCCCAATAATATCCATGACTCTTTCAATTGCCGATGCCTATGATGCCATGATAAGCAATAGGCCCTATAAAAAGGGCATATCCAAAGAGAAGGCGCTTAAGGAATTAGGAAGATGTTCGGGTACACAATTCGATCCATATCTTGTGGACAAATTTTTTGAGATTGTCAAAGGTAAAAGCTCTGCCAAACAACCTAAAAATGGTCTACATGAATAATATCATCCAACTTCCTTTTTGGTACATGCAGTCTGCCTGAAGTATCTTTGTGATATTTAATAGACTTACCTTTTTCGATATCGTAATATTCCGGACTCTCCAGTGGGTACCCGAGTGCAAGAATGAGATCGATGCTGTATTCATCAGTTATTTTTAAAATATTTTTAATTTTTTTTCTATCGAAAGATCCTATCCAGCAGCAGCCTATTCCCTCTTCCAGGGCAGCAAGGGTAATATTTTCCGCGCTTGCGCCTACATCATATTTATAAAATGGAACCAGCAAATTTTCTTTATTTATCAGGATTATTATATATGCCGTCGGTCTCTCATCTTCTTTAGGATTTCCTTCAGGGACTATATACCCGGCCCATCTTACATTTGGAAAAATCTTCTCTCTAATATTTTCATCCAGGGTGATGATATATTCGAGCGGCTGCATATTTCCTGCCGAAGGTGCATGTCTTCCTGCATCTACCATTTTTTTTAAAATAGAAAGTTCTACCGGTTTTTGCGTGAATTTTCTTATGGTCCTTCTTGAAGTTATTACATCATAAATTTTCATATCTATATTATAGTATGAAAATACTGAATTTTAGAAAATTATTATTTTTTTATTGTAATAGAAGAAAGACTATGTATAATTATCACCTGATAATAAGGTACATTGTAAAATCACCTACATTAGAATACAAAAATACACCTTATAATCTTATCATCAAGATTTTAATAACAATATGTCTTTGTCGCAAATTATAAAAGTCAGCAATCTGACAAAAAATTATGGAAAAGTCAAGGCAGTAAGAGGTATAGATTTCCACTTAAACGAGGGAGAATTGTTTGCATTTCTTGGACCCAATGGTGCCGGAAAAACCACTACTATCGATATCATCTGTACACTTCTCAAACCTGACAGCGGTACTGTAACAGTTTGTGGTTATACACTTGATAAAGAGGATGATAAAATCCGGAAAAATATCGGAATTGTATTTCAGGACAATATTCTGGATAACCTGCTGACGGTTAAAGAAAATCTCTACACCAGGGGAAGTTTTTATGGATTGTCAGGCAAAAAGCTAAAAACTGCAGTAAAAAAAGCTATGGAATCAGCGGATGTGGAAAGTTTCTGTAACCGCCCCTACGGAAAATTATCCGGTGGACAACGCCGCAGAGCCGATATAGCAAGGTCACTGGTAAATACACCTAAAATCCTGTTTCTGGATGAACCTACTACCGGTCTTGATCCCCAGACCAGAAAAAGTGTCTGGGACACGATCCGCAATCTGCAAAAAGGAACCGGGATGACCGTATTTCTTACCACTCATTATATGGAAGAAGCTGCAAAAGCTGATTATGTTGCCGTTATTGACAATGGGCGGATCACAGCTAAAGGTACACCTTCCGATCTCCGCGCCAAATACAGCACAGACACTTTGCGGCTAATCCCAAAGGACAGTGAGAAACTTAAAAAATTCCTTAAAGATCAAAATATCAAATTCGTTATATCCGGCGGAGCTTTTATAATCATTATTTCAAATACGCTTGATGCTTTGCCGCTGGTAAATAAGGTGGAAGACTTGATATCCGGTTTTGAGGTAATAAGCGGCAGTATGGATGATGCCTTTGTAAAAATCACCGGCCACATTATGAGGGAGGACGCTAATTAGATGACCGTGATTGTAAATTTGATTAAAAGAAACCTGAAACTTTTCTTTCGTGACAGAGCTTCGGTATTCTTCTCATTCCTCGCTGTATTTATAATTATCGGATTATATGTGTTGTTTCTGGGAAATATGATGGTCGAAGGTTTTGGGGACGTTCTCGGAGATGATGCCCGTTTCATTGTCGATAGCTGGATCATGGCGGGAATCCTGTCGGTTGTATCGATAACCACGACACTGGGCGCATTTGGTATTATGGTTGACGATAAGACAAAGAACATTTTAAAGGATTTTTTATCTGCTCCGTTCAAACGTTCCCAGCTTGCTGCTGGATATGTAATAAGTTCTTTCATAATCGGCGTTATCATGAGCATTGCAGCACTGATCATTGCCGAAATTTATATTGTGATAAATGGAGGAAGTTTGCTCGGGTTTGTGCCACTTCTAAAATTATTAGGAGTAATGCTTCTGTCGGTTTTTGCAGGCACTTCTATGGTTTTTTTAATAGTTAACTTTTTTAGAAGCAGTAATGCTTTTAGTGTCGCAAGCTCGATAATTGGAACTCTCATTGGTTTTTTAACCGGGATATATATTCCAATCGGACAATTCCCCTCTGCTGTGCAAACTGTAATAAAATCATTTCCCATAAGCCATGCTGCTTCATTGTTCAGGCAAATAATGATGGAGGCGCCAATGTCCAAAGCTTTTGCAAATGCACCGGCAGGGGCAATCACCGATTTCGAAAGAACGATGGGCGTTACTTTTTTCTTTGGCGATAAAGGACTATCACCGCTTATAAATATTCTGGTTTTGATTGCAACCGGTGTAGTATTTCTTGTACTGGCAATTATAAGTATGTCCGTTAAGAAAAGACAATAGTATGATTATTGATCCTTATTATCCCTTTATTTATATTTCTTATTATAACTAATCTCTTTTTTAGTCTTACTTTTCAGTTTCTTTTATCAGTGCCCTCAGTATATGAATCATCCCCCCGGTATCCAGCCTGCAGTATTTTATTAGTAATTCCCTAATCCTTTCCACCTCTGCTTCTGCAGGGCAGGACTTACTGACATCATACCTTCCGCAAATGTAAAGGAAGTATACACTTGCAGCGAGACCATTTCCTATTTCCATTCCCTCATAACTTAAATCGGTTATTGCCGGGAGGACACTTTTTACTGAAGCACTCCCTTTCTGGGAAGAATGATAATAATGAAAATTTCCAAAGGGCTTATAGAGATCGATGATCCTGTGTATTATAGAATCGATCAACTTCCGGTATCCCGGAAAAGCTTCGGCCAGCTCTCTAAGCACACTTTTTTCAAATAATTCATAATAGACAACCACACTGCCCTTATCACCCAGATGCTGCTTTAAATCTGACAGCAATCTTTCCCTGGGATCTTCCAGGCCTTTGGCTAGAAAATCACGGTGTTCGGCTTTACCATCGATAGACTCCAGAACATGAATAGAATACTGAAAGGGAATTCTCTGATAGGGTTTGATACCATCATACAGGGGAATAGCTGTAGAGAATGTCTCAAAATCAAAAAAATACAACGGGTATTCTAATTTTTTTATGAATTTAGATATTTCATCTTTGTCTACTTTCGCTTTTTCCGTTCTTGCACACTCGAGCTGTATTTGCTGTTTTAAATTTAAATCATACCGATCTGGTATATCTTTTATCGAAAGAATCCCCTCACTGTAAAGTTCAATTGCTTTGTCTTTATTTCCATATAGATTAAAGATATTGTTATCCGGCAAGAATCCCCAGCATTTATCCTTAAGCGGACATATATACGGATTACTGCATTGTTTACCGATAACTATTTCCGGAGGATTATCTGCGGCTGCTATCTCGAGCATTTCCATTACCCTGTTCCCTACCTCTTCCAGCGTCTCGTCCACTTCCACGGTAATATCCACTTTTTTAAATAATCCCGTCGGATCAATATCCCCTTTTTTTATATACTGGTTATTAATATAGGTGAGCCAGCATTTTCGTATCTTGATCCCTGCTTTTTCAAAACAGTATTTCTGGAAAGCTACATCGTGTAAGTATTCCTCCTTGGGTTGAGTGGAGCTTTTAACCTCGACTATATCCCATCTGTCCGTATTTACCGGGATCAAAATATCCGCTCTGCTGTAAACATTTTCAAAGCTGACACTTGCTTCGAATAAAGGTTTTCTCTCAGATAGGAGTTCTAAAGTTTTTGCAAGTTGTTCCTTTATGTCGGCTATCTTTCCCAGATCTATGCCTCCGGGATAGAGGTTTTTTGCATACTGTCCTACCAGAGTTCCCTGATTAAAAATAAATCTGTTCACGAAGTCCGGATGTGGAACTTCTTCCCTTGCATTGATGAGGTACCAAAAATATTTTAAGCACTGAAGTCCCGCCAGATATTTAGATTTTGATATTATTATATTTCTTCCCATAGAATCGCCGGCTATTCGAAACCGGTATAAATCCCTCCAAAATCTATTCCCTCTATTTTCCTGGATTTATATTCATCGGCTAACTTTTTCCTTGCATAGATAAGGCTTTCATTTCTTATCCCGTTTTTCAGGGCAAGATAGACTTCAATAAATGCAGCAAGATCATCCGCTCCTTTAACAAGCTTCCCGTTCCTATCGCTGTTATCGGAAAACTCGTCTTCGGTAAACATCCTTATATCTTCTTGCCACTTCTCGGGAATCAGTTTATATATTTTTTTCTCCATTTCCTCAACTTCATAATCCTTAATAAGCTCATCAAGTCCTTCGACAGATTTTTTAACCGGATTGATTACATCTCTTGTAAGAACCTCGGGCAGGTCGTGGAACAGTCCGGTGAAGTAATTATTTATACAGTTTATCTTTCTTAGATTTGCTTCGCAGGAAAATAAAAATGAAAAAATGGCCACAATCAACATATGACCCAGTACGGAAGTTTTAGGGATGCGGTAAAGATGGCTCCATCTCTGTTGGAAACGAAGCTGACCGCATATATCTGCAAAATCCATTAAATTTCTTTTTTGAGAAAAAAACTGCATACACTCCAGGTCATTGTATTTTTCCTGCTCCCTGGAAATACTCTCGACAATCTCTTCAGTCAAATAAACCCTCGGGTTTGCCAATCTTATAATGTCGAATTCCCACTTCGTCACATAAAAATGTGCCGCATTTACAATCCTTCTTTCAAGAGTCTCCTCCTCTTCCAGAAGATACTCTTTAAAACGCGAATTAAAATCATCTCTAACCTGTTCTGTAAATGGTCTTATCCTCTCAAAAACCCAGTAATTCAACTTTTCGTATTGTTTCTTATCTTCTTTTATCCTGTATATCAGCGGAGGCTTTAGATCGGTCAAAATTATCCTTTTTAAAAATTCAAAAAGTCCATTTTCTATCATTTCGATCCAATCGATTTCTCTGTTGCTTAAGTCCTCTTCGCATCTGCCAAGGATGTAGGCAACAACCATCTTGTGGGATTGCTTATCCAGCTCCGTAAGTTCTATGGTGCGGATCTGATCGTTCCACCTCTGCATACTTGCAGCTTCATAAATTTTTAAAAGAAGTGATTTTTGAATCATAAGGCTTTTTGCATTTTTAACCGCTTAATTAAAATTTCCACGGCGATAGCTGGAACTTTTATAGAATCTTAAAATAGTGTATATCATAGACATCAATTCTTCAAATAAAAGTTACTCTGTATATGATAAAATACAGTTAAAGTGTTATAATCCTTGCTGTCCCGGAAATGACCTAAAACAAGTATAGTATTTAGAATAATCAATATAAATTAAAGGGGTAAGATGGATCAATCACCGGTGGTAAAAGTCTTTAGCTCCAGGATTGAAGCAGAAATAGCCAGAAGCTATCTGGAAAGTTTTGGTATTAAAACTGAGATAATTTCTGATGATGCTGGCCAGAGTTACCCTTCCTTTCAAAGTATAAGAGGCGTCAAGCTTCTGGCAAGTAAAAAAAATTTAAAAAAAGCCCGCGAGCTTCTTGATAAAAAAGCCTTATCGAATGAATAACAGAAAGAACCTGAAAAGTAATTTTTCCCATATCGAATTACACAATTTAAAGCTCAAAGACCTGGATGACTACCTCAGAATAGAATTCGATGCCTTCTATGAAAAATTAAAATTCATATTCAGCAACAGAAAGAAAGCTGCGCTGGATATTGTCAGGTCAGAAATCTCGAAAAATATTGATACGGGAAGGTATTTTAATGCAAAAATAGATAGCAAGATAGTCGGAATCATCGAGATCGTTACGATTGAAAATATTAAAAGTCACACCAAAAACTTTCGGGATTATCTTGAAAGTCTTGGTTTGCAAAGAGCTTTGAAAGCATACTTTTTAACATCAATGGAAATCCCCAGATTGGATAATACTACCATATATATAGATAACGTCGCAGTCGATGCCGAAAGCAGGAGACGGGGTGTTGCCAAAAAAATGCTGTCTTTTGTGGAAGACTTTGCCAGAGAAAACGGAAAAACCGTTTTAAAACTCTGGGTAGCTTTTCTTAATAAGAATGCATATGATTTATACAAAAAATTTGGTTTTATAGAGCATGTAAAGAGATCGTCACGGATTGCGGAAAAATATACCGGATACCGGGACTGGATATTTATGAAGAAAGAGATTTCTAAATATCTTTAGTATCCAGAGATAAAATATTTTATACCCTCAATATATATTTTTTCAGACTTTATATAGTTTTTATTATGTTTACCCGCTATCTTTAAAAACTGTTTGGGTTCTTTTGCAACATTATATAGCCTTATTGCATGAGAAAATGGAATGTAATCATCTTCACTGCTATGTATTATAAGTACCGGACTATTTATTTCTTTTAAATATTCAATGGTAGGATAATTAAACCTGAAAAATTTTCTTACAGGTAAATAAGGATACATTTGAGCAGCCAGATCTTTAATTGAAGTAAAGGTGGAGTCAAGAATCAGTGCTCTGGGTTTTACTTCCCTTGCCAGCCGGGCTGCGATAGCGCCTCCCAGCGACCGGCCGAAGATTATTATGTCCTGAGGTTTTATTCTCTTTGGACCCGTCAAATACTCCCAGGCCGCCCTGGCATCAAGATAGGTCCCATTCTCGGTAGGCTTGCCTTCACTCTTACCATATCCGCGGTAATCAATTATAAAAACATTTAGACCCATTTTTCTTTTTAAATAATCTATCAATGTCAATCCATCCGAGATATTCTCCCCGTTACCATGAAAAACCAGCATCACTTCCCTGCTATTTCTTACCGGTACAAACCAGCCTGAAAGATTAATACCATCGGAAGATTTGAAAGAGACTTCTTCAAAATACAATTTTATGTCAAAAGGAGTTGCCTTGATTTGTTTTTTAGTATGAAATACACCGTTTGACTGGGTCAAGAATTTATATATTGCCAGAAATAAATAAATAATCACAGCTACTGCCATGACCGAAGCAACTCCGATAAGTATTTTCTGGTATAACATTTTTATTCAAATACCTTTTAATATTTCTGGTTAAAACTCTCTACCATATTATTATAGTAATCAAACAATCTTTCCAGAGAATCGATGAACATATTATATCCACTCAGGTAACAGTCGTAATTACTGGTTTTCATACATTGTATTTGTTCTTGTTTATGAAGATTTATCTCTTCTGATATCGCAACCAGATTATTTCGATCAGCAGCATTGCTTTCCGGATAAAAAATATTTTTTAACTGTTGAGAGATTTCCATAAGTCTGGCCAAAAGAGTTTCTTCTACGGCGATTTCCTGCTCATCATTGAATGTCCAGCCTTCGGGATGTGTCTGGTTGATAGGACTTAGAGCAGCATTATATTCTGAAAGCAGGGATTCGACTTCGTCCAAAAATTCATTCTCCGATATTACACCTATCTCTCCCGGGTTCAATCCGCTTACCCGGTAGACTTCCTCCCTCGTTACGTCCGGCTCAATATCTCCTTCCCAAAAATAATAAAATCCGGCAGGATAATAATTTTCCCCGTCAATTAGAAGGCTTTTATAAAATACTCCGGACCCCTTATAAGTTTCCAGGTTAAGATAATAATTATAAGCCATAAAACCACCTTCTGCAGTTATATCTACAGGGATCCATCCATACCCGGGAAGTTTTATTTCAACCCAGGCATGACCGTATGGAAGCTCGCCTTCTCCTTCTGACACTATGCTGAAAACAGGAAGCCCCTGCACAAATTTTGCAGGAATTCCTGCAGCTCTGCATAAAGCCGTATATAAAATAGAATAATCGGTACAAACTCCTTTGCCCTTCTGCAGAATTTCCGAAGCGTATAAATAATCGGATATTCCCAAAGCCAGCTTCTCCTCATCATATACTATTCTATCAATTACAAAATCGTAGAGTTTTTCCGCAATTATAACAGGATCTGTCTCTTCTCCAATCACAGATTCGACCGCAGAATTTATTTGCTGTGAATCACTATTTATAAAATACTCACTTACCGTATAAAGTGACAGATCGCTGTCTTCCGGATCATAAGAATACTCCCCATCAAATATTTGCGCATATTCATATTCATAAAGCACTGCATCACAATTTATATACGCTTTAGCTGACTCTCCGGCCGAAAGATCGCCCAGATCGAATCTCGCTAATAAATTGTAGTCATCGCTATAAATATCATTGGTTTTGCCCTGACCGGACTTGATACTTTTTATGATTTGAAAAGGCCGGTATGTTTGAGGGATCTCAAATAGACAGGTGATATCTTTAATATCTCCGGGCCCTTCGTTTATGATAGTATATTCAATACCAACCGTTATCTCGTACTCCCTTTTTATCGAAATGTTTTCGGGAAACTCTACCAGGTAAATCTGTTTTGAAGCTTCAGCTATACTTGTTCCATCATCGACTGTAAGGGTTATTTCATATTTTCCGGTGCTGTTAAAAATATATGAGGTCATTTCATCATCCGATATGACCGTATCCCCTATCTGCCACTGGAAATTCAAAATGTCCCCATCGGCATCCGATGAATCCGCAGCAGAGAAATATACCGGATTGCCCACAGCAAAATAATCACTGCCGGAACTCTGTTGATATACCTCGAGTACAGCAATGGGCCGGATATTTTCTGTCCTCTCTTCTGCGGTTTCTCCTTTGTTATCGAAGTTTGTGGTCCCACCGGTCCCATCGTTATTGTCATTAGAAATCCAATTTGTTATATTTTCGAAAATAGGACAACAGCCGACACTAAAAGCGAGTACAGATATAATTAAAATAATTAATATTGAGCAGCAAATTATTCTTTTCATCTAATTTCATAAAGAACATTAAAAAAAATTCTACTTCCTGTCAAATTAATAAAAAGCTGGCTGGTTCCAAATACCAGCCAGCTTTTCTCTCACTTCTTATCTTATTATTATATATTATGTCTCAACTCCCTACAAACTTTCTGGCCAGTGCTTCGGCAACAAAAGCAACTGCAAACAATGCACTTACTATGATCATAAGAGGATGTAAATCCCTGAATTTTCCTCTGAACAGTTTTATTAAAGTATAACTTATAAAACCAAATCCTATCCCGTATGAAATACTATAAGTGAATGGCATGATTATTATGGTCAGAAAAGCCGGTATTGCGATCTCGTAATCCTTAAAATCGATTTTACTCATGACTGTC
>DATBWH010000078.1:0-25433 GCA_036514895.1 Candidatus Humimicrobiaceae bacterium
ATAGACAGTAAGGATTTTCCCTTTCAACTCGATTTTCCTGAATCGTTCAGTAAAATAAAACTTCACATTCTGGGCAACTCCCAGTTCTTCGAAAACAGGATAAATCGAGCTTCCCTTATTCGATCCAAGCACCCAGTGCAGACAGTGGTCAAATAGATAATCACCCCGTTTCCATGAAGTACAGACACCACCCGGAGTGCTATGCATCTCATAGATCTCTGAATCATACCCGTTCATCTGCGCATAACATCCGGTGGAAAGACCTGCCACACCGGCTCCGATAATAAGCATTTTTTTCATACTATGATTCCTCTGGTAAAATAAAAAAAGAATTAAATAAATTTTAGTACTTATACATTTTGCTAATCAAGCTTTTTCTTAAGGATATCATAAAATTTGTCACTTGCCTCGCGTTCAAACCATGGATAATGGCCACATTTTTCAAGAAGGATAAAATGGAAATCTTTTATTATACGCGAAAGAGGTTCAAGAACTCCCTGATAGGGATGTGGATCATATTCTCCATGGATAGCTGCTACCGGACACTGGATTTTTTCCCCCATTTTTAATAAGTCCACACTGGACCTTAATTCCTCGGCATCTTTCCATACATTCCGGAATATATGATACTGATATTCCAGAACTTCATTCTTATAAGGCAAAGGATCATATGAATCGGATTTAAATAAAAGTTTTCCAAAGCGTGACATCAAAATATCCTTTTCTTTATCTTTAATCAAAGGATTATTCAAGTCCTCTGCCAGGATTTGTATTTCCATTCTTTCTTCCTTATCGAGGCGGTTCAACCTTTTTTCCATAATCTTCTCTGCATATTTCTGCTCGAATACAGCACTTCCCACAAGTATGAGTTTCTTCACCATTCGAGGATACTTTGCTGTAAAAATGAATCCGAGCATTGCTCCCCAGGACCATCCGATCAAGGTTACAGGTAGACTTCCATTCTTTTCCAGAACATCATATAATTCCCGGACCTGCCCTTCAAGAGATTCCGCAGTCTGAAGTGGTTCCAGAACACCCTTCCAGGCTGAGAGTACTCTAGCTATGGGAGCCATTTCGCCGGGCGCTCCCGGTCCGCCGTGTAATAAGGCAATACTAAAAGGAGGTTCCCCGTATTTTCTTAGATTTTTTTTATTCACCATGGAGTTCAATTTATAAAAAAGTAAAAAAGTTTATTTATATACATCTTTTCTATGCATCATATATTAAATGACTCAGTAGTTTCTAAGATATGGATATAAAATTAAAATTAATACATGGTGGAGGCGGCGGGAATCGAACCCGCGTCCGAAGACATTGACACTTAAACGTCTACAAGCTTATTCCATATTTTAAATCTTACTTTTTTGCTCGCATGGACACGATCAAAAAAGCCAGCCCGCTTTAAATTTCCCCCGGTACTACCGCAGACATATCATACCGGAGTATCCTGCTAACCGGCGCCTGTTGAAAAGCGCAGGAAACCTTTCACAGACGTAGCGGCTTAAATTAAGCTGCTAATGCTAATTTATTATTAGCGTTTATGTTTAGTTTCAGTTATTTACGAGTTCTGATACTCGGCTTGCAATTTAAGCTCAACCTGTCCCCGTCGAATCCAGGTCGCCCCCTGTTCTATCGTGGTAATAACTCTGAATTTAGTGCGGAGGTTATTTTACATCAAAATCAATATTTTTTCAAAGCCCTCTTCATTTCAATCTTATGTTCTCTTTCCTGAATATCCTGTCGCTTATCTCTTCCGGCTTTACCTTTAACCAGTGCCAGCTCGATCTTGACTCTGTTTTTAATCATATATACTCTTAAGGGAACAAGGGTCAGACTTCTGTCAGTCAACTTCCCTTCTATTTTACCGATCTCCTTCCGGTGCATAAGAAGTTTTCTGGTTCTGGTAGGATTAATGTCCCCGACCCTGCTTTTACTATATGGCGATATATGCATATTGTAAAGAAATAACTGACTGTTCCTTATCCTGCTGTAACTGTCCCTCAGGTTCACTCTGTGGTCGCGAATAGACTTGACTTCGCAGCCTTCCAGCGCTATGCCTGCCTCGTATGTGTTTAAAATAAAAAAATTCCTGAATGCTTTTTTATTCAGGGCGATTATTGATTTATTCTCTTCGGAACCACTCTTTTTTTTTGGTTTTTTCATTCAATCTCGCTTATAAGAATATTAATTTCCTCGATAGCCCTGTTTAATTGTACGTCTTCGGTGTCAGCCTCTTCTAATTCGATTATTATATCAGGTCTTACCCCTATGCCTTCCACGGATGCCCCTGAAGGTAAGAAGTATTTTGCGGTCGTAAACTTGATTCCAGAACCGTCCGAAAGTTCGTAAAGTCCCTGTATGACACCCTTGCCATAACTTCTCTCTCCGACAAGGATAGCTCTGCCACTATCCTTTAATGCACCTGCAACCAGTTCGGATGCACTTGCCGAATATCCATTTATCAATACTACCAGAGGAATCTCGGTATATTTTCCTTCTCTGGCAATAAATTCATCGGCACTCTCTTTATCTTCGGTTCTTCCTTTTATAGTTGAAATTACTCCTTCATTTATAAATAAATCACAAACCTCGATTGCATCATCCCATGTGCCGCCCAGATTATTTCTCAGATCGAGTATCAAACCGCTGGCACCGTCATCAATCAGTTTTTGAATCTCTCTATCGAGCTGGGCAGCGCCATTAGACTGGAAGTCGTAATACCAGATATAGCCTATATCTTCTTCAAAGATATCGGAAATAAGATTAGGGATATAAAATTTCGCTCTGGTTACTCCGATTTCCAATGTTTTATCTTCGGAAGGTCTGAAAATCTTCAGATTTACACTGGTTCCCTCTTTACCTTTAATCATAGCTACGATTTTTTCAAGGTCCATATCTTTTATTTCTGTACCATCTACTTCGACTATAATATCCCCTTCCATAATGCCTGCCCTGTAAGCAGGTGTATCTTCAAGTATCCTTATTACAAGGACCTGTTCTTCTTCATTGAGAGTCACTACAACCCCTATACCACTTGTTGTACCGCTGTAGGCTTCCATTATCTGACTATATTCTTCGGCAGTAAAATATTCAGCATATTTATCGTCAAGTGCCGAAAGTATACCTTCCATACCTGCCCTGATTATTGCCTCGTCGCTTTTCTCTACAAGTGAATTTCCGGAAATCAGGTCCATTACTTCTTCAAAGGTGTCTAAATTGAACTCATCAGCAGCGGCGGAAGTATCATTCCGCTCCGTATTTGATAAATATCCCTTAAGAGAATCGAAATTGATTCCTATCCATAATCCCGTAGAGAAAACAAATATAACTATAATAATCGAGATTACCGCTATTAAAACATTTTTTTTCATAACATTATCTTCCTACCCATTAGCATTAAGTATTTAATTATTATTGTAAATAAGAATATGGATTCTGTGGAGCTCCGTTTATTCTGACCTCAAAGTGCAAATGCGGACCAGTGGACAATCCGGTAGAACCGACCAGTCCGATAACCTGTCCTCTTTGTACCATCTGCCCCATGGCTACATTGATGCTGGAAAGATGTGCGTACCAGGTGGCAAAACCTCCTCCGTGATAAAGCATAATAGAATAACCATACCCGCCAAAATAACCGGCTTGTATCACCTGACCTCCATCCGCCGCTTTTACCAGGGTTCCGTAGCCAGCTACAATGTCCAGACCCGAATGAAATCTGTTATAACCAAGTATAGGATGGTATCTGTTCCCGAAACCGGATTGTATTCTGCCAATTACGGGCCATGCAAATTTTCCCGAAGGAGCCGAACCATACTTGTAACTCTCAAGTATTCTTGTAACCTCGGCCTCCTGTATCTCCAGCTGCTTCTCCATCTGTATGAGAGCTTTTTTATTGGCAGTAGCATTTTTAAGCAACTTCTGCTTTTCATCGTATATACCATTGATCTCATTTGCTTTCTCTTCGGCCTGGGCAACCAGCTTTTCCACACTCACTTTATATTCTTTTTGATCTTCCCTTAAATCGATTATAGATTTTTTTATCCCTATGGTTGCATCTCTTTTTTCCTTGATTGATTGAATATTTTCGGTATCCTGTTCTGCAAAAAGATTCATAAGTTTTAGTTTGGATATGAAATCCAGAAAATCCTGTGCCTTGAGCAAGATTTCCATTATGTTGCTGCCGCCATTTTTATAGATAGCAGTGACTCTGTCGTTCAATATTTTTACTTTTCCCTGAAGCTCGTCTTCTATCCTCTTGAGTTCTTCCTCTTTCAAAACAAGCTCTATGGTTGCTTTATCAACTTCACTTTTTGCATCAGCTAATTTTTGATTAAGACCGTCCAATTCTGAAAGTGCACTGGTCAGTTGATTTTCTACTTCATCTACCTGGTTAATATATTCCTGTTCCTGTTTTTCTACCTCTTTCCTTTTTTTCTGAGTTTCTTCTATATCCTTTTGTATCTGTTCCAATTGTTCTTCAAGGGATTGAGCCAGGATAGATTTAGGGGATGCAAAATAAACAATATTAAAGCCGGAGAGTGCTATAATAATTGTTACAAATATGGCTATAATGTTTTTACTTTTAAACTTCATATTATTTCATTTTTTCAGGGATTATTTTAATACTAATCAATAAAAATTGAAAATCTGAAAGATTTAAGGGTGTTTTTTAGATCTTTACATACCTTCTAAGGGCAATGGCACTGCTTAAAATTCCAATCAAGCCTCCCATTACTGCCACACCTATATATACATACAATACGACACTGCTGCTTCCGACTATGGCCAACTCCTTTATACGCATTGTATCCACTATCACTCTCTCGCCTCTGATCAACAGAAAATTACCTACAAAATATAGCAGGATAATTGAAATGATGCTTCCCACAAACCCTTCAAAAAAACCTTCGAATAAAAAAGGAATTCTTACGAACCAGTTAGTGGCCCCTACCAGTTTCATTACTTCGATCTCTTTCCGGCGTGCATAAATAGAGAGTCTTATGGTGTTGAATATCAATACAATAGCTGCAAGAAGCAGCACTATTATTACAAGAAGCGCTATGGTTCCTACGATTGCTGTTATGGAAAACAATTTGTTTACATAATTCTTGCCATATATTACGTCATTGACCCCTTCTATATAGTTTCCATCTTTATCATAGAAACGCAATGCCACCTGATCGATTTTTTCGGGGCTATCTAAAGTTATTTCAAAAGATGCCGGCAGCGGATTGCCTTCGATTTCTTTTAAGATATCACTACCTTCATTCTGTTCCTTGAATCTTTCCAGCGCCTGATCTTTGGATACATAATTTACGGAATCTGTTTCCTCCCAGCTTAATACTTCCTCTTCTATATAGTCTTTTAACTCCTCCGAGATCTCATCCTCAAGATATACAGCCAGCTCGACTTCACTTTCTACCGAACTTATTATACCCTGTATGTCATATACGATTATTAAAAAAAATCCGACGACAAACAGAGTAATGGCCACTGTAGTAATAGCAGTAAATCCCATAAAAAAGTTTCTTCTTAAACTTATAAATGTCTCACTGAAAAAATACTTGGGTCTTATCATCAATCCCCGTATACTCCTCTCTTCTGGTCTCTGATTATTTCTCCTTCCTCAAGTTCCACCACTCTTCTTCGCATCGAGTTTACAATATTCCGGTCATGTGTGGCCATAAGTACAGTGGTACCGATAAGATTAATACGGGATAATATCTTCATAATTCCTTCCGATGTCCCCGGGTCCAGATTACCTGTTGGTTCATCGGCAAGAAGTATCGGAGGTCTGTTTACAAATGCCCTTGCAATAGAAACTCTTTGTTGTTCACCACCGGATAATTGATGGGGGTAAGAATTTATCTTACTGTATATGCCCACAAGTTTTAAAACCTGGGGCACCTGAATTTTTATCTCGTAAACCGGCTTCCCGATGACTTCCAGGGTAAATGCTACATTTTCGAATATGGTTTTATTGGGCAGAAGTTTAAAATCCTGAAATACACATCCTATATTTCTCCTGAGCTGCGGAATTCTGTTTGATTTAAGGTTGCAAATATTTCTTCCCGCTATGAATATACTTCCTTCGCTTTCTTCAATTTCTTTTATAAGTAATTTTATGAAAGTGGATTTACCAGATCCGCTTGGGCCCACCAAAAAAAGAAATTCTCCCTTCTTGATGACCAGATTGATATTCTTAAGTGCAACGGTATTGTCTTCGTATATTTTACTGACTTGTTTGAATTCGATCATATTCATTTCGTATTTTTTCTTTTTCTTCCCTGGTTTTAATACTCAAGAGTTTACGCTTTGTATAATTTTTTTTCAAGAAAACCTCTGATAAGTAAATCTATATTACCATCTAAAACCGATCCAACATCTCCTATCTCGATTCCTGTTCTATGATCTTTGATCAATTGATATGGTTGAAGAGTATAACTCCTTATTTGATTACCCCATCCGATTTCTTTTTTTTCACCTCTAACTTTATTGATTTCTTCAAGATTTTTTTTCCTCTCAAGCTCGAAAAGCTTTGATTTTAAAATCTGCATGGCTGTCTGTTTATTAAGCAACTGAGATCTCTCATTCTGGCACTGCACCACTATATTTGTCGGAAGATGCGTGATCCTTACTGCCGAATCAGTGACATTTACATGCTGGCCACCGGCGCTGCTTGATTTAAAGGTCTCTATTTTTAGATCTTCTTTATTTATTTTTATATCTATATCCTTATCGAAAAAAGGTATTACATCAACGGATGCAAAAGAAGTGTGCCTTCTTTTAGAAGAATCGAAGGGTGAGATTCTTACCAATCTGTGGATTCCTTTTTCCGATTTTAAAAGCCCGTATGCATTTTTCCCGGTAACCGTAAAAGTGACGTTCTTTATACCTGCCTCCTCACCTGCCTGATAATCATTGACGATGTAAGAAAATCCTCTTTTATCGATCCAGCGCGTATACATACGAAACAGCATCTCTGCCCAATCCTGTGATTCTGTCCCTCCTGCTCCGGGGTGAATATTGACTACCGAAGGATAGGAATCATATTTGCCGCTTAAAATTACTTTTTCTTCCAGATCATCGAGCGAATCCTCTATATCGGTAAGATTTTCTACCAGCTCTCTTTCAAGGCTGCTGTCTTCCTCGCTTTTAAGTATTTCCAGTGCTAAATTAGCGTTCTCCATTTTTTCTTCTAAATTTTCAATATCAGTGATTGTTTCTTTAAGTTCGGAAATCTCACGGACTACCTTCTGGGCAATATCGCGATCTTCCCAGAATTTTTCTGACAGAGTCTTGCTCTCAAGATCCTTAAGGCTTTTTACTTTATTATCTATTTCAAAGACAGTTCCTTAAAAATACGAGTTTTTTCAGTAATTTATCCAATCTTGTATCATAATCCTCTAACATCGAATCCTCCCGGGCTTATTATTTATATTAAAATTATTTGCCGCAGCACTTCTTATACTTTTTCCCGCTTCCGCAGGGACAGGGGTCATTTCTTCCGATTTTTTTTGCAGTTTCGGTCCTTGTTTTTAAAGTTTGCACGGCAGATTTCACCGGACCGCTGGCCAGTATGTTCGTCACTTCCTGTCCCCTTACGACATTTTGCCTATCCTGTTCCTTTTGCTTTTCCTGTTCCTCTCTGGTAACTATCTTGACATTATATAATAATCTTACCGTATCAAATTTTATTTCCTCTATGAGCTCCTTGAAAAAATGAAATGCTTCTCTTTTATACTCAACAAGAGGATCCAATTGACCGATAGATCTGAGTCCTATACCTTCCTTGAGGTAATCCATTTCCAGCAGATGGCCTCTCCACATATTATCGATGACATTCAACATTACTATTTTTTCCAGTTTCCTTATAACAGGAGAGGTATAGTTTTTTTCTCTCTCCTCGTAAATCCGGTAGGCTCTTTCTGTTAATTTTTCCTTTAAAACACCTATATCCATTTTATCCTTGCCCGGCGACTTCTTATCTATGACATCGGCTACTATATTAGTTGAAAATATAGGATTCATATAATTGGACAATTCTTCCAGATCCCAATTCTCAGGATAATCTCCCGGATTTATATGGATATCGACACCCTTTGCCACTACATCTTTTATCATATCCAGAGCCGCAGGTTTCAAATCCTCTCCTTCCAGAATGTTCTTTCTTCTGGTATAGATTACCTCCCTCTGCTTGTTCATAACATCGTCATATTCAAGTACATGTTTCCTTATTTCGAAATTTCTTCCTTCGACCTGCCTTTGTGCATTTTCGATTGCTCTGTTAATCATGGTGTGCTGTATTGGTACATCGTCCGGAAAATTAAATGTCTCCATTACCCTGTATATTCTTTCCGATCCAAAAAGCCTGAGCAAATCATCTTCGGTACTCAAATAAAACTGGCTTGAACCTATATCTCCCTGACGGCCGCTTCTACCCCTGAGTTGATTATCGATTCTTCTGCTTTCATGTCTTTCTGTCCCCAGCACATGAAGACCGCCAAGATCTACAACTCCCTCTCCAAGGACTATATCGGTACCTCTACCAGCCATATTTGTGGCAATCGTAACTGCATTTTTTTGTCCGGCCTTTGCAATGATCTCAGCTTCTTTTTCATGGTACTTTGCATTTAGGACTTCGTGAGTTATGCCTCTTCTTTTAAGCAAAGTACTCAACCTTTCGGATTTTTCGATGGATATGGTTCCCACCAGCACCGGCTGACCTCTTTCATACCTGCCGACAATATCTTCCACTACCTTATTGAATTTGGCGTCTTCGGCTTTATAAATTAAATCAGGAAGATCCTTTCTTATCATCGGTCTGTTTGTATCTATCGCCACAGTTTCAAGTCCGTAAATGTGCCTGAATTCAGTCGATTCAGTCATTGCGGTACCGGTCATTCCAGCCAATTTTTCATACATTCTAAAATAATTTTGAATGGTGATCGTAGCAAGCGTTTGATTTTCATCTTTGATCTTCACTCTTTCCTTGGCCTCTATGGCCTGATGAAGACCTTCGCTGTATCTTCTGCCCGGCATCAATCTTCCTGTAAACTCATCAACAATGATTATCTGGCCATCTTTCAGCATATAATCCACATCTTTTTTAAATAGATGATAGGCTTTCAGAGATTGGTTTAAGGCATGTATATATAAATAATTAGAGGGATCGTATAGATTCTCTATACCCATTATTCTTTCAACTTTTTCAACACCCGCTTCCGTAATTGCCGCCGTCCTTAATTTTTCATCTATCTCGAAGTCTTCATCTGTTTCCATCTGGGGTACTATCTGCGCAAATTTTCTGTAGATCTCTGTAGTCCCATAGGCAATTCCGGAAATAATAAGAGGGGTCCTGGCTTCATCTATAAGAATGCTGTCAACTTCGTCGACAATGGCATAATAATGACCATTCTGTACCATATTTTCTTTATTCATCACCATATTGTCTCTCAAATAATCAAATCCGAATTCATTATTGGTGCCATATATTACATCTGAGAGATACTGTTCTTTCTTTTCAGAGTTGGGTGTCTCATGCCGGATAAGGCCCACTTTCAGCCCCAGAAACTTATAAATCATACCCATCCATTCGCTGTCTCTCTTTGCAAGATACTCATTTACAGTCACGAGATGCGTACTTCCGCCTGTCAAGGAATTCAGATATATGGGAAGTGTGGCTACAAGGGTCTTTCCTTCACCAGTTTTCATTTCCGCAATTTTCCCTTCAAAAAGAACGATACCGCCCTGTACTTGAACGTCAAAATGACGCATATTAATGGTTCTTTTTGCTACCTCCCTTACCACTGCAAAAGCTTCCGGCATCAACTGCTCAAGCTTCTCTCCCTTCTCATATCTCTGTTTGAATTCACCTGTCTTTGCGACAAGACGTTCATCTGTAAGTACACTTATATCCTTCTCAAGATCATTTACTGCACTTAAAACCTCTTCATATTTCTTTATTCTTTTACCTTCACCGAACTTAAGAATATTTCCAATTTTCCCAAGCATTTACTTCACCTTCATCATTTTGATTTGAGTTATAGAGTTGGTTCGATCAAACCATATTTTTTATCTTTTCTCCTGTATATTACCGCAGTTCTACCGGTTTCGGAATTTATGAAAACAAAGAAATCATGCCCCAGCAGCTCCATTTGCAATATTGCCTCTTCAGGTAGTACCGGTTTCAAAATAAAAGTCTTTGTCTTTACTATCGATTGATCGACTTCGTCTTCGCCAGCTTCGTATCCTTCTCCGGTTTCCTCAAGTTTTGCAGCCTCGCCCTGACCGCTGCTCTTCCTTCCCCTGTTTATCAACTTCTCTCTATATTTTTTCACCTGTCTCTCTAATTTGCTAATGACTTTATCCACAGCTTCGAAGACATCAGTTCCCGAATCGGTTGCCCTTATAACAGCACCTGCCGTAAAAACAGTGACTTCAGCAAGATTATTTAAATTGATCCTGGGATTTTTCTCATAAGTAAATTTTATTTCCATTTTTATTACTTTATCTAGAATTTTATCTATCTTATTCTTGATTTTCCTTTCCGCATAATTCCGGATCTTTTCATCTAACTCGATATTCTTACTTTTGATAACAAACTCCATCCTTTTCCCCCTGATCTTGACTTGCTTAAAAAATTATATTATTAGTGTCCTGATTTGTTTTAGACATATTACTTTATGCATCACTTTATTGCCACAACCTTTTTGGCTATACTACCCCTCTCATCCTTTTCAAGCTCGAATTCTACCCTCTGGCCCTTTTTCAATGTTTTGAATCCATCGGATTCTATAGAAGAGTATTTTACGAATATATCTTCGGCTTCCTTTGATTCGGTCTCTATAAAACCAAATCCATTCTCAGGACTGAACCATTTTACGATTCCCTTTAATCTTGACACTCTTATTATTTCCCCCTGGCAATAGTTAATAAATAAATCCTATCTGCACCTGCTCTTTTTAAAATACCGGAAATTTCCACCAGTGTACTTCCTGTGGTCCAGACATCATCCACCAGCAGTATATTCTTACCGTAACTGAGCATACAGTTCTTCACTTTGAATGCTTCCTCTATGTTGCTCTTCCTTTGCATGTAATCGAGCCCCTGCTGCTTGATTATTTTTTTTATACTCAATATATTACCAGCAAATGGAATTTTAATTAACCCTGATAATGATCTGCATAATATTTCCATGTGTTCACCCGGAACAGTATCCATGTAATCAATTTTCTCATCTTTATAATTTCTAAAATATGCCCTCTCCAAAAATCCTGTAATGACTTCCTTTAGATCATATATCTTTTTATACTTGTATTTCCTTATTATTTTTCTTATTTCTCCTTCATAAGTAGTAAAGCTTCTGTGCCTGTAAAAATTAAAATCCTCATTTTTACAAAAACTGCACATTTTTCTTTCAGGATCGATCCTGGATAATGGCCTGCCGCAATAATTGCATACTTTATCACCTATTTCATTGATTTTTGACATGCACTGCCGGCAGAGTAATTCGGGACCGGCTTTCCCGCAAACGGTACACAATGGTGGGACAAAAATATCTTTGAGAATATTTATAAAATTTATATTAACTTTCTGTGGTATTTTCTGTATCAATATCTATTATTTTATCGGACATGATTTTTACACTCGGATGGATCTTTATTCCATCCTTTATAACACTTCTGGAACCTATGACCGCTTTTTCCAGAATCGAAGCTTTATCTCTTATTTTTGTATTGTATCCTATTATTGCACCGATAAGTGAAGCATCTTTCCCTATATAACCACTGCCCCACTTTATACCCCTATATAAAACTGCCCTTTCATCCACAATTGTATTGTTTCCAAGAATTATTGGACCAAAAAGTTTTGCATCTTTTTTTATCGTACAATTGTCCCCCAGGCATACCGGAGGAATAATTACCACGCCTTCCTCTATTTTGCAGTTCTTTCCTACCCAGACTCCCTCTTTTATTTTTTTCCCGGGAATGCTGACCTTGACCTTTCCTTCAAGCGCATCAAAATTACCCTGTTGATATTGGTCCAGACTTCCCACATCATTCCAATATTGGTTATGGCAGTAGCCGTAGTAAATAATACTTCTATTAAGTAAGCTCGGAAAACAACTTTTACCAAAATCACAAAATTGTCCCCGCGGAGGCAGATAATCAAAGATTTCCGGCTCGAAAATATATATTCCGCTATTTGCGAGGTTCGACTTTGCCTCACCGCTTAAAGGTTTCTCCTGAAATCCTATTATTCTTTTGTCATCATCAAGCAATACCACACCATACTGTGATGTATCCTCTACCTCAGTTAAAATAAGCGTTGCCACACCGCCTTTATCTTTATGAAATTTTACTGCATCCGTTAAATCGATGTCTGTAAGAGCATCACCACTTATAACTAAAAATGTGTTTTTACCAAAAAAATACTCGACATTCTTGACACCTCCTGCTGTTCCAAGAAGTTCTTCCTCATAGGAATAAACTATGTTTACCCCCCATTTTGATCCGTCTCCAAAATAATTTTTTAGATCATCCGGATACCAGTGAAGGTTGCAAATGATATCGGTAAAATTATGTTTTACCAGGAGTCTGACGATATGCTCCATAACCGGCCTGTTGACTATTGGAGCCATGGGTTTGGAAATCAAATCAGTCAGCGGCCGGAGTCTTGTTCCGAGACCAGCAGCCAGTACCATAGCTTTTTTCGCATCCATTGCCACCCCGTTACTATCCTTTTATTTATTCATTTTTAAGAATTTTACTAATATTTTTTTTATAAGGAGGGTAAATCATGCCATTTTCAGTTATAATTGCAGTTATCTTATCAGCCGGTGTGATATCAAAAGCCGGATTTTCCACCGCCATGAATTCCGGTATGATAACTTTTCCCAGAATCTCCCTGACTTCTCTTTTATCTCTATATTCTATAGGAATATTATCTCCACTTTTTATTTTCATATCAATAGTCGAAATCGGAGCTGCAATATAGAATGGTATCCTGTAATATTCTGCAAGTATCGATAGGGTCAGGGTACCTATTTTATTTGCTGTATCACCGTTTGACGCTATTCTGTCTGCACCAACAAGTACTGCGTCGACATCCCCTTTTGACATAAAATAGCCGGCCATATTATCGGATATAATAAAAAAGGGGATCTTTTCCTGATGAAGTTCCCAGGCGGTAAGTCTTGCTCCCTGAAGAAATGGCCTTGTCTCATCTACTATCACATTTGCTATTTTATCTTCTGCGCTTAAACTTCTTATTACCGCAAGTGCCGTCCCGTAACCCGAAGTAGCCAGTGCCCCTGCATTGCAGTGGGTAAGAATCCTGATTTTACCTTTTATTTCTTTGAATATCTTCTTTCCATTATGACCGATTTTCCGGTTGACCTCCAGATCCTGCTTTTCGATTTCTATTGCTTTCTCGATCAGCTTTTCCTTGATTTTTTCAATTTCCAGATTTTTATTTCTATCCAGGACCTTTTTCATCCTGTCCAGCGCCCAGAATAAATTTACAGCCGTTGGGCGTGTTCCGGAAAGCAATTTTATGCTCTTGTCTATATGACTGATAAACTTTTCTTTATTCTTTCCTTTAAAATTCAAAGCTGCCAGCGCAATCCCATAACCAGCAGCAACTCCAATTGCAGGTGCGCCTCTTACAACCATATCTTTTATGGCTCCTGCTACACTTTCCGCAGATCTGCAGCTTACATATATCTCTTTAAAAGGAAGACTTCTCTGATCTATCAGCTTTAAAACATGTCTTTCCCACCTGAGGGTGCATACTCTGCTTCCCGCAGGATAACGATTTACGTCCCCATCTCCCATGAACTAAGGTACTCCTCCTGCTCGGGTGTCAATAGATCTATTTTGACCCCCATGCTTTTTAGTTTGAGTTCTGCTATATTCCTGTCGATATCTTCCGGAACCGAATAAACTTTCTTTGAGAGACTTCCGCTATTTTCAAAAATATACTTTACACTCAAAGCCTGATTCGCAAAACTCATATCCATTACACTGGCCGGATGGCCTTCAGCTGCACTAAGGTTCACAAGCCTGCCCTCCGCAAGAACATATAACTTCCTGCCGTCCTTCATATTATATTCTTCGACAAAAGGTCTGACTTTCTTTTTAGATGTACTATTTGCTCTCAGATAGTTCAAGTCGATTTCGGCATCAAAGTGACCGGAATTAGCCAGAATCGCTCCGTCTCTGCAATTTTTCAGGATCATCTCGCCTATTACATTTTTATTGCCAGTGACCGATAAGAAAATATCTCCTATTTTAGCTGCTTCCCTGGAATTCATTACATCAAATCCGTCCAGCTTAGCTTCCAGTGCTTTCAGTGAATCTACTTCCAATATAATCACGGAAGCACCCATGCCTTTTGCTCTTGCGGCAACTCCTCTTCCACACCAGCCATAACCTACTATTACAAATTTTTTGCCCGCGAGCAAGATATTGGTTGCTCTCAGGATCCCATCGATTGTACTCTGCCCTGTTCCATAGCGATTATCAAAGAAGTGTTTGGTTTTTGCATCATTGACTGCGATAATCGGATAAAAGAGCACACCTTTTTTCTCCATGCTCTTAAGTCTTATGACTCCTGTTGTTGTCTCTTCTGTTCCTCCATAAACCCTTTTAAGTAATTCTTTTCTTTTACTGTGGATAGTCGAAATCAGGTCGGCCCCATCATCCATCGTAATACGTGCTCCCGTATCAAGGACACTATTTATATGCCGGTAATATGTTTTATTATCCTCTCCCTTTATGGCAAATACCTTGATTTTAGAATCTTTTACAAGTGAAGCCGCTACATCATCCTGTGTGCTTAATGGATTGGATGCACATAAGGCTACATTTGCTCCGCCCTCTTTTAAGGCGATCATGAGATTTGCTGTTTCCGAAGTAACATGAAGGCAGGCTCCTATCGCCAGTTTTTTAAGAGGTTTATTTTTTGAAAAATCCTTTTTTATTCCCTGCAGCACAGGCATCTCTTTTGCTGCCCACTCTATCTTATTCTTTCCTTCTCCCGCCAGACTAATATCCTTTACGTCAAAATCCATCAAAATTTTCCTTTCTATATCTTTTTATTTCCAATAAATTTTAATTCAATTTTGCCAGCTCGCTCTTCAGCGAATCAATTTTTTCTACCGGACCGGGATCGATACCGCTCAGGATTGCCAGATACACAGTGGTTATATCACCCAGATACATCGTTGATAAAGCCTTCGCCAGCCTGGATTTGCCTTCTACCGGTATCTCTACAATCTTACCTACATTCTCCCTGATAAGTCCCAGCGTTGCTTCGATACGTGTCTTTATTCTTACTGTCTCTTCCCTGTCTCTAAAAACCAGGAGTATAAATTTACCGGTGGTCTCTTTTAACCTCTGCCAGCCAACGGTCTCATTGTGATTCAATTCCGGAAACTCATTCCACCACGCGGGAGTCTTTGAATTTTCATTGAATTCACACTTAAACCTGTAAGCAATCGTGGTCAGCAGGCCCTCCGTCCCATATACTATCGGTAAATAATCAGAAATCTTTAAAGCCAGTTTCTTTGCAGGATTGTTTTCACTGCCGATTTCTCTTTTATAAAGGCCGGCTTTCTCCTTTATCAGGCCAAGAGCCTCTTCTATATCCTGGGGATGTATTTTTACTACATCGAGATTACCCAGTGCAAGATAAGCGGGAAAAAATAAATAACCAATAGCACCTCTTGGCTGGATCCCTGCAGGTATTTTTATTATGGGTTTGTCATTGCTGAGTGCAATGCCTTCCAGCTTACCGCCCGAACAAACGATCAGAGCCTCACATCCACGCTCCAGTGCTTTATTGGTTGCAGAAATTGTCTCTTCTGTATTACCCGAGTAACTTATAGAAACTACCAGCCAGCCATTTTTTATAAAAGACGGCAGATTGTAACCTTTTACGATCTCGACAGGTATATTTATTTCATCTTTTATCAAAGCTTTGATAATATCACCGGAAAATCCGGATCCCCCCATACCCAGAATTGCAATACCACTGAAATTTTTCCCCTTTATTTTTTCTAAATCAGTCTTGCCGGCAATTTCTTTTGCTTCAAGCAGCTGATTGTAAAAATTTTCCTCAATTTCAAGCATTCCATTCTTATCAACCTCTTTGATCCTGTCCTTATCATCCAAAGAATTCATAATATACCTCTCTTTTTTATCTTACTTAAAATATATTTTTCTTAGAATTGTTATCTTTTTAAAAAACACTGTCTATGACTTCCTTGCCCAGTTCCTGAAGATATTTTATCTTTTTATCACTTTCACCTTCCGTATATATTCTCACCACTGCTTCGGTCCCTGATGGCCTAATCATAATCCAGCTGCCGTCTTCCATAATATATTTGTAACCATCTAGAGTGACGACATTTCCGGCACCTGCTTTTTTAAGAATATCGGGGATATCCTTCTCCAGAAGAGCCTTTAAATTTTCTTTTTGTTCCGGACTAATTTTATAGTCGATCCGGTTAAAGACAAAATATCCGAACTCGTTATAAATATCTTCAAGAATCTGGTTTATGGTCATCTTCATGCTGCATACAATTTCAAGTAGTTTCAGGCCCATAAGCATACCATCTCTTTCCGGCAATTCTCCTCCTGCCCATAGACCCCCGCTTTCTTCACCACCCATAATGACTCCGCCTTTTATGATTTGTTCCGCTATATATTTGAATCCCACAGGAGTGGTGATAAGATCCAGATCATACTTTTCGCATATCTTATCCACTATGGAAGAAAGATTAACTGATTTTATCACTTTGCCTTTCACTTTCTTTATGCGGGCGAGATACCATAAAACTATGGCATAAAGATGATGGGAGCTGATATAGTTGCCTTCCTCCCCCAGAGCCGCGATCCTGTCACCGTCACCATCCAGGCAAATTGCCATTTTATATTTTTTTTCCCTGAGTATTTGTTTGGCTTCAGCAAGATTGTCTCCTATAGGCTCCGGATTTATACCTCCAAATCCCGGATTTAAAATAGAATGTATCTCAAGAAGATTTTTGGGATTAAATGTATCAACAATACCTTTAAACATACCCTGAGTTGCACCATACATCGGTTCAAGCAGCAGTCCGAAATCAAAACCTTCTATAACTTCCCTATCTACCTGACCCAGAATTTTTTGCCTGTAACTGGAGAAAAAATCAACTTTTTTAATAGCTTCATCTTCTATTCTTTCGGGATATAAAAATTCCCTGTAACCTTCAATGTTCTTTAATACTTCACCGACTTCTTTTTCGACTTCCTCTATTATATCCATGGTAGCAGAACCGCCAAAGGGACCCTTGATTTTATAACCATTGTAATAAAAAGGGTTATGACTGGCAGTGATCATGATTCCTAGATCAGCCTTCTTTTCAATAACAGCATAAGAAAGAATCGGTGTAGAAGTAAACCTGTCGGAAAAATAAACTCTGATATCATTACAAGCAAAGACTTCTGCGGAGACATTAGCAAATTTATCGGAAAGGAACCTGGTATCATACCCGATCACCACGCATGGTTTAAGGTCTTTTTTTACTTTCTTCCTGAGATAATTGCTGACACCCTGTGTAACGATTCTTACTCCCTCGAAAGTAAACTGGTCAGCTATTACACCTCTCCAGCCATCGGTTCCGAATTTTATAGTATTTTCTTCCATTTGATAACTCCCTCCGGCAGTAGAATATTACATTTGTTTTTTCAAAGAATTATAATCAAATTCAATCATTATCTTTACCAGTTCATCAAAACCTACCTTCGGCTTCCAACCGAGTTTTTCTTTAGCTTTGGTATAGTCTCCTACCAGAAGGTCCACATCTGCTGGCCGGATAAAACTCTTATCGATTTTTACATACTTCTTCCAGTCAAGATCCAGACACCGGAAAGAAGCTTCGACCCAATCTTTTACAGAATGCGCCTCTCCGGTGCTTATAACATAATCTTCCGGTTTGTCTTGCTGGAGCATTATCCACATTGCTTCGATATAATCCCCGGCGTATCCCCAGTCTCTTTTTGCGTCCAGATTACCAAGATACAGGCTGTCAGCCAATCCAAGCTTTATTTTTGCTGCTCCGTAAGTTATCTTTTTGGTAACAAACTCCAGACCCCTTCTTGGTGATTCATGGTTAAAAAGTATGCCACTGCAGGTAAACATATCATAACTTTCCCTGTAGTTTACGGTCATGTAATGGCCATAGACTTTTGCTACTCCATAAGGACTTCTGGGGTAAAAAGGGGTATTTTCATTCTGGGGAACTTCTTTTACTTTCCCGAACATTTCAGAACTGGATGCCTGATAGAACTTAATATTTTTGTTCATATGTCGTGTCGCCTCCAGCATCCTCGTCACTCCCAATCCGGTAAACTCACCCGTAAGGACTGGCTGCTTCCAGGATGTTGGCACAAATGACATAGCGCCAAGATTATATATCTCATCTGGACAGGATTCCTTTATAGCATCTATTATGGACAACTGATCAAGCAGATCTGCCTGGACAAATTTCAGCTTGTTCCTTATATGTTCTATTCTATTAAAATTCTCTACAGATGAGCGCCTTACCATTCCATAGACTTCATATTTCTTTCCCAATAAAAACTCCGCCAGGTAGGAACCATCCTGACCGGTAATTCCGGTTACCAATGCCCTAGTCATTATCTACCTCCCTAAATCTTAAAAAATTTAATAGTTAATTCTTATGGTCAGATCCTTTATTTAAAAAGAAATCTGCCCCGGTGCAATGTTAGAATTTATACCAATCTTTACGCCGTTTTTCAATATATTATTTTTCCCAATTGTGCTGTTATCTCCGATAACGGTGTAGTCTTCTATTATCACATTGTCATCGATTTTTACATTATTTGAAATTATTGCCCTTTTTATCAGACATTTTTTACCTATTTTGCAGCTGCCAAAAATTATGCTTTCTGATATTTCTGTTCCTCCGGATATATGACAGTCGTCACCTACCACCGTAAGAGGCATTATCCTGGCACTGTTTTCTATTCTTGTATTTTCCCCTATAACAACCGGCCCTGAAACGAAATTATTTTTTGAATACTTTGTATCTTTCCCTATATATATATTTTCCATAACTTCTTTATAAGGGAATTTAAAATTTATCTTTTTATATAAAACATCCCAGTGCGCCATTAGATATTTCTGAGGTGTCCCGACATCGAGCCAGTATTCATCGGAAACATAACCAAAAACTTTATATCCTTTATCCAGAACATCGGGAAAAAGATCTCTCTCGAAAGAGTACCTTTTACCTTTTGGTACCAGTTCCATAATATTTGGTTCTATGATATATATTCCGGCATTAATCAAATCAGTGATAGCCTCACCATGTTTAGGTTTTTCGAGAAACTGCATCACTTTACTTTCTTTATCGATGGGTACCAGACCATAAGATGCAGGGTCCTCGACCCGGGTCAGGGATATAGTTATATCCGCTTTTTTTCTCTTATGAAAAGCTACCATTTCGGTCAGATCGATTGAAGAAAGAATGTCACCATTAAACACCATAAAACTTTTACCATCCAGATATTTCTCCACATTTTTTACTCCTCCGCAGGTATCCAGTGGTTCTTTTTCCTGAACATAGATAAAATTCATCCCAAATCTACTTCCATCTCCAAAATAATTCTTAAAAATTTCCGGAAGGTAGCCAGTGGAAAAAATTATATCTTCGATCTTATGGGATTTGATCCATAAAACAAATTTTTCCATAAATGGCCTGTTTACCAGGGGAAGCATCGGCTTTGGATTCAAAAAGGTAATCGGACGTAATCTTGTTCCTTCCCCGCCAGCCAGTATTACTGCTTTCAATCTAACTCCTTCTCACTCCAACATTAGATTTTTAAACCGGTTTTTCCCCTCCAGTAATCGAGCGTATCTTTTAGTGACGTTTCGATGGAATAACCGGGAACCCATCCGGTATGATTTTTTAATTTACTGTTATCTCCATACATCGATTTGACATCGATTGCTCTTAATTTTTTTGGGTCGGTCTTAACTTTAATGTCCGACCTTTTACTGAAAGATATGAGCATATCAAGCAAATCGGAAATCTTAAATTTCCTGCCCGAACAGACGTTATAAACCTGGCCCGCAGTACCCTTGTTAATTATAAAATCGTATGCTCTTACTGCGTCCCTCACATCAAGAAAATCTCTCTCCGATTGGATATTACCAACCCATATAGCGGGTTCCTGCTTGCCGTCTTCTATAAGGGCTATTTGCCTTGCAAAGTCCGAACATACAAATCTTTCGGACTGATCCGGACCAATATGATTAAATGCCCTGCTTATAAATACCTGAATTTTGTATGCGCTGTAATAAACAGAAGAAAAAAAGTCCAGAGCCGATTTGCTTATGGCATATGGATTTTGAGGAAAGATCCTGAACTGCTCATCTATCGCCTTACCCGAAGTGTCGGCTTCTCCGTATTCTTCGGCGGTGCATGCCATAAGGATCCTGCATTCCGGGCAAATAACCTTAAGAGCCTCCAGAATGATTATCCCTCCAAAAACATTGATCCTGAAAGTGTCTATAGGATCTTCCCAGGAGTAACTTACCGAGCTTTGAGCGGCAAGATGATATATCTGATCCGGTTTGAATTTCTCGATTATATCAAAAATTTTTTGCCTGGAAGTCAAATCCGCTTCCACAAATTCTATTTCATCAGGAAAATCACCCAGATCAAAATTTTTTGAAGAACGGTCTATCCCCAGTATTTTATTGCCTTCTTTCCCCACAAGATATGAGGTAAGGTGCTTACCGGCAAATCCGGCAATTCCTGTTATTAAAATTCTTATAATAATTTATTCTCCCGGAATACTGTTTCTAATTGTGATTATTTTAATATAAAATCTTAAATTTAAAAAACCTAAACTTTTTAAATCTCTTTAAAAATTTTTAAAAAGAAGTAAGATAGCCCTACGACTGGGACTTTTATATGTATTATTTTTTCTTAGAGAAGAAACTTTTAATGATAGAAAGAAATACCCTTAATCCAAGAACCAAAATAAGAAGCGGTATTAATACAATTCTCCAGTTTTTCCTGTAATTTTTCCAGAAAAAATGAAATACACTTCTCTGCATTCTAAAACTCGACTTTATTTTTCCACGTCCGCTGCTTCCTGCAATGTGATGCATTATTTTGACTTCGGGATTGTAATATACTTCCCACTTTTTCTGCCACATCCTGTAACAAATATCAAGGTCCTCGACATACATGAAATATCTTTCATCAAGTGTTCCGGTATCCTCCAGAGCTTCTCTTCTTATAATCATACAGGACCCCGAAACCCAATCCACCTTTCGAGGCTCGTCCCTGTCTATACCTATAAGTTTGTATTTTTTTGAAAAAGGATTTCCGGGAAAGATATCGGTCAATATAGTATGGGCAGCAGCATTAAACATAGAAGGAAACCTCCTGCAGGATAACTGTATGGTTTCGTCATTATTTATAATTTTAGGTCCTGTTATTCCGATACCCGGACGACTCTCCATGAAATCTACAAGGTTGTTCAGCGATTTTTCATAAACCATGCAGTCACTATTGAGAAGTAACATATATTTTGAATGAGATCTTTCAATAGCTCTGTTATTTGCAGCGGCGAATCCTATATTTTTATTGTTGGCTATCAGGACCACTTCAGGATAATTATTTTTTACGAATTCCACGGTACCGTCATGAGAAGCATTATCGACCACCATGATCTCATAATTTAATTCGGGAGGATTTTCCAATATGGAATCAAGGCATTCCCTTAAAAAATCAAGACTGTTGTAGCTCACGATACTTATAGTCAGATCTTTAATTTTGTTGTTTTCTTTCAAATCCGGCATTGATTTGATTTAAATCTTTCTATGATTTTTTAATTCAATTTTCTAAAAGTTTTCATTTACGATGAAATAATAACATATAATGTTTTCATTGTAGATGAAATTAACCGGGGATTTATTTAATATATAAATAACGCTACCTGGTTTGGAGATAAAATTCGCTACTTATTATAAACTTTACATTTCTTTAACAAGATAAGTGAAATATTTTGGGTTCTTTATCGGTACGCCCTCAAATATTTTTAAACCAAGTAAATGTTTATCACCTGAAATAATCAGATCTGCATTACCATTAACGGCACATTCAAGAATTTTATTATCACTGGCATCGTCTTTTATGATCTCAAGCTTTTGACTGGTTATAACAATCTCGCAAATATGAGAAATCCTTCTAATATATTTAGTTATATTGTGTTCTGGCCAGTAAAATTTATTTCTAAGGACTCCAACTATTTCTTCTATTATCTCTCTTGAAATAAGAAGCTTGATTTTCCCTTTAATTGCAAGTTTTAAGATCTTATAAGGAATTCCAGCAAATAAAAGAGCAGAAATATATATATTTGAATCAAGAACTAACCTCAGCATGGAGAGATTACTTTCTACTTTTTAATAAATTTTAATAGTTCTTCTTCATCTCTTATTTTAAAATTTTTAGCAGTCTCCCTGCCAAATCTAAACAAATCGGACCACTCCTTTTCTGCAATTGTTTCATTATAGCTCTTGAACATTTCTTTTATTAAATCCGTCTTTGTGCGCCCTCTTATTTTTGACATATCTTCTAACTGTTCGGCCATTTCTTCCGGAAGAGAAATGCTTATAACTCTGGTTTTTCTATTCAATTATATTCTCCTTTATTACAGTGTAATACAGCTAATATTAACAAAACCAGATATCAAAAACAAGGGTCATCATATAAATATACCTGACAAATTAATTTTAAGACTTCAAGAAATTGCTTATATTTGAGGTGAAATTTTCTACTGATTTTAAGCCCTGCTTGAAGTTATCGGCTTCGAGTATAAGAGATAAAATTTTACTGCCGATTATTATCCCATCGCAATAATCTTTTATCTCGTTGATCTGCTCCCTGCTTGAAAGACCAAAGCCCAGGGCAAGAGGCAGGGAGGTTACCACTCTTAATTTTTTTAAAAAATTAATGACTTCCGGGCTTATGCTGCTTCTAATGCCGGTAACTCCTTTTACCGAAATGCAGTATATGAATCCCCTGCTTTTTTCTGCGATATTCTTTAATCTATCCTTCCCCGATGTAAGAGAAGCGAGCATAATATTGTCGATATTTACCCTGTTAAAATATCTCTCATAGCAAATGAATTCTTCCAGCGGCAAATCAGGGATTATTAATCCATTTACTCCGGCGCTTTCGGCATTTTTTAAGAACTTCTCAAGACCATAATGATAAATAGTATTGAAATATGTCATTATGGCTATTGGAGTGTCACTTTTTCTTCTTATCTTGATTATTGACTTAAAGACAACATCGGTATTTACTCCGTTTTCCAGAGCAATTTTTGAAGTGGTTTGAATGACCGGGCCATCGGCAAGGGGATCTGAAAAGGGAATACCTATTTCGATTATATCTGCGCCGTTTCTATCCAGAGTCTCGAATAACTCCAAAAAACTATCAAGGCTGGGGAAACCGCATGTTATGAAGGGGATAAAAGCTTTCCTATTGTTTTTTCTTAAATCTTCGAAAACTTTTTCAATGATGCTGCTTTTATTTTTGTTCATAATATAAATTCTGCACTTAGATGGTTTTATTTATTTTCGATATCTTTATCTCCGCGACCGGATAGATTTACGATTATGATCTTCCTTTTATCAAGCTTATGAGCAAGCCTTGCCGCATAAGCAAGGGCATGAGAACTTTCATAAGCAGGGATTATACCTTCATATTCCGATAATACTCTAAATGCTTCCAGAGCCTCACTGTCTACGACATATTCATATTTTACCAGTCCTTTTTCCTTAAAATATGCATGCTCCGGACCGACTCCGGGGTAATCAAGTCCTGCCGATATGGAGTAAGCTTCCTCTATCTGACCGTAATCATCCTGCAGTACATAGCTGAAAGCACCGTGGAATATACCCTTTTCACCATAACCTAACGTTGCCCCGTGTTTTCTGCTTCTAATACCCTTTCCCCCGGCTTCTACTCCTATAAGTTTTACAGAGTCTGCATTCTTTAGAAATGGGTAAAAAATCCCAATAGAATTACTACCGCCGCCGACACAGGCAATAATATAATCGGGCAGCCTCCCTTCACTATCCATTATCTGTTTTTTTGTCTCTTTGCCTATGATCGTCTGGAAATCCCTTACCATGGTAGGATATGGATGAGGACCCACCGCCGAGCCTAGAACATAATAGGTATCATCCACTCTCGAAACCCAGTAGCGCAGAGCTTCATTGACCGCGTCCTTTAACGTCCTGCTTCCGGAGGAGACTTCTACTACCTCTGCTCCCATCAGTTTCATCCTATACACATTGGATGACTGTCTTTTGATATCTTTGCTTCCCATGAAAATTTTACATTTCATTTCAAACAGCGCGGCTGCTGCAGCAGTTGCCACACCATGCTGACCCGCTCCGGTCTCTGCAATTATGAATTTTTTCCCCATTTTTCGGGCAAGAAGCGTCTGGCCTATTGTGTTATTTATTTTATGGGCACCGAGATGGCAGAGATCCTCTCTCTTTAAATAAATTTTGGCTCCTCCGAACTTCTTCGAAAGTCTCTCAGCATAATATAGAGGAGTGGGTCTTCCGGCATAATTTTTTAAATAATATGCCAGTTCTTCTTTGAATTTCTTATCCCTTTTATATTTAAAATAATTCTCTTCCAGCTCCTTCAGCGCACTGACCAGTATTTCCGGAACGAAACTGCCTCCGAATTCCCCAAAATATCCTTTTTTGGAGCTCAGACATTTCTTTTTTAGAGGACTTTTTATTGATTTTTTCAAATTATTTCTACCTTAGATTATTTTTACTTTTTACATCTATCTTTAAAACTTTTACCTCTAATCTGTAACTAAACCCGAATCTAAAATCTTTATTATCTATCTTAAAACATTTACGAATCTTGCGACCTTATCTAAATCCTTTTTTCCTGGATAGATTTCAAGCCCGGAAGATGCGTCCACACCAAATGGCACGACGGCATCCACTGCCTTTTTGACGTTTTCCGGGTCAAGCCCTCCCGATAATATAACAGGGATTTTACTACAATAATTCTTTAACATCTCCCAGTCAAGCGGCACTCCGGTTCCCCCGTAAATACCAGTCCTGTAACTGTCAAGAAGAATAAAATCCGCATAATTTTTTAGTTTATCTATTTCTTCATTTAATTCATCTATTATATCTTCTTGATTTTTATTATTGTCCTTGATCCTTATAGCTTTTATGATTTTTATCTTTCCTGACCCTTCTCTTAAATTCTCCATATAATCCTCTTCTTCATCTCCGGAAAGCTGAATACAATCCAATCCTAATAAATTGCTGTATTGGATAACACTCTCTATTTTCTCATTGACAAA
>DATBWH010000079.1:0-18632 GCA_036514895.1 Candidatus Humimicrobiaceae bacterium
AGCAAACCTTCTCCCCTGCATTTTTTCTTAAAGATCTCATACTTTTCCAATTCATCTTGTTTTTCAGCCCACTTTTTTATTTCCGGAAAATTGATTTTATTCCTTTTTGCTACCAAGACAGCCTGGTCAAAAGATTGGTTATCATTCCAGAAAAAATATGCAGCCAACCTATCTTTAATACAATCTGTGGGCGTTAATAAACATATTGTACCAAATTGTGTATTTAGATAATTAAATTCGGAGACTGGTCGTTCATCTCCAACTGATACAGGAGGAGCAGGAAAATCTATCAAGAATCTACATTTAGGGTTTTCAAATAAACGACCACCAGTATTTTTAAATCCTAACTCCTTAAGCACAGGAGTTATTTTTTTTATAGGGGTATCTGTTACCAAGTCAATATCATATGACATATATTGGTTTTCTGAGTAGAGTGAAACACAGGCTCCTCCTACTAAAACAACATCAATACCATTCTTTTGTAAATGAGAGGAGATTATAGCTGCCAGTTCTTTAATTTCTACCTTTTCCCAATCTACTCTCATAATGGTTTACCCTTCTTTCTTGGTCTTGTTCTTCTTCGGTAATATTTTCCTATTTCTTTTTCAGAAAGAAACTCCATTGCTCTTTGAACTAATGCTCTCAACTCTTTTAAAAAAGGGTACCTTGGATTAAATTGATATAATCTGGTTCTTCCTACCATCGAACTAACTATCACTCCACCATTTTCAAGACGATCCATCTGCTGCTGAATTCCGTTTACTGGAATATTGAACAATTTTGATAACTCTAAAGGATACGCCTGTCCATAAGATTCAAGAGTAAATAAAACTTTTTCTATTGTACTATTACCCAAAACTGGTTCCAACATACTTTTACTCCTTTACCATAATTTATGCATATATTACCATAATTTATGGTAAATATAAATTCTTTTTTATTGTCCCCTCTTATTAATTTAAAAAGAGCCTTAAAACTTTTAGAGATGACATCCTGCAGGCTTTACAGGTTTAGGAACTTTGAAAACAGGTTAAGAGTTAAAGCATTATGCTGTTAGAGCGTGTTGCCCCGTTAATTGGTGAAGAGCCAATTGTCATAAGTGGCTCCCCTAACAGATGAAATTTCGAATCTTTTTTTAAGGGAATTGATTATTATAAAAAAACTACTTTAGGGTTATAATATAAATTGCATTTATATAGTAAAAAATGCTAAATATAAAAAGTCTTATATTTTGGAGTATTAAATGAGTAGATTTCAACAGTATACCGCAATTATTGAAAAGGAAGAAAATCTTTATGTTGCATTATGTCCTGAGCTTGATATTGCCAGTCAGGGTGAAACTGTCGAACAGGCAAGAATAAATCTCATTGAGGCAGTAGAATTATTTTTTGAAGTTGCTTCACCGGCAGAGATCAATGAAAGACTGCATAATGAAATATTTATTACACGACTAGAGGTTTCTGTTGGGTAAATCAAGAATTTTATCCGGCCAGGAAATCTGCAAAATACTTTCCAATAATGGATTTAAAATAATACGACAGCGTAGTAGTCATATTGTAATGCAGAAAAAAATAGGAGCAACAACAATAACTGTTCCTATCCCAGATCATAAAGAAATAAAACGTGGTACACTTAAATCAATAATCAGACAGTCAAAATTATCTTCTTCTGAGTTTGAATTATAATTTTTTTAGAGATTTTTGTTGGCTCCCCGAGTAGGACTCGAACCTACAACCCTTCGGTTAACAGCCGAATGCTCTACCATTGAGCTATCGGGGATTGAGAAATGACAATGCTATGCTATTATAGTATATAAGAAGTTTATTTCAATAGAAATCTGGCTAGTGCTCGAGAAAATCTCTCAAAACTCCGCTTCTATTGGGGTGTCTTAGTTTCCCGAGGGTTTTTGATTCTATCTGTCTTATTCTCTCCCTGGTGACTCCGAATTCCCTGCCGACTTCTTCCAGGGTCCTTGGATGACCGTCCTGCAGCCCGAATCTTAACTGGATTACTTTTCTTTCCCTGTCGTTCAATGTATTCAATACTTCCTGAAGCTGCTCCTGAAGCATTGTAAAGGAAGCTGCATCAGAAGGTGCCTCTACTTCGGAATCTTCTATGAAATCTCCAAGATGGCTGTCTTCCTCTTCTCCTATAGGAGTTTCAAGAGATACGGGTTCCTGGGAGATTTTCATTATCTCTCTTACTTTTTCAGGAGAAAATTTCATCTTTTTTGCAATCTCTTCCGGAGAAGGTTCTCTGCCTAATTTTTGCAGAAGCTGTCTCTGTATTCTTATCAATTTATTTATTGTTTCTACCATATGCACGGGGATCCTAATGGTCCTTGCCTGATCGGCGATAGCTCTTGTTATTGCCTGCCTGATCCACCAGGTGGCATAGGTAGAGAATTTATAACCTTTTTTATAATCGAATTTTTCAACCGCTCTTATAAGGCCAAGGTTTCCTTCCTGTATCAGGTCCAAAAACAACATTCCTCTTCCCACATATTTTTTAGCAATGCTTACGACAAGTCTTAAATTAGCTTCAACCAGCATCCTCTTGGCCTCCGGATCACCCAGTTCAATCTTTTTGGCAAGTTGAACCTCTTCGAAAGCTGTCAAAAGTCTTACTTTACCGATTTCTTTAAGGTACATCCTGACCGGATCATTTGTAGGAGATTTTATGGTCAGATCCAATTTTCTGCTGAAAATTTCCTCTCCGTTTTTCTTACCCGGATTTCCGGTGTCAATATCCTCATCTTCCTCGTTTATGATCTCTATACCCAGATTCTGGATGACATCGTAGATATTTTCAATCTGATCTTTGGACAGCTCTATATCCGAAAGAGTTTCGGTAATCTCTTCGGTAGTCAAGATACCATCGGTCTTACCCTTATTTATCAGCATTTTTACTTCTTCCAGCTTAAACTCTGATCCTCTTTTCATATAATTCACCTCAAAACTTAAATTATTTTCAAATTCATTTTTTCTTTTTCCAGCTCTACCAATCTCTGATACAACTCATCATATTTACTTGCGATATCGTCTTCTAACTTGCCGCCCGCATTCTTATTTTTTTCATACTCCATCATTTTTGTTCTGATGTCCTCGATTTCTTCGGAAATGCGTACTTGCTTCAAATTATTGATTATCTCACTGGCTACAAGGTCCATATTCTGACTTGTATAATGCGGTTCACTAAATAAAATATAATTATATAGTTTTCTCACATCCTCGTTTTCTACCGTTCCAGACGTAATTTTTATTGGAAAGTTTATCCTTTTATTGTCTTCTTTTGCCCTTGCAACCTCATTTCTTATAATAAGATAAAGCTGTCTCGTATCCTCGAATCTAAAATATTCCGGTCCCAGATTCAAAAATTCATCGATCTTGTTTCCCTGTCCATTTATTATCAATTTTAATGCTTCGACTTCTATTCTTTTCAAGGGAACAATATTTTCGCTTCCGTATTCTTTCTTTTCAATGCTCTGATCCCCGCCTGTGTGAATGATTTTATTCCTGCGGTCGTATTGCCTCTTTAACATTTCTTCCATAAGCAGACTCTCTTTAAGGTTCAATTTCTGGGCAACTCTTTTTATGCACTCCTCCTGAATGATGCTTGAAGAGAGGGTGGATATGAACCTTATGAGATGATCGCTGGCCTTAAGTTTACCTGCCAGATTGCCGATATCATACCTTTTTATTATTGCATCAATAGTAAAATCAATAATGGTTGGCGAATCCTCGATCCTTTTTATAAAAGCTTCTTTTCCTCTTTTAAATATATAATCGGCAGGATCATAACCTTCTTCCAGTACGGCTACTCTGATATTCAGGTTATTCTCATAATATAGATCCAGTTTTTCATTATATTCCCTTAATCTCTCTATCCCCTTTAGAGAAGCATTCATACCAGCCGTATCGCTATCGAAAACCAGAACTATATTCTTTGTAAACCGCCCCAGTACTTTTATCTGATCCGGAGTAAGTGCGGTACCAAGACTGGCAACAGTGTTTCTTATTCCGGATTGGTGCAGAGCCATTACATCCGTATATCCTTCCACTATAAGAACTTCATCCTTTTCTACAATCTGATTTTTAGCCTGGAATATCCTGTATATATTTTTACCTTTCGAATAAAGCTTTGTTTCAGGGGTATTTATATATTTAGCTTTCCCGCTGGCTGTTTGACTACTTCCCTGAATAATTCTTCCCCCGAAACCTATCGTTTTTCCCACTATATCCTGAATAGGGAACATGATTCTTCCCCTGAAGCGGTCATATATTTCACTGCCGCCTTTTTTACTTTCGATGGCCAGCCCACATTTAATCAATTCTTCAGGCTTGTATCCTCTTTTTTTGGCAAAATTTGAGAAGTCGTTCCAGCTGTCCGGACTATATCCTACTTCAAATTCCTTTAAAGTCTCCTCGGTAAAACCCCTGCTTTTTAAATAATTAAGTGAAGGCAGGCCTTTTTTACTGTTAAAAAGTATATAACCAAAATATTTTTTAGCTTGTTCATTAAGTTCCACCAGCCGGTCTTTTGATTTCGATGATTCTTTCGAAAAACCGCTGTAATTATACTTCAGAGTGTAACCGGTCTTTTTTGCCAGGAATTCTATTGATTCCACAAACTCCAAATTTTCAATCTTCTCTATAAAATTTATTACGTCGCCGCCTTCTCCACAACCAAAGCAGTGGTAAAGCTGCTTTGAAGTATCGACCGTAAAAGATGGAGTTTTTTCCTTATGGAAAGGACAGAGTCCGGTATAATTCCTGCCAGCCTTCTTGAGCTTTATATAACCTGAGACAATGCCATAGATGTCCGTTCTGGATTTTAATTCTTCTACTTCGCCCTCTTTTAGACTTTTGTTCATTTCTCTTCTGAATGTTTGAAATATGGCAATAATAATATATCTGGCAAAATCTTTTCGGAAAAAAATCAAACTACTATCACTTCATAAATACAACGGGACTGTATTTATTTTACCACTAATATATTATTTATTAGAGGGGTTATAGCTAAACATCCAAAAAAACTTCTTTGTATTTTTTATCTTCCTTTATAGCTGCATGTGCAGCAGCAAGTTTGGCAATCGGAACCCTGTATGGTGAACAGCTCACATAATCCATTCCTATCATATGACAGAATTCGACTGACCTGGGATCGCCTCCATGTTCCCCGCAAATACCGACTTTTAGATTCTCTCTGGTTTTCCTGCCTTTTTCAAATCCCATTTTTATCAATCGGCCGACACCTTTGCGGTCTATCGTGGCGAAGGGATCTTTTCCCAGGATTCCTTTTTCTATATATTCAGGAAGAAATTTACCTGCGTCATCTCTTGAAAATCCAAAAGTCATCTGAGTTAAATCGTTTGTTCCAAAGCTGAAAAACTCAGCTTCTTCCGCTATTTCGTCTGCAACAACACATGCTCTTGGAATTTCTATCATAGTTCCAACCTTATATTCAAACTTTAGATTTTCTTTCTTCATTATCTCATCGGCAACTTTCACTATCTCTTCTTTCAATATCTTGAATTCCTTTACGATTCCAACCAGCGGAACCATCACTTCTGGTTTGACTTTGTATCCCTGCCTGGTAAGTTCTACAGTTGCCTCAAATATGGCTCTTACCTGCATTTCGAGAATTTCAGGATATGTAATTGATAACCTGCATCCTCTGTGTCCCAGCATCGGATTCATTTCATGAAGAGAATTAATAGTCGCCTTTAATTCATCGAATTCCAGACCCAGCTCCCCCGCTATTTCCGTTATATCTTCATCTGCAGTGGGTAAAAATTCATGTAAAGGCGGATCCAGAAGTCTAATGGTCACAGGCAGGTCATTCATAACCTGGAATATTTCCATAAAATCTTTTTTCTGATATGGAAGAAGTCCTGCAAGAGCTTTCTCTCTTTCTTCCCTGCTGCCGGCTACTATCATCTTCCTCATGGCTTTTATTCTATCTGCTTCAAAGAACATATGCTCCGTTCTGCAAAGACCGATTCCCTCAGCTCCGAATTCCAGAGCAACCCTGGAATCATTGGGGGTATCGGCATTCGTTCTTACTCCTATCTTTCTGAATTCATCGACCCAGCTCATAAATTTTTTGAAATCTTTTCCCATTTCAGGATCCACTACCGGAATTTTACCCTTAAAAACCTCTCCGGTTGAACCATCCAGGGTAATCCAATCGCCTTTGTTTATCCTACTGCCATTTACTTCAAAATACTGTTTGCTCTCAAATACTTTGATGTCTTCCGCACCTGCCACGCAGCTTTTACCCATGCCTCGCGCCACTACAGCAGCATGTGAGGTCATTCCTCCCCTTGCAGTCAGAATTCCCTGTGCCACGGCCATGCCCTGAATATCTTCGGGAGATGTTTCCGTTCTCACCAGAATCACATTTCCATTCTTTGCCTCTTTTACAGCCATATCCGCATCAAAAACTACCCTGCCCAGTGCCGCGCCCGGCGATGCAGGAAGTCCTTTTGTAAGCAACTCTGCATTTTCTTTGGCTTTATTATCAAGCTGCTTGTGCAGAAGCTGATCCAGCATCTGTGGTTCCACTCTGGTTACGGCAGTTTTTTTATCTATATATCCCTGTTCGGTCATATCGACTGCAATCTGAAGAGCGGCAGCTGCCGTTCTCTTACCGGTCCTTGTCTGAAGCATATACAGTTTTCCTTCCTGCATTGTAAATTCCAGATCCTGAATATCCTTGTAATGTTCTTCCAATTTTTTTCTTATGTCGATCAGCTGGTTGTAAATATCCGGCATTTCTTCCTGTAATTTGGAAATATGCTGAGGGGTTCTTATTCCGGCAACCACATCTTCACCCTGTGCATTCATCAGATATTCACCATAAAATTTATCTTCACCGGTCGAAGGATCCCTGGTGAAGGCTACGCCTGTTCCTGAATTTTCTCCCATGTTCCCAAAAACCATAGCCTGTACATTTGCCGCAGTACCGATATCATGGGGAATATCATTAAGATTTCTATAAGATATGGCCCTTTTATTGTTCCATGATCCAAATACTGCATCTATGGACATCCTCAGCTGTTCTCTGGGGTCCTGAGGGAAATCTTTACCTTTAGCCTCTCTGATTATTTTTTTATAATCTTCTACAAGTTCCTTCAGATCCTCTGCGGTCAGATCGGTATCAAACTTCACATTTTTTTTATCTTTTTTTGCCTGAATTGCTTCCTCAAATTTATCGTGTTCCACATCCATTACCACATTTCCAAACATCTGGACAAATCTTCTATATGAATCCCAGCCAAATCTTTCGTTTTTGGTTTTTTTGATCAGCGCCATAACTGTTTTATCATTCAGACCAAGGTTCAGTACCGTATCCATCATTCCGGGCATAGAAAAAGCAGCCCCGGATCTTACTGAAACGAGGAGTGGATTCTCCTCATCTCCAAAACTCATTCCCATTTTTTCTTCCAATTTTTTTAGATTCTCATCTATCTGTTCATCCAGACCTTCAGGATATCTCTTGCCAAGTTCATAAAAAAGATTACAGACTTCTGTTGTTATAGTAAAACCAAAAGGTACCGGCAAACCTATATTGGTCATTTCTGACAGATTTGCGCCTTTACCTCCCAGAAGTTCTCTCATTTCCTTAGAGCCTTCTCCAAAAAAATATACATACTTTTTAGAAGCCATTTTGTATCAAACCCTTTCTTGATTTAAAATTGCCAATTTATCATATAATTGTAAAAAACAAACCGCATTATGATATCAGAAAAATGAAAAAAAAATAAGAGTAGAATGATTAAATAGGGTTTCTATATTGATTTAATTCTTATCCACAATCAATTTAGAAAAATCTGCCATCGTCATATAAAGATCAACTGTTTTTTTAATTAGATTGATCCTATTGGTTCTTATTTTCTCGTCTTTATCCATAACCAGGACCTTATCAAAAAATTGATCCACTGCCTCTCCCAGCTCGGTAAGTTCAATAAGAACCAATGTATAGTATTTTTTAATTACAAGGTCTTTTATCTTGGATTTCTTTTTTTCTATAGATGAAAATAGTTTCTTTTCATACTCTTCTGCCAGAAGTTTCTCACTTACTTCCCCGAACTCTTTTTTCCCAATGATATTTTTACACCGCGTCATAGGGAAATAAATCCTTTTTATATCCTTATTTGCAATAAATTCTTCTATCGCTGCATATCTCAAATCGATATCTATAATAGATCCACGCCCTGACTGGAGGATCGAATCCAGGATATCCAGTCTCTTTCCCTTTTTCTCCAATAAGAACCTGAGTCTCGCAATTATGAAATCCCTGACTTCACTGGTGATCTTTGAAACATTAGTACCTTTTAAATCATAAGATTCAAGATATAATTTAAGGTCATAACTTATCAAATCGGCCAATTCAAAATCATATTTGCCTTTAAGTATAGATAGAACAATACCGGAGGCTTTTCTTCTTATTGCAAAGGGATCCGCTGAACCTGAAGGTATTTTCCCTGCAATAAACATTCCAGTTATTGTATCCATTTTATCTGCAACGGAAAGTATAAGTCCGATATCCGTTGACGGCAGAATATCACCGGCAAACCTTGGAAGATAGTGTTCAAAGATTGCATCCGCAACCGCGAATTTTTCACCCTTTTCCCTTGCGTATTGACGACCGACTATTCCCTGCAGTGCCGGGAACTCCACTACCATGCTTGTCACAAGATCGCATTTACACAGCATACTTGCCGATGCAAGATCAGAGGATATACTATGCTTACCTTTAAGATTACCGCTGCAAGGCATATCTGCCAGATATGTACTTAATTTTTTCAGCCTTATAGCCTTGTCATACAAACTGCCAAGACCGGAAAAGAAGATCACTTCTTTCAATTTTTCTGTCCAGTAGGTAAAATCATACTTCCTGTCCTCTTCGTAAAAATAAGCTGCATCTTTAAGTCTTGCCTTAAGTACCCTCTCATTGCCTTTCTTTACTCCGCCTTTATCTTTTATTCCATTCTGTACGATTATGAATTTAGTACTGACATTACCTGAATTATCCAGGACGGCAAAATATTTCTGGTGATACTGTATTGCTTCTATCAGCAATTCTTTTGGCATATATAGAAATTCCCTGGGAAAATTCCCTGTAATGGTATTTGGTATCTCTACAAGATTTACTACATCTTTAAGCAAATCTTCGTTCAGGATCACTATGTATCTACCCTTCCATAATTTTTCTTCCAGTTTATTTATTTGTTTTAATATAAGTTCCCTTCTTTTTTTGGAATCGGCTATTACTTTCCCTTTATCCTTTAGCAACTTAAAATAGGCCCCGGTATTCCTAATAGTTATGGCCCCCGGACTCAGGGTACGATGTCCAAAAGTGACATTTCCCGAAGTCAAGGTTATGATCTTGAACCTGATTATTTCACTATCATATAAAGCAAGCAGCCATCTTATCGGACGGATGAATTTTAAATCATAATCCGACCAGGTCATCTGTTTACTGAAATTTATGGAGAGCAGGGAGTCCTTTAAAATATCTCCCAGTAAGTCCTTTGTCTTTTTTCCTTTTTCAGTGATCCTCTTACCAAGATATAAACCTTTACCTTCGATTTCGATTTCTTCAAGATCGCTGACTTTAAGATTTAAGCTTCTGGCAAAACCTTCTGCTGCCTTTGTTGGCTTGCCGTTTTTATCAAAGGCAATTTTTTTCGGAGGACCCGTGACTATTTCTTCTTTTGATTTTTGAATTTCTCTTAGGTCCTTTACTACTGCAACAAACCTTCTTGGAGAAACGTATGTCAAAACGTCCTTAAATTCCAATCTGCTTTCTTCTAATTTGTTTTCAAGGACCTTCCTTAGTCCGATTACTCCTTCTTCCATACAGGAAGGAGGTAATTCTTCGGTTCCGATTTCAAAAAGTAAATCTTTTTCCATAATTATTTTTTGTCCTTTTTTAGCAGTGGATAGCCCATCTTTTCCCTCTCTTCAAGATAAGCAGAGCACAGGACTTTGGAGAGATTCCTTACTCTGGCAATATAAGAGGTCCTTTCCGCTACACTTATAGCTTCCCTTGCATCCAGTAAATTAAAAATATGCGAACATTTAAGTACATATTCACACCCTACAAAAACCAGTCCTTTTTTCATGACCTTATGGAACTCCTTTTCATATTTCTCAAAGAGATCCAGGAGCATATCTATGCTGGCAACTTCAAAGTTATAAACGGACCATTGTTTTTCTGATACAAGATGCAAATCACCATAACTTATATTATCGGACCAATTGAGATCCCAGAAACTATCTTTGTCCTGCAGATACATGGCAATCCTTTCCAGACCATAAGTGATTTCTGCCGATACGGGTTTGAGTACTAAACCACCCATTTGCTGGAAATAGGTAAACTGAGTTACTTCCATTCCATCGGCCCATACTTCCCATCCAAGGCCGGCTGCTCCTATAGTCGGTGACTGCCAGTCATCTTCGACAAAACGTATATCATGGGATTTCAAATCAATACCCAGGTTTTTTAGGGAACCAAGATAAAGATCTATCACATTATCCGGTGAAGGTTTTAGCAGTACCTGAAACTGGTAATAAAATTGTGTTCTGAAGGGATTTTGTCCATACCTTCCATCAGTGGGCCTCCTGCTTGGTTCGACATAAGCAACATTCCAGGGTTCAGGACCCAGGCATCGCAGGAACGTGTCCGGGTTGAATGTCCCGGCACCTTTTTCCAGATCCATTGGCTGTTTGATAATACAGTTGTTTTTTGCCCAGTATTTCTGAAGATTAAAAATGATATCCTGAAAATTCATAGTTTCTTATTCTAACTTATATCCCGATTTTTTTAAAATATTTAAAGCTGTTTATGTTACACTCGGTATGATAAATTATATAATCTTCTATTAGTTTATACACTCTTTTAAGACTCCCGGGATTTATTACCATGCCCCTGAAATCTTCCAGTTTTAGATTAAACAAATCAAATAAAAACCTGTAGTCCGATGCACTCAAAGTATCTCTATCTGTAAAAGAATCCGCACATTTCTCGCAAAGAATCCCGCCATGACTTACCGAAAAACAAACCTTATCTTTATGGAAAGAATACAGATCTTTCAAGTGTCGGTTGCATTTACTGCAGCTTTCAAGTAAGGGGGTATATCCTGTTATCCTTAAAAACTTTATTCCGAAAAAACACATTATTTTCTTGAGAGATTCAATGTCCTCTGGATCAGTATTATTGATCTCATTGAACGATATATAGATCAACTTAAAAAGAAGCGGGGACGAGTCTCCTCCGGAGACTTGCGTCTTTAAGATGATTTTGCTTATTATTTCGCAAAAAACGAATTTATAAAAATCGGAGGCGATATTTTTGAAACTTTTTATTATTTCGATTTGATTTATTACATCCAGATTTCTGCCGGTAGTAAGTTCCAGATCGACCAGATTAAACAACTCGAGCCTTCCCCCGAATCTGCTGCGCACCTTTCTGGCGCCCTTTGCCACCGCGCTTATTAGATCTCCATCAGAGGAATACATTCTTATGATTTTATCAGTTTCTCCCAGCTTATAAGATTTTAAGATAATAGCTTTGGCTTTATAAGATGGCATTTCTTATTTGTCAAAAATAGCGCCGTATTCTTTGATTATATTTATTCCACTGCTTGTCCCCAGTCTGGTCGCACCGGCATCTATAAGTGCCTGTGCATCCCCAAAGGTCCTTATCCCACCTGAAGCCTTGACTCCTATGTTCCTTGTGACGACTTCCCTTATCAATCTGATATCATCCAGTTCTACACCCTTTACACCAAAACCTGTAGAAGTCTTTACGAAATCAGCCCCTGACCTCTCGATTATTGCGCAAACCTTTCTTATCTCATCTCTTGTCAAAATTGCGGTCTCAATTATGATCTTTATATTTATGTGACGATTATATTCCGCAATTTGTTCGCGCCTTATCACATTGACTACTATTTTTATCTCTCTTTCTACATACTCATAATTTCCGCCCTTTACAGCACCCAGATTTATTACCATATCCAGTTCGTCTGCACCCTTTTTTACATTATCCCTTGATTCGAAGACCTTAGTTTCTACAGTGTTTGCGCCCAGAGGATAACCTACCACTGAACAAATCTTTACATCACTGCCATCAAGTATTTTTTTTGACTGGGCTATAAAAGTAGGATTGATACATACCGCAGCAAAATGGTATTTTTTGGCATTAATACACAATTGTTCTATGTCCTTTGAGGTTGCAACCGGATTAAGTAATGTCTGATCGATGGTTTTAGCCAATTGTTCTTTAGTTAACGTTTTGACCACCTGCCTTTTTTTATATAAACTAATAATATTATGAACAGTAGCTTTTCTCTTTAGTAACCAAACCTATTAAGCATGGATTCACTTTTTGTCCAGTTTTTTTCGACCTTGACCCATAACTCCAGAAAAACTTTGCTCTTAAGTAAATTTTCAAGTTCCAGTCTGGCCTGGCTTCCAATTTTTTTAAGCATATTTCCCGATTTACCTATAATCATGGCCTTTTGAGACACTCTTTCAGTATAGATACTGCATTCTATGACAATGAGTTTCTCGCTATTTGTGGTAGTAGTCTCTTCAAATCTCTCAATCTCGACATTTATGCTGTAAGGAAGTTCCTGGGACAGGTTTTCGAATAATTTTTCCCTTACTACTTCCGAAATCGTTTTTTCTATCGACTGATCGGTTACCATATCCTCTTCAAAATATCTGGGCCCTTCCGGCAGTTTTCCGATTAAATTTTTTAAAAACCTATCGACATTTTCCCCGGTCTTTGCAGAAATCTCCCCCACATAATCAAAGAAATCGAATCCATTAAGCTTTTCTTTCTCTTTTTCCAGTCTATCTTTTGAAATAAGATCTATTTTATTCAACAGCAGAAACCTGGGCTTATGCTTGTATCTAACCTTATTTAAAATGTAGAGGTCCCCGCTTCCAATCCCTGCAGCTGCATCTACAATTACAACAATTAAATCGGCATCATCAAGAACTGTTAAAACAGTATTACTCAACCTCTCTCCGAAAAGGCCCTTTGGCTTGAAAAAACCGGGGGAATCAATAAAAACCACCTGTGAGTCTTCGGTATTTAAAATACAATTGATTCTATTTCTTGTTGTCTGTATCTTGCCGGAAGTAATGACTACCTTCCGATCTAAAATTTTATTGACCAGTGTAGACTTTCCAACATTCGTTCTTCCGATCAAGCCGACAAAACCAGATCTAAAATTGCTTTTTTTCATTACAAATCCAATTTCATCAAATCCCTGTTTACCCCTCTGCCATATTCATCTTTCCTGAAGTCTATCCTTTTAAAACCAAAAATTTTATAAAGCTGGCTGGCTGCTTTGTTACCCGGATCCACGGTAAGTTCTATTTCTCTAAAACCGTCTTTTTTTAAATTAGAAATTACCCCTTCCAGAAGCTTCTTACCGATTCCTTTTCTTCTGTATGTCTTATCTATGTAAAAAGAATGTATGAAAGCGCAACTCTCACTTTTCCAGCTTCTTATAAGTTCACATACACCTACGATTTCAGGATCATTGCCGTTTTTTTGCGCCACTATAAACTTTCCGTACCTGATTATTACCGGTATCAACCACTGGTTTATCGAAGCTTCTCTTCCAAGATTCCTTCTTTCAAGTCTTTCGATCATTCTGACCAACTTGTGATCCACGCTTTTTATATCCCGGAGGACTATTTCATTCATACTATAAACTAATATTGACCTTTAAAATATAAAAAAAAATATACCTATTATCAATTTTACAGTATTTGTCAATAGACAAGCCAAAAGGTTCAATAGCATTGTTGCAATCAAGTGAGACTTTAGGATGTTGGATAAAAAAAGATTTAAAGGCTAAAAGTCCTTCTTATATCGGATATCAAACTATTCTGAATTCCTTCCATATCGACCCTGTCTTTTTCTTCAAGGTGGTCATAATCATATATATGCAGAATACCGTGTATTATCAGCAAAGCTATTTCCAGATCAAGGTTCCAATTATCATCCTGAGCTTTAATGTTGGATTGTGCGACTTCCGGGCAAATAAATACCTCACCTATAGTATAAGAGTCATCGCCAAGATCAAGTTTACCTCTATCGGAAAGATATGAAAACGAAAGAACATCGGTTTCGCTGTCAGTATTACGATATTTTTTATTTAGTTTTCTTATTTCTTTTCCATCCAGGAATATAATATTGAGTTGGCTTTTAGAGTCTCTATCGAACTTATCCGAAATATATATCGCGGCTTTCTTTATTAAATCCAGGTCCAATTTAAACTTATCCTGTTTATCGATCAATGTGACTTCCAATTTGCCTCCAATTTCGTCTCCAGATCCCCTCCTGCTTTCAGGCTGGGTTCATCGTATGAAAGTCTTGAATGATAAATGGATATCAGTCCATCAATCAAAGTATCTCTGACCGTATTTATTTCCTTTAAAGTTATACTGGTCTCATTAAGCTGCCCATCCTTTATTCTATCTTCGAATATGTCACTTACCATTTGCTTGATTTTTTTGGGAGTGACTCTGCTGATAGATCTTACTGCAGCTTCACATGAATCCGCCAGCATAAGAATTGCAGATTCCTTGCTTTGCGGTTTTTTAGCCGGATAACGAAAATGCTCTTTAAGGCCATCTGAGACCCCATTGCCATTCATCTCTCTGTCCTTTTGCTTCTCATAAAAGTAGGTTATTATCGAATTTCCATGATGCTGGGATATGATATTTAAGACCTTTCGGGGGATCTTATTCTTTACTGCCATTTCCAGACCGTCTTTTATATGATTTGATATTATATGTCTGCTCATAGAAGGATTCAAACGGTCATGAACGTTCTCGATCTCCATCTGATTCTCATAAAAATACTCGGGCCTTTTCATTTTACCAAGATCATGATACAGCGCCGCAACTTTTACCAGCAGTGAATCAGCTCCTATGGCTTTTGCCGCACTTTCGGCAAGATGGCCTACCAGAATACTATGATTATAGGTACCGGGTGCAGATATTAGAAGTTCCTTGAGCAGCGGCTGATCCGTATTGGAAAGTTCAAGCAGGCCCATTGCAGTTACAACATTAAAAGTTGATTCTATAAATGGCAGAAAACCTATTGCAATAATTGCACAGATAATACCGTTTACCACTCCAAGTACAGTATAGAGTGCGATCGCCCCTACTTCTCCGCTGATAATGTTGATGGTAAGAAATAAAAAAGCAAGGACAAGTGAGCTTATGAAACCTGCCCTCATCACCGCTGATCTCTGTGAAACTTTTGATACCATATAAGTAGAGAAGATACCTCCCAGTGTATAGACAGCAGCCAGGCTAAAATTAAAATCGGTTGCAATACCGGCAAATATTCCAAGACATATAGTAAGCATCATAGCCATACGTGCATCGAATAAAATAGTACAGATAAGAGATGCAGCCATTACAGGAAATAAATAGTTCCACAAATTCAAATGGATAGATGAAAGTATAGTAAACGCCTTTATCAGCAACGTAAATATTGCAATCAGGATCGCATTTATTATTAATTTCCTTGTATTGTCAAAGATGCCCGGATTAAACTTTTGAATATAAAATCCAAACAAAAAGAGGATCACGGAAGATATAAAAAACACATATAGAAGTTTCTTCCAGTCAAAGCCTGTCTGTAGTAATCCCAGTCTGGTCAATATGAGAATATCGGTATCGCTTACAATTTCCCCTTCGAAAACAATATTCTGACCTTCCAGTATGGTTACCATATGAGGATTGGTATTCAGTCTGGCTTCTTCCCTTTCTTTTTCTGTGGCAGCAGGATCGAATAATGCTGTGGGCTGGATATTGTTTTCGAGTACGCTTACCACTATAGGAATGAGGTCAGCCCTTATTTCTGTATCCGCCTCGATGAGCTCGATAGCCCCGTTTTTGGCAAAATCCAGTTCATTCGGCTTTATTTCCTCTTTCATTATTTCTCTTGCTACATTCTGGGTCTTCGCCATGAGAATATTAAGATCATCCACTGATAGATTAAGTGCCATAGAAATAATGGATTCTGCATACTGGCTGCTCAGAAGATTTGTCATATAATCAACTTTTTCTTCAAAAGATTTATCTTCTTTTTTCTGGACTATCCCTGTCAGAAGATAAAAATACCTGATCTGGTATAGTGATCCTCTTTCCCCGTTTAAAGCATCTATATCATAAACATATATATCTTCTACTTCTGCTTCGTTTATATTTCTGTCTTCTTCTGTTTGAATGACATCTTCAAACTCTATACCCTGGGTTGCCTTAATGGTTCTTGGACTTGGTTTCCCCAGTTCTATACCTATGTCAGGAGCATAATTATATGTAAGAGCAGTCGTTACCAGACCGAGGGTCAAAATAAATATATACATTCTCTGGGCAATTTTACTCCGGTATGAAAAGTATTTACTAATGAAATCCCTGGTCTTTTCCAGCTTGCTTTTTTTGTTTTTTAATAATTCTTTATTTTTATTATTTCTGGTTATCATCTCGATCTCGTTGAAATTACTATAAAATTATTTTTTGACTTTTTCCTCATGAACCTTATAAGCATCGACTATTCTCTGCACCAGTTCATGCCTGACTACATCTTTAGAGCTGAGATATACAAAATCGATTCCCTGTATACCCGTTAATATTTTTTCTACTATAATAAGACCGGATTCTTTATCATGTGGTAAGTCTATCTGTGTAATGTCACCCGTAACCACTATCTTGGATCCAAATCCCAATCTTGTTAGAAACATCTTCATTTGTTCAGGGGACGAATTTTGAGCCTCGTCAAGGATAATAAAAGAATCATTCAGGGTCCTTCCTCTCATATAGGCCAGCGGTACCACTTCAATAATCCCCATATCCCTATACTGCTGAAACTTTTCAACGTCCAGCATTTCATATAAAGCATCGTATAAAGGTCTCAGGTATGGGTTTACCTTATCGTACATGTCTCCTGGCAGAAATCCCAGCTTTTCACCTGCCTCAACCACCGGTTTTATTAAAATTATTCGCCCTACTTTATCCTCCTTCAAAGCTTCGACTGCCAGTGCCAGAGCCAGGTAAGTCTTACCGGTCCCTGCAGGTCCTATCCCAAAAACGATGGTATTTTCTTTGATAGCTTCGACATATTTTTTTTGACCTAATGTGCGAGGCTTGATTTTCTTCCCACTGTTTACCACAATACTGTCCTTGAATACTTCATGTGGTTTTAAATCTGATTTGTCTTCCATGATCTTTATCGAATCGCCGACTTTTTCGGAATTTAACTTCTGACCCAGGTTTATTTGCAATGCCAGTTCCTCTATAAGCTTGGCGACTTCTCTTACATTTTTACCTTTCCCTGATATTTCCAGATTGTTTCCCAGCACGAAAATCTCTACATTGTATTTTCTTTCGATCATGCGGAGAAGTTCATCCCTATCACCGATTAATTCCGCAATTGAATGTCCGCCCTTGAAATCAATATTTAATTTTTGTTTTACCGGAGACAAAAACCCCTCCTATAAAGATTATATTCGTAAAAATTATTAAAAAAAATAGAAGCTACATAACAGGTGAATAATGAATGATTAAATTTTTAACCCGGAGGCCAGGTAAGTTTTCTTTTCCCCAATATATGAAAATGTAGATGATTTACGCTCTGCCCGGCGCCAGTTCCCGTATTGATGACTACCCTGAATCCATCCTTATCCAACCCCTTTTCCAGTGCAATTCTACTTATCGCCTCCATCAGTTCTTTTAATATTCTGCAGTCCAGTTTTTCAATTTCCAGAATCGATTCGATATGCTCTTTTGGAACAGCCAGAAGATGTACCGGTGCCTGTGGTGATACATCCTTGAATATCAAAACAGCATCATTTTCAAATACTATATCGCTTTTTATTTCTTTATTTATAATCTTACAAAAAAGACAATCTTCCATTTTATTTTAAAAATTTTATTTACCTAATTACTGTTACTAATCTAATATTTCTAATTATAAAATTCTTTTATACTTTTTTACAACCAATCTTATTCTAAATCGGAGATTATACTATTTTTTTTGATTTTTACAACTTGTGAGGACTTATAAATCCATAAATCGATGACAAAAACAATTTTTATGTCTCAGGTTCAATTGTGCCGCAGAGACCATTTCTATATTCGGAATCTAAAGCGATTTTTATTATCCTGCCTCTTAGTAAAGGAAAATCTTCTTTATCTATTTGAAAATAAACTTTTATATAATTATCCGAAGTTCCGTTTGCAATTTGATCGCCAATATCAATTTCCTCGCATACGACATCCAGCACTTTCCCAATATTGCGCTTCAGGTAATCATTTCTAAGCCCGTCTCCTATATTTCTTATAATCCTGCTTCTTCTGGATTTTACTTCCTCATCTACCTGATCTCTCATCCAGTAAGCCGGAGTATGCTTTCTTCCGGAAAACTTGAAAACATGGATTTTGCTGAAGGCTATCTTCTTTATTATTTCTACAGTCTTCCTAAAATCTTCCTCGCTTTCACCAGGAAACCCTACCATCACATCAGTGGCCAATGCAATATCGGGAAAGATACTGCCAATCATTTTTATTTTATCTGAATAATATTCC
>DATBWH010000080.1:0-32460 GCA_036514895.1 Candidatus Humimicrobiaceae bacterium
TTCAATCCACAGCTCTTCAGTAATAAAAGGCGTGATAGGAGAAAGGAGAATAAGTAATTTCCGGGTCAATTCTTTTATCAGAGAAATATTTTTTTGACTATCCGGGACTTCCTCCTGATATTTGTAAATCAAATTGACAAGCTCCATGATAGCACTGATTGCAGTGTTAAAATTGAATCTTACAAGCATGTCGTTTGTTACCTTCTTAATGGTCTGGTGTAATTTCCTGTATAATTCCATTTCAAGTTTGCTTAAACTCATATTCCTGAATTCATCCATGATGTCTTTGTCCGGATTTTCAGCGCTGTTTTTCTTATTGTAAGCGGAACCTTTATTACCTGTCAGTTCAATATTTTTGATCACGAGTCTCCATACCCTGTTTAAAAATCTATTAGCTCCTTCCACTCCGCTGCCGCTCCATTCTACAGGACTATCTGCAGGTCCCATAAAAAGTATATACAATCTTAATGTATCCGCCCCGTATTTATTATAAACTTCGGATGGATTTACTATATTTCCTTTCGATTTTGACATCTTTTGACCACCCAGATATACAATGCCGTGAGGAAAATATTTTGTAAAAGGTTCCTTGAATTTTACGAGTCCGCTGTCATAAAGTACTTTGATAAAAAACCTGGCATATATAAGATGCATGCTGGCATGTTCTATTCCCCCGACATACTGGTCCACCGGCATCCAGAAATCCACTTCTCTGCTGTCAAATGCAGCCTTATCTTCATGCGGACTGCAGTATCTCAAAAAATACCATGAGGAACATACAAATGTATCCATGGTGTCTGTTTCTCTTCTGGCTTTGCCCCCGCACTCCGGACAGGCAGTGTTTACAAATTCGTCGGAGTAAAAAAGAGGAGACAGGCCTTTCGGTTTAAAATCAACATCGTAAGGAAGCAGTACCGGTAGATCTTTTTCCGGTACCGGAACGATACCGCACCGATCGCAATAAATAATAGGTATTGGCGCCCCCCAGTATCTCTGTCTCGAAATCAGCCAATCCCTTAATTTATAATTCACATGAAATCTTCCTATACCTTTTTCTTCAAGATAGCGAGTTACATCCTCTTTTCCTTTTTCAGAAGTCCTGCCGCTGAACTTTCCTGAATTTATCATTATTCCTTCCCCGCTGTATGCTGCACCCAGATTCGGATGATTTTTTCCATCGGGAGATATAACCTCTATTATGGGAATATTATATTTCGAAGCAAATTCATAATCTCTCTCGTCATGGGCGGGAACCGCCATTATTGCTCCGGTCCCATATTCAAGCAGGACGTAATTGGCGATCCATACGGGGATTTCCCGGGCATCCAGAGGATTTATTACATATTTCCCCGTAAAGCAGCCTATCTTTTCGATTTCTGCAGAACCCCGCTCGATATCGCTTTGTCTTGAAATTATATCTTTGACCTTTTCAATTTCTTTTTTGCGGTCTTCCTCTTCTACAATTTTATCAACCAGCGGGTGTTCCGGGGCAAGAATAAAAAAAGTAACTCCAAATAATGTGTCGGGTCTGGTAGTAAATACCGGAATGGAAATATCTTCGCTGCCGGATAGTTTAAAATCAACCATTGCCCCTTCGCTTCTCCCGATCCAGTTACGCTGGATAGAAAGAACTCTTTCCGGCCATCCTTCCTTGAGTAGTTTCATATCATCAAGAAGTCTCTGTGCATAAGCCGAGATTTTAAAAAACCACTGAGAGAGTGTCCTTTTCCCCACTATGCTATCGCATCTCTCACACTTGCCTGAAATAACCTGCTCATTTGCAAGGACAGTCTGACAGGAAGCACACCAGTTGACAGGTGCCTCTTTCTTCTCTGCCATACCCATTTTATAAAAAAGCAGGAAGAACCATTGGGTCCATTTATAATAATCCGGATCGGATGTTATTATCTCATCATTAAAATCATAACTGATCCCTATCCGCTTAAGAGCTTTTCTCATTCTATCGATATTTGCCATGGTACTTTCTCTGGGATGCATACCGTTCTTTATTGCTGCATTTTCCGCCGGCAATCCAAAAGCATCAAAGCCTATAGGGTGAAGGATATTATATCCTTTCCTCGAAAGGACTTTTGCTATAACATCTCCGATAATATAATTTCTTGCATGACCCATATGAGGTTCCCCGGAAGGATAGGGAAACATTTCAAGCACATAATATTTTGGCTCCCTTTTATCGGATTTAAGAGAATAAACTTTTTCTATTTCCCATTTTTTAGTCAACTTTTCTTCTATTTCCTTCGGCTCGTAAGCTTTATTCGCAGGTATTTTTTCCAACTTCCAACCTCTTAAACAATAATTTTTATTAACGCTGGTTCCATTTTATTTCTTTGGAATCCCTCCACAGCTTTTCCAGCTGGTAATACTCCCTGAGCTCTTCGGTAAAAATATGGATCACAAAATCATCATAATCGATTAAGATCCAGTTTCCTTCGGATTGTCCACTGACATTGAGAGGGTACCTGTCTTTATTTTTTAGATTAAGGCGAATTTCTTCTTCTATTCTTCTTGTCAATCTTGTATTTCTTGCGCTGATTATCAAGAAGTAGTCAGTGATGGCCAGTCTCGATCTCATATCCAGAATTTTTATGTAGTCCGCTTTTTTTTCATCCGCTATTCTGGCCGCTGTCTTTACTGCTTCAATTGTATCTTTGGACTTCTGCCTTATACTGGTGGCCTTTTCTGTTTTTTTTATCACTGACTTGTATAATCACTCCCCAGGGTTATACTGATATCCACATTATCTACATTGTTATCCGAATATCCTATGACTCCAACACCCAGCCTTTCCTGTATTCTTTGTGCTACTTCATTTATTCCTTCCCTGGATGTAAAAATTGTTATCTCGGTTTCGGTATAATTATAATTATCGGCACTTCTGGGTTCCAATAATATCGCAGTTTCTTCCTCTGAGTTAAAATATTCTTCAAGTATATCCGTAACCGTTGCAGCCAATCCGGCCGTCCCTTCACCATTCAAAACAATTATTTTTACCAATTGTTCTTCCGTTTCACCTTCTGCTGTACCTGTTGTTATCGCCAGATAATCCGTTCCCAGAATCAATACAATATCGGAATCGATCACTTCCTCTTCCCTTACATTGATTACTCCTGTTCCCAGCACCTGCTTGATTTCGTCTGCTGCCGCCAGTGTGTTTTCATCCTGGGTATAAACCAGGATCTGAGTACTTTCATAAGTATTATCTGAATTTTTAACCTCTGCTATTTCATATTTATTTCTGCCATCTTCGAATTTGAGACCTTCGAAGGTTTCGGAAGCCGTAGCCGCAAGACCAATAGCTTCCGGAGATTCAAAAGCTCCGTTTAATATGGTGATCCTTACTGTATCCGTAAAACTGGAAACTTCTTCTTCTGTTGCCGTTCCTTCTTCGCTGAAGATCTGAGCAAGTTCTGAAATGTCCCCCATTATATAGACGACACCCATTCCCTCAAGCTCTGTAGGCGGCGATACGCCGAGCGCATAGGGTAATTTTTGAGCGGGGTCCATGCTCGAAAACGTCGAGAATATCTTTAATCTTTCCTCCATGTTCAGATCCGTATCCATATAATCGTTTATCAGACTCAAATTAGCTGCCAAATCCTCTGCACTCTCACCGGCAATTTTATTTATGATCGCATCCAGCAAAATCTTCTGTTTTACAATTTCTCCTATCTGGACGTCTTGCTCTATGCCGCTGAGATATTTGAGAAAATTCACTGCCTGGGTCCCGTTAATAAGATTTTCTCCCTGTACAAGATCAAAAGTCGAATCATCATCATAGTTTTTAACCGTAATTGCCTCATCAAGATTTATACTGACACCTCCAAGTTTTTCCACTACATTATAGACATCAAGAAGCATATAATAATCTACTTCCCTGTCCAGGCCCAAATTATTCTCCAGTGTATCATTGAGCCGTTCCATGCCTCCTATTCCCGCTGCTTCGCTTATCAAGCCCGCACCTGTCCCGGGAATATCCATCAATGTATTTACAGGAATGTATAATGAGATCAATTTCTCTTCACTGCTGTAATAACTTGAAAAGATAATAGAACTCATTTCGGGTTCATCCAGATTTTCACCGGCACATGCGATGACAACATTGATATCCTGCCCCAGTTCAAGGGAGCTTGGTATGGTTATCCTGTCTTCTTCCGCTATCTCCTCCGGTGCAGAGAAAAATCTGTTTTTGATATACCTGTAGCCAAAAACGGCTCCCGCCGCAAGCACAATCAGAATAAACAATGTGGCAATTATTCTGAAAACTACTTTTCTTCTCTTCTTTCTCTGCTTTATTCTCTTACTTCTGAATCCCTCGCCTTCTATGCCTTCATCTTCATAACCTTCGAATTCAAAGTCCTCATCCTTGAAGAAGTCGTCCCCGGATGCGCGTTTTTTCTTATCATCATCTATGTTATGGAAATCTTTATTACCGGAATATTCGTCCTCAAGCTCATTTTCATCTTCATCGATAGACATTTTAAATACCTCCACAAATATTATTCCAAATTTTTATAGTATCAGGATGTAAAAACTTATCTTCTTTTATATTATATATTATATTATTTTTATAGACCTCTAATAAGCATAAATTTATATTTTCCATAGCAAGATTTCTGAGATTTTCTACTCCATTGTAATTTCTGTCTTTTTCAATTTTATCAGCGATAAATAAGATCTTATCCAGAAGATCCATGTTGCTATATCCGATCGTATGTAATCTAATCGCCTTAAGTATCTTCCGGTCAGAAATATTGAAATCCTTTCGGACCAAATACTCGCCGACGAAACCGTGTAAAATCGGCGGACAGTTCAATTCGAATTCGCTGACTTCGAGTTTTTCATTTTTAACGATCCTTAAGAGTTCTTCATGACCGAATATTTTACCGTAATCATGAAGAATACATGCGATACACAGCTTAAAAAACTCCTTATCGGATAAATATTTTTTTGCAATACTGCCGGCAAATTCCAGAGTATTGATAGAATGCCGGTACAACGGCGCGGGCATAATATTTTTAATTTTTCCAGCAAGGTCCTCAAGATATTTTTTCTGATTTCCGGTTAAGGAAAAATCACTTTTTATAAAGTTCATTTTTTAATATATATTTACTAACCCCCTCAGGAAGCAAATAATCTATTGGTCTGTCATGTCTTATTCTATCTCTTATATCGGTTGAAGATATGGAAAGAGCAGGTATTTCCATTATATATATCTTTTTATCGGCTGCTTTGATGTTGCCGAAAAGCCTCTTTCTTAAATCATCTATTCTTGACAGATCATACCCGGGTCTGGTTGCAGCAATGAATTTGCATAACGACACTATCTCGCTGGTATCCTTCCAGGTCAATATTTCCAGAATAGCATCGGCACCGGTTATAAAATACAACATTGAGTCCTTACCATATAGTATCTTGAGCTGTCGGACAGTATCTATTGTATATGACTTGCTCTTTCTGTCTATTTCCATTCTCGAAACAAAAAAACTGCTGTTGGAAGAAGTGGCAATGACAGCCATTATATACCTGTCCTCGGCACTTGCTATTTCATTTTGAATTTTATGCGGCGGATCTCCGGTAGGTATAAAAATCACTATATCCAGATTAAACTGGCTCAAAGCTTCCTGGGCCGTGACCAGATGGCCAATATGAATAGGATTGAATGTGCCCCCCATTATACCGATTTTTTTATAATATTTTTTATTCTTTCCCATTTACTCCCTTATCTGACCCTGACCCAATACTATAAATTTATTAGTAGTCAGCTGTCGCAGTCCCATTGGACCTCTCCAGTGAAGTTTCTGGGTGCTGATTCCAATCTCAGCCCCAAGTCCGAACTCTTCACCATCCGTAAATCTGGTAGAAGCATTTACAAAAACCGCTGCGGAATCAATTTCATTTGTAAAATAAATAGAATTTCGGTAATCAGATGTTATTATAGCCTCGGTATGATGAGAGCCGTATTTATTGATATGATTTATCGCATCTTCTATGCTGTCAACTACCTTGACTGCCATCTTGTAATCCAGATACTCTTCATACCAGTCTTTCTCGGAAGCCGGTTCTACAGACGGATAAATATCTCTGGCAATAGGACAACCAAATAACTTTACATTTTTCTCTTCAAGTTTTTTAAGTATTATTGGCAATATCTCTCTGGCTGCATCTTTGTGTACCAGTAATTTTTCAGCCGCATTGCATACACTTGGCCGCTGTGTCTTTGCATTTACCACTATATCAGTAATGATATTTTTACCGATTCCGTCCAGCACACTGTCGATATATATATGGCAATTCCCTATTCCGGTTTCTATTACCGGTATTCTGGAATTTTCCACCACGCTGTCTATCAAACTCTTTCCGCCCCGTGGAATAAGGACATCTATATATTGCCGCAACTGCATCAATCTTACTGCATCTTCTCTATCTGCAGACGGGATAATCTGTATGATACTTTTCGGTAAATCATTATCCTCCAGACCCCTGCCCATTACCTCTACCAATTTTTTATTTGTATTGAGTGCATGAGAACTTCCCCTTAAAATAATACAATTTCCTGCTTTTATACAAAGAACCGATGCATCTATTGTGACATCAGGTCTGGCTTCATATATTATTCCGATGACTCCCAGAGGCACCCTTATATTTTTTAAGATCAAACCATTCGGAAGGTTGTACCCAAAAATTACTTCTCCTACAGGATCCTCGAATTTGATGATTTTATTTATACTTTCGGCTTTTTTTTCTATTCGCTCCCTGTTCAGCTTCAGCCTGTCCAGTAAACTTTCGGACACTCCTTTTTCTCCGGATGCCTTCATATCTTTTTCATTTTCTTTTATTATCTCTTCCGCACTGCCGGTAAGATGTTTTGAAATATCGGATAATATCTTGTTTTTTACTCTGGTTCCGGCATTAGAGATAAACTTTGTATTTTCTTTTGCCTTTTTAGCTATTTCCAGTATTGCATCCATCAATCCCTCCGGTTTTAGTTATTATAACATAAAAAAGCCGGTGAAAATCATTCATTAAAAACTACCAGACAATCCCTGTGAATCACTTCAACACACATAGAATCATCGAATTCTGACAGGATCTTCTTTTTATTTTTACCTTTTATTTTTTGAACGTCCTCGCTTGAAAAGTTACTGATTCCCCTGGCAATCAACTTACCGTCTAGCGAAAATACCTGCAATGTATCGCCTTTATTGAATTTACCGTCGACCCTTACCACACCTACTGCCAGGATACTTTTACCTTTATCCAGTACGGCTTCTTCCGCTCCTTTGTCGATTACTATTGCTCCTCTGGTTTTTTTCCCAAATGCTATCCATTTTTTTATGCTTTTTACTTTTTTTGAAGTCTGGGGCGCGAAGAAAGTGCCTATATCATTGCCGGTAATGATTTCATTTAAAATATTTTTCTTACTGCTGTTTGCGATTATTGTCTTTATGCCTGAAAAGGAACAGATTCTGGCAGCCTTTATTTTAGATTCCATCCCGCCTATACCATAGGTAGATCCTATCCCCCCTGCTGCACTTTCGATATCTTTATTTATTTTGTCTATAAATGAAATCAGCCTGGCACCGCTGTAAATCCTTGGATCTCTATCATAAACTCCATCGATATCGGTCAAGATTATCAAAGTGTCCGCTTCGGCAAGAATAGCGACCAGAGCAGCAAGCTGATCATTATCACCAAATTTTATTTCATCGACAGCTACACTGTCATTTTCGTTGATTACCGGTATAATATTTAAACCAATCAAGTTTTTTATTGTATTTTTTATGTTTAGATATTGTTTCCTCCGTGTGGTGTCCTCATGCGTCAGAAGTATCTGGCCCGTCTTTAAATTATTTTTAAGAAATAAATCGCTATAAGTACTCATAAGTTCCACCTGTCCCACAGACGCAGCTGCCTGCAGCATAGTTATATCTTCAGGTTTCTTTTTGATTTTTAAGCTCTCCAGGCCTGCGGCAATGGCTCCGCTGGTTACTATAATCACTTCTATTCCTCTTCTTACAAGAGAACTTGCCTCATTTACGAATTTTTTTATACTGATTCTGTCCAATCCACCATCTTTTAAGGTCAGACTGCTGGAACCTATTTTTATAACTATTCTTTTGATATTTCTCAAATACTTTTTTCTATCTTCCATTTATTACCCCGCAAATAAAATTTATTCTATCATTGAAAAAACAAGCCTGCCGATAATTATGGTGCTGCCCTCCTTGATACCCATTTTCTTAAGCGTATCGGCAATCCCGATTTTTTTCAGTTTCTCCTTTAAATAATCCAGCGCTTCTTCATTTTCCAGATTGGTCATGGCCACCATTCTTTCCAATCTTTTATTCTTCACAGTATATTCATTATTGTTTTTTTCGATTTCGATCTTTTCAACCTCAGGACTTCTTATACCCGGACCGTAAACTCTGGTCATCTCGCGCCTTTCAAGTTCTATAACTCTGTCTTTCCTGACTTCTTTCCTGTACGCCTCAACCTTTTCATATAAATTCCAGATCAATCCATCAAGACCCTTGCCAGTGATTGCTGAAATCAAAAAAACATCCTTACCGCTCTTTTCCTCCAGGACTTTCTTAATTTTATCCAGTCCGGCATCATCCATTATCAAATCGATCTTATTGAGTAAAACTATATAATCTTTTTTGTATACATCTATATTATATAGCCTTAATTCCTCTCTTAAAATATCAAAAGTTTCGATAATATCTTCGCTTTTATCTATGATCCTCTGTCCATCCAGGACTATTGCCAGTACTGCTGCTCTGGTTATATGCCTCAGAAATTTATCCCCCAGACCTATTCCTTTATGTGCACCTTTTATAAGTCCCGGGACGTCGGTTACTACAAAACTATCATTATCAACCGTTACCACACCTAGATTTGGGGTCAAAGTGGTAAATGGGTAATCTGCAATTTTCGGCCTTGCCGACGATATTCTGCTGATTATAGTAGACTTACCGGAATTAGGAAATCCGACCAATGCTACATCTGCGACTAGCCTGAGTTCCAGACCTATCCAGAAATCTTCCGTCTTTTCCCCCAATTCAGCAAATGCAGGAAACCTTCTTTTTCCGGATACGAAACTGGAATTTCCTCTGCCGCCTATTCCGCCTTCCGCAACGACAATCTTATCTCCCGGAGTATCAAGATCGGTAATCATTTCTCCCTTCTCATCTTTGATAACCGTACCCACCGGCACTTCTATTATCAAATCCATACCGGCTTTGCCGTTTCTGTTATTGGACGCCCCGTTTATGCCATTTTCGGCTTTAAAATGTATTTTCTTTTTAAATCCAAATAAAGTGCTCAGGTCCTCTATGGCTTTTATTATTACGTCTCCACCTTTTCCTCCGCTTCCTCCGCTGGGAATTTTTCTTGCCCCGCTATTTAAATTGAAAAAGGTGACCATACCATTCCCACCATTTCCAGCTTTTATATTAATTTTAGCTTCATCCAAAAACATAGTATTTCCTAAAATCAGATTAAATCAAAAAACGTTTAAAAACGGTTATATTTATAATTTGAAAACTGCTTTGTATATTTTTCTCTGCATCATAAGATCAAGACCCTTTTTAAAATCCGAAAGCGGCAATATCTCGGAAAGCAGAGGGGATATATTTAATTTCTTACCAGTTACAATAGCAAAAGCACGTCTCAACGACTCAGGTGTAGCTGAATAAGAACTCATTATAGTCAGTTCCCTTTTATATACATTTTCTAAATCGACTTCAAATTTGCTTTCCTTACCAGATGCTCCAAAAATATTAACCGTTCCACCATCTCTAAGATATGAAAGGGCATCACCAAGCGTGTTTTTGTTTGTCACCGTAAGTATGGCAATATCGATACCTCCGGCTGCATCATTTTTCATCTCGCTGGTGACTTTTTTATTTGAAGGATTTATGATATGTTCCGCCCCAAGTGTCCTTGCCAGAGATAACCTCTCATCATCCAGATCGATGGCCACAACCTTTCCTCCCGATGATTTAATCAACTGTATAAATAACATTCCTATGACCCCGGTCCCTACTACAGAAAATAAATCGTTTTTACGGAATGCGATTCTATCCATAGCCCTTATACAGCATGCAAGAGGTTCTATGAATAATGCTTCCACGGGATTCAGATCGGGAGGAACTTTAAAGGTTGTATATTTTATATGTTCTCCTGACAGTCTAATATACTGGCAAAATGAACCCGGGTATATATTTGTTTCCTTAAAATGCCTGCACATCGAATGATTGCCATGCAGACAGTAATGGCATTTGTAACATGGTATGTGGTGAGCCGTTACGACTATATCGCCTTTTTTGAACTGCTTCACATCTTTCCCGGTCTCTACTACTCTTCCTACCACCTCATGACCGAAAACAGCCGGCTTTTTCACTTCAGGATCCACTATCTTTACGATGTCGGAACCACATAAACCCGTATACAGCATTTCGATCAACATTTCATCTTCCAGTATCCCGGGCTTGTCTATTTCTTCCAGTTTAAATTCATCCTGACTGTAGCACAGTAAAGCTTTCATAATGATGGGGCCACGATATTGTATTTTATACCCTTTTGCTGGTCCATTAGTTCCAGTGCGGTTATAAGTTTTTCAAGAGGCATATCGGCAGTAATAAATTTACCTGCATCGATCCTCTTCGAAGTTATCAGGTCAAATGACTTTTTTACATGACAGGGAGTATGATGATAGACTCCTTTTATAGTAAGTTCCGAGTAGTGGATCAGTCCGGTATCTATATTGATAGAAGTATCTGGCATACAGCCTCCAAATAGATTTATGACAGCTCCCTTCCTGCCCATAAGTATGGCCATTTCCCATACCCGGGGTGCCCCGGTGGCATCTATTGCCACATCCACTCCCCTTTCACCTTCGGTCAGGCTTTTTACTGCCTTTACCTGGTCATCCACTTTTGTGACATTAACGGTATGGTCCGCCCCGAGTTGTCTGGCATACCCCAGCCTCTCATCCGATAAATCCAGAGATATCACTGTTGCACCTTTTAATTTGGCAACAGCTATGAACATAAGTCCTATCGGTCCCGCTCCATTAATCGCTATTTTATCCCCCGCGTTTATACAGGATTCTTCGATGCCATGAACCACACAGGCCAGTGGTTCTAAAAGTGCAGCCTCCTTATAATCTATGTCATCCGGTATCTTATATGTGTTTGCCTTTAATATGTTCGATGGTATCTTTATATATTCTGCATAGGCACCGTTATTATATTTGATATCCTCGCAAAGGGAATATCTTCCAATCCTGCAGTAGTAGCAGTTGTGGCATGGAGCACTATTTGCAGCTGTCACCCTGTCACCCACTTTAAAACCATCCACTTCACAACCTGCCTCTACGATATCCCCGGCCCATTCATGTCCAAAAACCGAAGTCTTTTTTATCATGGTGGGATGACCCCTTTTATATGTCTTAAGATCCGAACCACAGGTAAGGGCGCTTTTTATTTTGACCAGTGCCTCATCGTTTCCTATGAGTGGTATATCTATATCTTCAAATCTTATATCTTTTGGTCCATAAAACAGCTGTGCCTTCATTTTACTTTTCATAAATCAATCCTCTGGAACTATTATAAAAATCAACCGTTAAATATTACTTAAATATTACAGAAAGAATTGACCTAGTTCAAGCAAATAAAAATTGTTTAAATAAAAAACTTTAAGAAAACTTGGATATTGTTCTCGACTTATCTTATGATAGAAAATTGTGGATTTAGAGGGTTTATACCTTATTCTTTATAATCAAAAGAAGTACCGTTAAGAAATGATATTTACTACTTTGCCTTTTTTAGTGTGTTTTATAAATTCGACTCTTCCGTCAGCTTTGGCAAAAATAGTATGATCCCGGCCCACACCTGCATTTATACCCGGTCTGAATTTGGTTCCTCTCTGCCTTAAAATAATATTTCCGGCAATCACCATTTGACCTCCGGATTTTTTTAATCCTAAAAATTTTGGGTTACTGTCTCTACCGTTTCTACTGCTTCCAACACCTTTTTTGCTGGACATACCTTCCTCCTTTTATCCGTTCAGGCTTATTTTGTCCAAATGTAAGATTGTAAGCAATTGCCTGTGCCCCACTTTTCTTCTATATCTTTTTTTGGGTTTATACTTGAATGCAATTACTTTATCTCCTTTTATTTGTTTCTTTATAGTAGCTTTTACCGCAGCTTTCGAAACCAAGGGATTACCTATTTCTATATTATCACCATCACTGATAAGATTCACTTCCGAAAGTGTGACCTTATCTCCCTCTTTACCCTCGATTCTTTCCATTACTATATCTTTGTTTTCTTCTACTTTGTATTGTTTTCCGCCACTTGTGATTATCGCGTAAATTTTATTCCTCCCTGTTTTCTCTTCCAATTACAGAGTGACATACTACCATATATATTGCTGCCCTGTCAATTTAAAACATCTGCTCTAAATACAACTTCCTATAAAATTCTTCTTACTTAAAGAAATCCAAACATTAATTCTTAATTTCCGCTACGGCACTGGTTTTGGATACGGATTTGATTTCTACCTTGAGTCTCTGACCAATATATTTCCCCCCATCGATTATCTGTACAATATAACCATCAACTCGTGAGATAGCATCGTTTTTATTATGAAAATACTGCTCTTCTACGAGTAAATCAAGAATATCGCCTGTTTTAAATGGTTTAGACGCTTCTTTTATATCGGCAATCGAACCCTCTGCTGAAATTATAAAAGCATCGATCGGCAATTTTGAATCACCCTGAATATCGATATATTTTTTTGTTATATTTTCAAGATGCCTTAAATTCCTGCCGTCTGTACCTATGACAAGCGCAGCTATATTTGTATTCAATTTTATTAAGAAACCTTTTGCCATGCTTTCTCTGGCAAGCTTTCTGATCTTTCTCTCAGTTTCAAGTCTTATCGTTTCCTCCGATTTTATGTAGCCCGAACCACCACAGAAGGGACAGGTTTTACACATAGTATCAAGAATCCCGTCCGAGACATTTTTTCTTGTCATTTCCAGCAAACCCAATTTTGAAAACTGAAGTATTTCAGTTTTTGTCCTGTCATTTTCAAGGCACTGCAAAAATCTGCTATAAACTTTCTTTCTGTCTTTCTCGCTGGCCATATCGATAAAATCGATCACTATTATCCCGCCGATGTCTCGTAGTCTTAATTGATTGCTAATCGTTTCCGTTGCTTCAAGGTTTGTCCTGAGTATAGTCTGGGACGAACTTTTATTTGAAGTATATTTACCGGTATTGACATCTATCGTTGTCATTGCCTCTCCGTAATCTATTACTATGAATCCCCCGGATTTCAGCCAGACTTTTCTTTCAAGAGCACCTTCTATAACCTCGCTGACATTAAATGCTTCAAACAAATCTTCTTTTCCATGATGGACTATTACATTATTGAATTTAATCCCGACAGAGTATAGATAACGGCCGATTTCCCTTTTAAGAACTTTCTTATCTACATATATGGCACTAAACTCTTCGGAAAACATATCTCTCATCAATTTTAGAATCACTGAATATTCATTGAAAACAATACCAGGCTTATTTAAAGTAGAAGCTTTTTTCTTTATAAAATTCCACTTTTTTAAAAGCTGTTTCAAATCTTTTTTTAATTTGTTTTTATCGGCTTCCCTGGCTGCGGTCCTTGCGATCAAGCCGTAATCTTCGCTTTTTATCTCTATTGCAATTTTTTTTAAATTCTCCCTTTCTTCGCCATACAGTTTTCTGGAGATACCTATACCTTTATTAAAAGGTGCAAGGACGAGATATCTGCCCGGAATAGATATATAAGTAGTGATTCTGGCACCCTTTGCCTTCATTGGGTCTTTAGTTACCTGGACCAATACCATTTGATTCGGTTTAAGAACATATTGTATTTTCTTGGGTATCTCCTCGGCACTATCCTCATCTATGTCCGGACCGACTTCATTTATATACAGAAAAGCATTTTTATCCTCACCTATATCCACAAAAGCCGCATCCAGTCCGGGAAGAATATTTTTGACCCTTCCCATATATATATTTCCAACGAGAGATTTTTTACTCTTGCGATCAAAAAAAAGTTGGGTAACCTTTTTTGAATCCAAAATAGCAATCCGGGTCTCACTTTTATCCGAACTTACTAACATCTCTTTATTCAATTTAATCTCAGATCTCCTTTGCTTAAGAATTTAGACTATCTCCATCGGTGTTTTAAGTACACTTCCACTCATAACAAACAACTCTTCTTTTTTTACATCTTTGATATTCAAACAATACTGCTTTAACCAATTTTCGAAATATTCGTAAAAATTATTAAATTTAAAAATCTCATTATTTTCTTCTTTGAAAATTTTAGCATATCCCAGTAGTTTTAGAAGGATAATATCTGAAATTCCCTTTAACGGGATTATGTTCAAATCAAATATCGAGTGAGAAAAATCAGACCTGGTAATCAAATCTTCTTTCAACCCAGTATGAAATCTTTTAAGCAGGTCTTCATTATCTGAAGAGCACATATAGAGTTCGAAGCCATAGAGGACCAGTGATACTGTATTCATAAGATTGCCGGTTTTTTCCGTAATCTTTTTTACTTCTGAAATCTGCATCTGCGGTTTTAACTCAAGATTAAGTTTCTTTTTGAAGGCACCATCATCGATATCACCATCAAGCAGGACATCAGCATATTCTGCCATACTCTCCACACCCAAAGGAGTAGGAGGGCTGAAACCTATCTTTGGTTTTGGATTATATCCCTGGCTATATTTGATTTCCAGTCCAGCTCTTCTAATGGCACGGATCATTATCCTTGAAATATCAAGGTGGGATAAATATTTAAATTCATCTTTTTTGTAAAATTTAAATCTTATCCTGGTTTCGTAAACATTCTTTTGCTCTGTCATATTCTTTTAATAAAAATTCCTTACTTACTCCTATATCAATGATATCCCAGGGCAATACTTCATCTTCCGAAAAATTCCTGGTAAAAAGACCAATATCCAGGCCGGCTTTTTCGAATCCTTCCTCCCAGACAGATAGTTTGAAGAAATCCGTCCAGTTGTCAAATCTGGCTCCATTTTTCCATGCTTTTTCTATAACTTCTCCTACCCTGTCATTACCCCTGGCGAGCGCGCATTCTATCCTGCTTTTTCTGGAATCGGCCCAATTTATGTTTACATATCTTTTGGATACATTTTTTAAAATAAAATCAAACTTTCTATCAAGGTTTTCCGTATCGTCGTGAGCTGCCCATTGGAAAGGTGTAAAAGGTTTGGGACAGAATGCATTTATACTGATGTTGATTTTTAATCTGGCAAGTTTCTTCCCTGAAAGCCTTTCTTTGGCCGACATTATTATCTTTTCCACAAGTAATGTTATTCCATCGATATCTTTATCATTCTCATATGGTAAGCCGATCATAAAATAAAGCTTGATTTTCTCCCAACCGCTGCTGAAAGCCATTTTTATGCAATCAAGCATTTCTTTTTCTTCTATAGTTTTATTGATTATATTTCTCATCCTCTGACTGCCTGCTTCGGGAGCAAAAGTAAGTCCTGTTTTTCTTCCACTCTGAATAAGCTCGAATAACTTTAAATTGAGACTATCCAGTCTCATGGAAGGCATTGAAACAGAAAGTCTTCCGGGCTTTGAAAGACCTGTGATTTTCTCCAATAAATGTCCGATATCCTTATAGTCCGAGGAAGACAACGATAAAAATGAGATCTCGTCATGACCTGTTTTTTTTAGTCCCGCAATGCTTTGCCTGATCAATGAGCCGACCTCTCTCTTTCGCACCGGCCTGTAGGTAATACCTGCCTGGCAGAATCTGCAGCCTCTGCTGCATCCTCTCATAATCTCTACCGCAAATCTGTCATGCACTGCTTTGATATTGGGTATTATTGGATCCTGGACTATTTCGAATTCATTCAGGTCCTTTATTAGTGCCTTTTTTACCTTTTTTTCCGGTTCTATTTTCTCGATACGGCCATCCGGATAATAAAAGAATTTATAGAACTCAGGAATATATACCCCATCAAGCTTGCTGATTTCCTTCAAGAACCACTGCTTTTCTTTTTTGTTATCCCTGTATTTCTTTACTCTTTGCAAAATGGATATGACCACTTCTTCTCCGTCCCCGATAACAAAAAAATCCATGAATCTTGAAAGCGGCTGGGGATTGACAATCGCAGGTCCTCCTGCACACACAAGCGGAAATCTATTTCTCCTGTCCCTGGTCCTTATACTTATACCGCCCACATCAAGTATATTCAATATATTTGTATATAAAAGTTCGTGCTGGACCGTAAAACCGATCAAATCAAAAGAGTCCAGAAATATTCTGTTCTCAAGTGAAAAGATTTTTACCTTTTGCCTTCTGAGCTTTTCCTCAAAATCTATCCATGGAGAAAAAACTCTTTCAGCAGAAAAACATTCATGTTTATTTATAATATCATACAGGATCTGGAGGCCCAGATTAGACATTCCGACTTCATAAATATCAGGAAACACAAGAGCCATAAGGATTAAATCGTGAAAATCTTTTACTGTTCCCGGATTTTTGCTTTTGGTCCCTATTTCATTATTTATATACCTACCCGGTTTTTCAATATCCTTTAAGAGTTTTCCAAGCAGAGTAAAATCCAGCCTTTTTATTTTGTCCATATTTGATTTCCCAGAGATTATCTAAACTCCTGATAAGCGATCTCATGACTTTTTCTTACTTCTCTCCATATATACACATTTTCTACAAGTGCAACACCCAGAAACATACTTATGAGGCTGGAACCACCGGAACTCAAGAAGGGCAGAGGAATTCCTATAATTGGCATAATACCTATAGTCATACCTATATTTATGACCACCTGAGATAAAATAACAAAACCTACTCCGGAAGCAAGCAGCATGGCAAAGGTATCGGAAGAATTCGAAGCTATATAGAAGCATCTCCAGATAATCACTCCGAGTATCAATATTACTAAAACCGCTCCCACAAAACCCACTTCTTCTCCGATAACGGAAAATATAAAATCGGTATGTTGTTCAGGAACATAATTCAGATTGGTCTGCTTTCCCAGAAAAAGACCTTTGCCTAAAAGTCCGCCGGAACCAATCGCCAGTTTGGACTGATATAGATTGTAGCCGGCACCCTCAATTGATGAAACGTCCGGTTTTAAAAAAATAAGAATCCTGTCCAGTTGATATTGCTTGATGAGACCTGCATTAAGAGCAAGAAAAAAACCTCCTGCCGTTAGCCCCAGTATTGAAAGTAAATAGAGAAAATTAGCCCCTGATACAAATAATAATCCAATATATACTATGAAATATATAATTGCTGTTCCATAATCCGGTTCCAGTAAAACCAGTACCACGAATGTAAGTGCCACAAATGATGAAATGGCAACTTTCCTGAAAGTAACACCGGATACTTTTTCACTTCTCCATTTTGACATGATAGCAGATAGGACTGCTACCATAAAAATCTTTGAAAACTCCGATGGTTGAACTGTAGTAAATTTTAAATCTATCCAGCCTTTCGATCCATGAACTTCATAACCAAAAAGAAGTACGGCTATAAGTGAAAAGATTCCCGCAGCGAGAACCAGCCACCAGTATCTCTGGATTTTCCTGTAATTTATGAATTGAATTGCTACGAATATGACAATCCCGACTCCCAGCCAGATTAACTGTCTTTTCAGGTAATATTGGGGATCCGAGACTCCTCCGGGCAGGGTCTCTTTGGTTGCACTATAAATTATCAAAACTCCCCATGAAGAAATAGCAAGCACCAGGAAAAATAATATAAAATCAAATCGGATCCTTCTCTTCTCTCTGTCAAGACTTCCAAAATCTCTAAGACTTTTTATTCTTTTTATCATCTACTCTTATAATCATGTCATTCAATATTAAATAAATATCTGTATATCTTCTCAATCATTGGTGCCACATTGCTTCCTCCGGAACCAGCCTCTTCAAACATTGCTGCGACCACATACTGGGGATTGCCAACCGGAGCGTAACTCGCAAACCATGCATAATCCTGTTTTCCAAAAAATTCCGCGGTACCTGTTTTTCCTGCAATTGGTATTTCATTCAATGGAAAATCCCAGAAAGTGCCGGCTGCGGTTCCACCCGGGCTTACCACCTGAACCATACCATCTTCTATTATCTCGATGAAATATTCGTCCAGGTTTAAATCCTGATACTCGTCTTCTGAACTATCAAGAAACAAATTCCCTTCGGAATCCCTTATTTCTTTGACCAGATATGGTTGATATTCCAATCCCCGGTTTGCAAGAATCGAATAAGCCTGGGCCAACTGAAGTGGGGTCACAAGTAAATCTCCCTGTCCTATTGCCATATTGACCGTATCTCCCGGAAACCATACATCATATCCCGGTTGATCCTTAAAATAATCTTTTTTCCATTCTTTATCCGGAACCAATCCGGCATCTTCATTCGGAAGATCGATCCCTGTTGCAGAGCCAAATCCGAAGGTCCTTAAATATTTTTGCAGAAGCTCTTCCATATTATCATTTTTTAAAAGAAGCCCGTAGCCTACCTGATAGAAATAAATATCACAGGAATTCTTAATGGCTCCTCTGATATCAAGACTGCCATGCCCCCCTCTCTGCCAGCAATATTTTATAAAATTTTCTCCCAGTCCTGTCCATGCCCCTGCACAATACAGACGCCCTCTTTCACTTATTATTCCTTCGGCAAGTCCTGCGTAAGCCGGAACTATTTTTATTGCCGAACCCGGAGGAAAAGACATAACCGCTCTATTTAGAAGAGGGAAATGATTTTCCGGATCCTCTAATTCAGCATAATCCTCTATTGATATTCCACCCACGAACAGTTCCGGATTATAGGTGGGATAACTTGCCATAGCCAGTATCTGACCGTTTCTTGAATCAAGCACCACAACGGCTCCTCCGGGTACTTTATAATACTCGTCCGTACCACGGATCTTCTTCTGCCTCACCTCAAGTATGGATTGATAAAGGGCTTCTTCTACAAATCTCTGCAAATCTATATCTATTGTCAGATACAGATCGCTTCCGCTAATAGGATATGTTTCTTCCAGTATGCTTACCGGTCTCCCCAGAGGATCGACCTCATATATTATTTTACCTTTTTTACCCTTGAGAAGATTTTCATATGCTTCTTCCAGCCCTGTTAGTCCAATCTGATCTCCGCCCTCGTAGTCCATAGCATATCTTTCAGACTTCAATCTTTCTTTATCGATTTCTCCGGTATATCCCATCAAATGCGACGCAAGAAAACCAAAATTGTATTCCCTCAGGTATAAGTCAATTACCTCCACTCCAGGCAATTTACTGCTATTTTCCTTGAGATAGATCATAGTGGGAGTATTTATATCCGTTTTTAAAATCAACCTGTCTATGTAGGACAGATTGCTTTGCTCCACTTTCTCCCTTATGTCTTCATATGGTATGTTCAAATATTCGCTTAAAGTCCTCATCACATCTTCATTTTCTGAAACTATAAGAGGTTCTATGGCTACGGCTTTGACAGGAATGCTCTTAACCAGCAGTTTTCCATTACGGTCATATATATTTCCACGGGGGGCCAGTACAGTTTTTTCTCTGCTTATATTTTCCGATGCCATTTCAGCATAAAGTTCCCCGCTCATTACCTGTAAAAAGTAAAGTCTCAGCATAAGCACTAGCGCGATTATTGCAAGCAAATAAAGTATTATTTTAAATCTTATTTTTATATTTAAACCCAAATTCGATCTCCCTCGTCATTCCCGAACTTATACTTATGATAGGAAAAATAATAAATATTAAAATAATATTTAAAATCGGCTTTGTTATAAGTTCCAATCCCATTTGCATCCAGTTGCTGTTAAAATTAAACAAATAGCGGATCAGACTGACTATTATAATATTTATTTCAGTAACCAGAAAAATAATAAATGAATAAGTCAAATACTTGAATTTAAAACCAGACGTAATTAGTTTCGATGCTATAAAGGCATTTATCGGATAAATAAGGGCACTTATTCCTATAATATCTCCTATTAAAAGATCCAATACCATTCCTGCCGCAAATCCAAATAAGATTCCCCAGAAGGTACCGTCAAATAGAGCAACTGCTATTATGACCACCATGACCAAATCGAAGTTTATCGAAAAAGACTTAAGATATTCAAAAAAAACTATCTGAAGCAGCAAGCAGATTACAAGTATAAAAAAATGCAAAAATTTATAAAAAACCTTCATGATATTAATATCTACTGCTTTATAATCAAAACATACTCTATTTTTTTAAAATCCACAAACGGTTCGATCCCGATTATTTTATATGGATCACCCGGATTTTTACTCACTTCTCTTACCCGTCCTATCAGTATTTCACCCGGTAAATTTCCATATTCGGATGTGATTATTACATCTCCCTTGAATACGGATTCTTCGCTTGAAATGTAATTTAAAGTGATTTTCCTATCCTGGGTGCCCTGGATGATCCCGAGTTTTCTTGATGACAATATCCTTACCCCGATATTGCTTTGGGGATCGTTGATTACCCGCACATTGCAAGTATCATTACCCGCAAGTATTACCACTCCGATCAGTCCATCTTGATTGATCACTCCCATTCCTTCCAGCACTCCATCACTTTTACCGACATTTAAGACGATTTCAGATTGCCATTTACTTTCATAATATCCTATCACTCTGGCAGTCACGGTCTCATAGTCTTCTCTCAGATTTACACCCAATAGCTTTCTCAGAGAATCGTTTTCCACTTTAAGGTTTATGCCTTCACTGTATTTTTGTCTCAAGAGAGCATTTTCCTCCTGTAGATCCAGGTATTTTTGCCGGAGGTTTATATAATCCCTTATTGAATTTATAAAACGGATGATAGGACTGGTGAAAGAATAAAACTTTTCCTGAATGGGTTTGAAGAAATCAACGGTCTTGACCTTGATATTATTGATTAAATCGGATTCTCTAAAACTTACTGTAATAATTATCAGACATAAAACAATTATTATGGCAAGAACGATATAGTTTCTGAACCTTCTATTTAATGTAACCATCGGCGAATATTATAGATTGAATTTAAAACAGTTATTTCGAATATTTGAGGTATTTTTTTAGAGTATTAAAATCTTCAACACACTTTCCTGCCCCGATAGCTACTGCTGCCATAGGATCTTCGGCCATATAAACGGGACAATGTGTCTCCCTGCTGATTCTTTCAGTCAACCCTTTAAGCAGTGATCCGCCTCCCGCCATGAAAATACCCCTCTTCATTATATCTGAAGAAAGTTCAGGGGGTGTGACATCCAGTACCTCGACAATTGAATTCACGATATCACCCAGTACTTTTTCCAGTGCTTTTCTTATCTGCTGGCTGGTGATAATGATTGTCTTGGGAAGGCCGGTCACCAGATCTCTTCCGTTTATTTCCATTTTTTCTTCATTCTCAAGAGGGAACGCAGATCCTATCTCTATCTTCACTTTTTCGGCTGTACTTTCACCTATAAACAGATTATGTTCTTTTTTAAGATAGTAGATTATAGCTTCGTCCATCTCATCTCCGCCAATACGCAGTGACTGACTGACGACTATTCCTCCCAGAGATATTACCGCTACCTCGGAAGTTCCTCCTCCTATATCTATGATCATGCTGCCCCTTGGTTCATCGATAGGTAGACCTGAACCTATGGCTGCAGCCAGAGGTTCCTCGATTATATAAGCCGCCCTCGCTCCCGCCTGTTCAGTAGTCTCAATGACTGCTTTCTTTTCCACCGGAGTAATTCCCGAAGGGACACAAATAACAATTCTGGGTCTCGCAAAAGCTACATTTTTATGAACCTTTTGAATAAAATACCGGAGCATTTTTTCAGTTGTTTCAAAATCCGCGATCACCCCATCTTTTAAGGGTCTGATTGCAACAATATTATCGGGAGTTCTTCCCAGCATTCTCTTGGCTTCTTTGCCGACCGCCAGTATTTTTTTTCTTTCTTTGTCGATTGCTACAATAGATGGCTCATCAAGCACTATTCCTTTACCTTTTACATACACCAGAGTAAAAGCAGTTCCCAGGTCAATACCCATATCCCTGCCAACTATATTCAAGAAAAAATCAAACATCTGCATCTATCAACTCCTTAACTTAACCTAAAATATTAAATTTAAATTTCCCAACCAGATCTGCAAATTTCTTAACCGGGAGTCCGGCTATATTATAAAAACAACCGTTTATTTTATCTACCAATAGACTTCCAAACCCAAATATATTATAAGCTCCGGCTTTATCAAGTACATCTTCCTTATCTATATATGCTTTGATCTCATTTTCAGTAAGATTTCTGAATTTGACCTTAGTTGTTTCGGTGTCAAAATAATACTTACCTGATAAACTATCCAAAACACAAACTCCGCTTATTACTTTATGAACCCTGCCTGAAAAAAGATTTAAGAATTCAACTGCCTGCTCAATACTTGCCGGTTTGCCCATATATCTGTTCTTCATATATATGATAGTATCGAAACCGGCAATCAGGAATTCCTTTCCGTAATAAGGGCTCTGTTCTTTCAGGCCCTGTTCCTTTATATAATTATAAACATTTTTAGCTTTAATGATACTATTGTCGATTACAGTATGGTAAGGATTTTTATACTGCTTCTCTTCGCAATTTTTTGGCTCGATCGCTTCAAAATCCAGCTTTAAAAGCTTTAGTATTTCTTTTCTTCTCGGAGAAGCAGAAGCTAAAATAATTTTTTTTCTACGATCTTCTTCTTCCAACATCAGCTAATAAAAAAGCTATAAGTAACCCTATTATGGCACCGAGTGTAATATTTACATGAATGCCAAAACTTATATCTATCAAATATAAATTAAGGCTGAGAGAGTCCGTGCCCACCTTTAATCCTTTATCTAAAATCGGAACAATATCTTTAAGGACATGGCCCAAAATAGCTCCTATTATGCCTCCAAGCAATACTATTAAAAAAACTATTTTTCCCCTTCTTTTACCCATTCGCCACCTTTAAGATTTTTTACTATTCACACTGACCAAAAAATAATTCTATTTCTCTCCTGGCGTTTTCCCTGGAATCCGAACCATGGATCACATTTACAGTAATATCACCACCAAAATCACCCCTGATGGTCCCTCTTTTTGCCTTTCTGGGATCGGTCGGTCCCATGAGTTCCCTCACTCTGGTGATTGCATTTTTACCGCTTATTACCATTGCTACCACCGGACCCGATGTTATGTACTCGATCAATATATCAAAAAAACTTTTATCTTTATGATCCTGATAATGCTTGTGTGCAAGTTCCCTGTCTATTCTCAACATTTTTAACTTTTCAATGTTCAGATCTTCTTTTTCAAAACGGGATATGATCTCTCCGATTACTTTTTTTTCCACCCCATCCGGTTTGACTATGATCAGGCTTCTTTCGAGGTTATTATCGATTTCATCCAGGATGTCACTATTTTTAGAATTCCTGCATCCGCTCATTACAAAATCTCTCTTTCGTTATTGAGTATTTCTGCAATAGGGACAAACTTTCCAGTTTAAACTCAAAGGCTTGCCGCAATTGATACAGGAACTTTTTAGTTTCTTTCTGCAGTAAGGGCAAATTAAAAAATCATCCTTTACGGGATTCCCACATGCAGGACAGCTGAACTCTTTATTATTAAGCAGTGCTTCCATTCTTTCTATTTCAAGGTCCCTTTCCACTACATCATCTAAATATTCCGGAGGTCTTAATATCAAATATAGTATCAATCCCAAAAAATTCAGCATGAGTATAATCACTGCCCAGAAAATAGCCGAAGCCTGAGATTCGACCCGGAGTCTGGCATCTCTATATGTCCAATATACAAAGGCTAGCCAAACGATAATCAAAACGAAAATTAATCCGTAAAACAGATATTTCCATATCGGGTTTTGGAAAAAAGCTAAAATATTATTAAAATATTCAAATAAATCCATCTATCCTCCAGGTTAAATTTTATATTTGCAAACAATATTCTCTAAATTAGTTATAGAACCGGTAATGCATATAATATCATTTATGGTAGAAATTTTTAAAGCAAATTTTATGGAATTTTCTATAGTATCTACCTTATATACCCTGGCAGGCCGGCAAGCTTTATTTTTTAACAATTTTATTTTCTCTTTTACTACTTTTTCAAGCCGATCTACACTCAGGCTTCTTATATTTAGACTTGAAGTCAAAATCAAGATATCACTTACCCCGATTATTCCCTCGACCATATTTTCGTAATCTTTATCCTTAAGGACAGCGAATATTATTATTTTCTTCTTTTCACCAAAGTAGTAGGAGATATTCTTAACGAAATTCTCTGCTCCTTCGGGGTTATGGCCCGCATCAAGGATTATCATAGGTTCTTTTCTTATGATCTCAAGTCTCCCTTTTATCTGGATACCGGATATATCCTTTCTTAATTTTTCTTTGTTTATTTTTTTCCCTTTTGTTCCCATATAGAGCTCTGCAAGAGTTATTGCCAGTGAAAGGTTTAAAGGCTGATACTGTCCCAGAAGAGGTAACGTCAGATTTTCATAAGTATCATTTATTCCTTTGATATCAAGGGTCCATCCTTTCAGTCCCATGTTTTTCTTCTTCTGAATATAAAAGTCTTTTCCGTATAAAAAAAGTCCGGAACCGGTTTTTTCAGCTTTATCACTTAAAATCTCCAGAACTTCTTTATTGCCGCTTGTAGTTGCAACCAGTGCATTTTCTTTTATTACTTCTACTTTCTCCAGAGTTATGTCTCTTATTGTCTTACCGAGTATTTCAGTGTGTTCCAGACTTACACCTGTAAGTCCCACTACCTTTGAATCGGCAATATTTGTGGCATCCCATCTTCCTCCCATTCCTGCTTCAAGTGCCATAACTTCGATATTTTCATTTTCAGCCAACTTGAATGCCATGGCAGATATTATCTCAAACTGGGTAACCGGACCGCCCAGATCCATTTTATTCACTTCCTGGATTACAGGACATATCGCGTTAAAGATTTCAGTAAATTTTTTTTCCGAAAGGTCCTTACCGTCTATCCGCATTCTTTCCGTATAACTGTCGATATGAGGAGAAATATGATAACCGGCACGAATGCCCTGGCTTTTTAATATTGCGGAAACCATTTTAGTAGTGGAAGTTTTGCCATTCGTTCCAACAATATGGATAAAGTCGATCTTTGTTTGAGGGTTGCGAAGAAGCTGTAGAATTTTTTTTATTCTTACAAGATTTGGTTTTATTCCAAAAATAAGGCAGTCATCAAGATATTTGCTTACTTGCCTGTAATTCACAATTTCTCACTTGTTTGACGTTATGTTATTTGTTAATGGACTTTATTCTATCCAATTGATCTTCCAGTACCGCCAATATCTTTTCTGCCTGTTCCAGATTATTTTTTTCTTTTTGGATTATTTCCTTTGGTGCCTGATTCAGGAAATCGGTATTTGATAACTTTTTTTTGCTTTTTTCAATATCCAGATTCACTTTTTTGATCTGGTCCCCTATTCTTTTCTTTTCGGATTCCACATCTATCGCATCGGCAATATTAATGAATATATCTACATTTGCTGCGGCAGCTTTTATATATCCTTTTTTACCGGTAAAGTCTTTAAACTCGAGTTCCTCAGCTTTCGCCAGGCTGCATATATATTCATTATTTTTTTCCAGTATGGCCTTGCTTTTATCTTCACTCGCCAGCAAGCTTATCTTGACCCTGCTGGCAGGATTTATTTTAAGCTCTGATCTTATCTTTCTTATCTCGCTTATGACACCGAACAATATTTTTATTTCTCCTTCGATATGCGGATCGATTCTTGCAGAATCGGGTTCCGGAAAACTCTCTACCATTATGCTTTCACCACTGTGCGGAATACTCTGCCAGATCCGTTCGGTCACAAAAGGCATAAACGGATGGAGAAGTTTCAGGTATTTTTCCAGGACATACCATAAAATGAATAACGCAGTTTTTTTATCACCGCTGTTTTTTGGAGAATATATCTTAACTTTGGCAGACTCTATATACCAATCACAATAGTCATTCCAGAGAAAGCTCGCGAGCATCCTTGAAGCAAAAGAAAAATTATATTTTCCCAGATATTTTTCGACCCCTATAATAGTCCTGTTCAACCTTGACAGTATCCATCTGTCCCAGATATCCAGGCCTAACCGGTCTATATCGATATCAGCCATATCTTCATCTTTTAAATTTGCTGTGACAAATTTGGACGCATTCCATAATTTATTTGCAAAATTTCTTACTCCTTCGATCTTTTCATCTCCCAGACTCAGGTTTCTTCCGGGAGTGGTCAAAGAAGTAAGTGTAAATCTCAGGACATCAGCTCCTTTTTGATTGATTATATCCACGGGATCCACCGCATTGCCTTTGGATTTACTCATTTTCTGACCAAACACATCGTTTACCAGAGGGTTTATAAAAACTTCTCTGAAAGGTATATCTTTTCTAAAGTAAAGACTCATCATAATCATCCTGGCAACCCAGAAAAAGATAATATCATGAGCAGTTATCAGAGTATCGGTCGGGAAAAAATATTTAAGGTCCTCCGTTTCTTCGGGCCAGCCAAAAACTGCAAGCGGCCACAGACAGGAACTGAACCATGTGTCAAGAACATCCTGATCCCGTTCCATAATGCTGCCGCTGCATTTAGAACAACCCGCAGGTTTTTCCTCGCTTACTATCATTTCATTACAATCCCTGCAATACCATACCGGAATCTGATGCCCCCACCACAATTGACGTGATATGCACCAATCCCTGATATTTTCCATCCAGTTAAAATACAATTTCTCCCATTTTTTTGGGATTATTTTTACCTTTCCCTCTTTTACTGCACTAATGGCAGGACCGGCCAGTTCTTTCATGGACATGAACCACTGCATCGAGATCCTTGGTTCTACTATTGTGCTGCACCTTGAACAAATTCCAACCGATGAATCGTGAACTTTTTTACCCAGCAGGTAACCCTTCTCTTCCAGATCCTTCAGGACTTTTTGTCTTGCGGAATTACGGTCCATGCTCTCGTATTTTCCTGCATTTGAATTCAAAGTAGCATCTTCGTTAAAGATATTGATCTCTTCAAGTTTATGTCTTTTTCCTATTTCAAAATCATTGGGATCGTGTGCCGGAGTGACCTTGACAGCACCGGTTCCAAATTCCATATCCACATAATCGTCTTCTATAAGAGGAATATATCTCCCCATCAACGGAAGGTATACGGTTCTGCCCTTATATTTCTTATATCTCTGGTCACCCGGGTTTACGGCAACTGCGGTATCGCCAAGCATTGTTTCGGGTCTTGTAGTCGAAACAACTATATATTCGCTGTCACTGGGTTTGCCGGTTTCAGGATCGATCAAGGGATACTTTATATCCCACAAATTACCCTTTTTTACGACATGTTCAACTTCGATATCCGAGATCGCGGTCCCACACCTGGGACACCAGTTGACCATGTAATTTCCCCTGTAAATCAGACCTTTTTTGTAGAGGACAACGAACTCTCTTATTACTGCCTTGCTGTACTGCTTATCGAAGGTAAACCTTTCCCTGTCCCAGTCACATGAACAGCCCAGTGACTTCAATTGGTCTATGATCCGGCTGCCGTACTTTTCTTTCCAGCGCCATACTTCTCCCACGAACTTTTCTCTTCCCAGTTGAAATCTATTTGTATTTCTCTCTTCCAGGGCTCTTTCTACAACATTTTGGGTGGCTATTCCTGCATGATCCGTCCCCGGTACCCAGGTAGTATTGAATCCTTTCATCCTCTTGTATCTTACGATCACATCCTGCAGAGTATTATTCAGAGCATGACCAATATGAAGGTATCCGGTCACATTAGGAGGGGGTATTACCATACTGAATGGGACTTTTGATTTATCGATTTTTGCAGAAAAGTATTTATTTTCTAACCAATAACGGTAGATTTTCTGTTCAAATGCCGAAGGATTGAATTTATCCTTGATCTCATCGAACATTTTAGGCTGATTTTTCCTCATCTTTCAAAAAAACTTTATTGTTTGATCTACCGATTATCTCGGGTTCTGTTTTATTCTCTACAACCTCTCTGGTTATAATACATTTTCTTATGTCATCACGCTGGGGTATCTCAAACATTATGTTAAGCATTATTTCTTCCATAATTGCCCTCAGTCCTCTTGCTCCGGTTCCCCTTTTTAGGGCACGCTTTGAAATCTCTCTCAAAGCATCTTTTGTAAACTCCAAATCTACCTTATCCATCTTGAACATCTTTACGTATTGCCTTACCAGAGAATTTTTAGGTTCCATTAAGATTTTAATGAGATCGCTCTCGGTAAGATTAGAGAGCGTGCTTATAACAGGCAGCCTCCCGATCAGTTCCGGTATAAGACCGTATTTCAATAGATCTTCCGGCATTATCAGGGGAAGAAGCTTATCGATCTTTTCAATCTTGGCAGGAGTTTTTCTTGAAATAAATCCTACACTGCTTTCATTGATCCTTTTTTCTATTATCTTTTCCAATCCGCTGAATGAACCCCCGCAGATAAAAAGAATATTATTTGTATTGATCTGTATAAAATCCTGATGAGGATGTTTTCTCCCTCCCTGGGGAGGAACATTGGCTTCGGTTCCCTCTAAAATCTTGAGAAGTGCCTGCTGCACTCCTTCTCCGGATACATCTCTCGTGATAGAAGGATTTTCGGATTTACGGCTGATTTTATCAATCTCATCCAGATAGATTATGCCGGTTTCAGCTCTTTTGATATCAAAATCTGCAGCCTGTATCAATCTGAGTAGTATGTTTTCTACATCTTCTCCGACATAACCCGCCTCGGTAAGTGCGGTCGCATCTGCAATACAGAATGGGACATTTAATATCCTGGCAAGGGTCTGGGCAAGAAGGGTCTTGCCGCAGCCGGTCGGGCCAATTAGCAAAATATTGCTTTTCTGGATCTCTATATCATCTTCATTCAGACTGCCTTCATATTTGACTCTTTTATAATGATTATATACTGCTACAGAAAGGACCTTTTTTGCCCTTTCCTGACCTATTACATATTCGTTCAATATCGAATATATTTCTTTGGGTTTGGGAAGATCCTTGAAGTCGACTTCCCTTTGTTCTTTTAATTCTTCATCTATGATCTCGTTACACAGATCCACACATTCATTGCAAACATAAACCCCTGGACCTGCAATCAATTTTTTTACCTGATTCTGGGATTTACCGCAAAAAGAACATTTTAAAAAATCACTTTTTTTTCCGTCATTTGTTGACAAGTTTATACACTCCTTAGCGATATTATTTTTTATATATTACTTCGTCCACGATGCCATATTTTTTGGCATCCTCTGCATTCAATATAAAGTCCCTTTCAGTATCCTTCTCCACCTTTTTTACTTCCTGGCCTGTATGTTTTGCAATTATTCCATTCAATAGAGAACGGATCCTTACCATTTCTTTTGCATGGATTTCCACATCAATAGTGGTTCCGGAAACACCTCCGGATGGCTGGTGAAGCATGACTCTCGAGTTAGGCAGTGAAAATCTTTTGCCTTTTGCTCCCGCCAGAAGCAGAACCGCAGCTGCACTTGCAGCCTGACCAATACATATAGTGGATACCTGAGATTTTATGAACTGCATGGTATCATAAACTGCAAGGGCTGAGGTCACGATTCCGCCAGGACTATTTATATATAGCTGTATATCTTTTTCCGGGTCCTCAGCCTCCAGATGCAGCATCTGGGCCATGACCACATTTGCGATATTATCATCTATAGCTACTCCCAGAAAAATTATTCTTTCCTTGAGCAAGCGTGAGTAAATATCGAAAGAGCGTTCCCCTCTACTGGTCTGTTCGATCACCATCGGAATTAAATAATCATTAGACATTTCATTCATCTCTCTTTCTAATTATTTTGAACCAGGAGTCCAGAGCTTTTCGTCTCCTTTTTCAACTCCTGCCTTATCTTTATCAGGTGTCCATATTTCCTCTGTATCTTTGCCACCTGCATTTGCTTCTTCTATAATCCTGGCACTTGCTATCAATAAATCTATTATTTTTCTTCTTTTTATAGTCTCGACAATAGTCCTCTGGCCTTCGGGATTTTCAAAAAATTCCTTTACCTTTTTAACATCTTCTTCTTTTTTGCATCTGCCGATAATATTATCTTTTTCTTTTTTAATCTCTTCTTCGGAGGGTTCTATATTCCTCTTCTCTGCTTTTTCCAATGCCTTGAAGATCAGATATTCTTTTATTTCTCTGGCCGCTTTCTCCTTGATTTCTTCATTGAGTTTGTCTTCCGTTATATTTACAGCTCTGAGGTAATTATCCCTGCTTATTTTCTGTCTTTTTAAATCCTCATCGATCTCTTCGTTTATCTGCTTTATCCTGTTGGTTACCATTACATCGGGAACTTTAGTCTTCATATTATCCACAATATGATTGAGGATTTCTTCTATTATCTTTGACCTTCTAAAACTTTCTTTCTGCTCGACCAATCTCTTTTTGATATTATCTTTAAAATCATCGGCATCCTTGAAATCACCCAGGTTCTTTAAAAATTCCTCATTTATTTCAGGCAGTATCTTCCTCTTTATTTCTTTTATAAAAATGCTGAAGTTTGCCTCTTTGCCCGCAAGATCGGTATTTTTGACATTATTCGGTAATGTAAGGATTACATTTTTCCTTTCAACTTTTTTCATCCCGATAAGAGAATCCTCAAATCCGGTAAACAATGTGTTCGAACCGACTTCCAGAAGATAATCTTCGGCATTGCCGCCCTCAAATGCTTTTCCTTCGATTTCACCACTGAAATCCAGAGTGACATAATCGCCTTTTGATATTGACCTGCCGTCTTCGACCGGTTCGAGTGATGCAAAGTTATTTCTTATATTATTTATCTGTCGTTCCAATTCTTCATCGGACACATCAATCGAGATACCTGAAACTTTTACTCCCTTATATGCCGGTAATTCTATTTCAGGTTCCAGTTCCACTTCCATCTCGAACCCCAGAAGTGAATCTTCAGATAACTCGTTGATCCTTATTTTAGGGTAATCTATCGGCATCAGTTTGGACTGCATTATTATGTCAGGATATAATTCTGAAATCGAAAGACTGGCCGCTTCATTTAAAACATATTGTTTACCAAAATTCAGATCTATCACCTGATATGGAATCTTACCTTTTCTGAAACCGGGAATATTCGCTTTACCGGATATACTCTTATAGGCTTTACCAATATTTTTCTTTAAATAGTTATTTGAAATCTCTATTTCTAATTTAACCTTATTTAAGTCGATTTTCTTCTGACTTTTTATCTTGTAACTCAATAAAATTCCTCCTAATACACCTCAAATAGAACGGTTCTGTTTCAACATTAAGACTCATATTATAATAGAAAATTATTAAAATACAAAGCAGGCCCCGCCGCAGAGACGCAGACTCCCTCGCTTTCGCTCAGTCCGTCTTTTCAAGTCCCGAAAACATGCACTTATGGCATGTTTTCTACTGTTTAGTTTAAATTCTACTCCAAAATTTATATCTTTTCTGGTGCGAGAGAGGGGACTTGAACCCCTATAGGTGTTACCCCACTAGATCCTAAGTCTAGCGCGTCTGCCAGTTCCGCCACTCTCGCAGAAATGGTGAGCCGTACAGGGATCGAACCTGTGACACCCTGATTAAGAGTCAGGTGCTCTACCTACTGAGCTAACGGCCCATTTAAATTTGGTACGCCTGGAGGGATTCGTTCTTTCGTCTCACTTTGTTCGCTGCAGAGACGCAGACTCCCTCGTTATCACTCGGTCCGTCTTTTCGAATCCCGAAAACATGCCACTGGCATGTTTTCAATCATTTGACTCTACGGTTTCCAAGCAAATATCCATATATTTTTGGTACGCCTGGAGGGATTCGAACCCCCGACGCACGGATTCGAAGTCCGACGCTCTATCCACTGAGCTACAGGCGCAAGGTTTAAAAAATGGGGTGAGAAACGGGGCTCGAACCCGCGACCCCAGGATCCACAATCCTGTGCTCTACCAGCTGAGCTATTCTCACCATATGTTTCTTCAAGTAAAATTATACAACGAATTTCCAAGATTTCTGGTACGCCAGGAGGGATTTGAACCCCCGACCCACGGATTAGAAATCCGTTGCTCTATCCAGCTGAGCTACTGGCGCAAAATTTATATAATTATTATAACAAATTAAAATCTATTACTAAAAAATGGAGCGGGAAACGGGGCTCGAACCCGCGACCTTCAGCTTGGAAGGCTGACGCTCTAGCCAACTGAGCTATTCCCGCCCGAAATGGTCGGGGTGAGAGGATTTGAACCTCCGACCCCCTGCTCCCAAAGCAGGTGCGCTAAACCAAACTGCGCTACAC